>CALFZM010000258.1 GCA_937952235.1 uncultured Opitutia bacterium | reverse complement strand
CGCCCGACTACCCGCCGGCCTGGCACAATCTCGGCATGACGCAGCGGGCGATGGGCAAGCTGGTGCCGGCCGGCGAAGCGCTCGAACGCGCGGTCGCCTTCCAGCCCGCACCGCCGACGCTGATGGGGCTCGGGCTCGTCTATCAGTTCGGTTTCCACCTCGCCGGGTTCGTCCGCCGGCGGACGTCCTCCGTCCGCGGCCCCGCGGCCGCGCCGCGTCCGGCCGCCGCGCCGCCGCCGCCGGAAAGCCAGCTCCTGCGCAACGGGCTCGCCGCCGTCGTGGGCGGGCTTGCGCTGCTCGCCATCGCCTGGTCGTTGCGCGCGCCGCGGAATCCCGCCGCGTTCGACGTGCTCGGCTTCTCGCGGCTGCCGACGCTGGTCAATGGCCGCGTGAAG
Organism: uncultured Opitutia bacterium; assembly: GCA_937952235.1. GTDB lineage: Bacteria > Verrucomicrobiota > Verrucomicrobiia > Opitutales > Opitutaceae > ER46. The sequence goes on along the minus strand of CALFZM010000258.1, from coordinate 30,311 downwards.
CCTCTCGACACCGTCGCGCGCACCTCGCTGCTGGTGTTCCAGGGCCGGCAGCGGGTGACCGCACCCGGCGGGCGCTCCGTGCCGCCGGCGGAGTGGCTGCTCGACGTCCTGTATCGGCCCGCCGCCGCCGACGCTTACCGCGTCTTCGAGATCGTGCACCCCGAGGTCCTCGCGCTGCTCGGACTCGCTCCCGGGGACGGTGACGGCGGGAAGCGTTTCGCGCTGCAGCAGTTCGCCGCCCGCCTCGGCGACATCGACCGCCAGGCAAAGCTGGCCGATGCGACGGCCGCGAGCGGCCGTTCCGCCTTCCAGCGGGCCGTGGTGAAGCTGCGCGACGCCCTGCTTCTCTACCAGCGTCTGCAGGCGAGCCTGGTCGCGCCCGGCGACCCGGCATTTCTCGAGCGGCTGGCGCGCTTCGAGATGCTGCCGCCGGGCCCCGGCGCGGGCGAACCTCCATCGGACGGGCGGGCGCTCGCGCCGGCCGATGCGGCGCTCACCGTCGAACTCGCCCGCGCCTTCGCGGTCATGGACCGCAGCGGCTACCTGCATGTGATCCCGCCGCCGGTCGAGACGCCCGACGCGTCCGGGTGGAAGACGGCGGGCGGAGCCTGGACCGAGCGTTTCTCCCGCCCGGCGGTCGCGCCTGCGGCCCGGGCCTACGCCGCCGTCGGCCGCGCGTGGCTGGCAGGCGATGCCCCGGGCTTCAACCGCCACGTGGCCGAGCTTCACGCCGGCCTGCCCGGCTCGCTGCCGTACGCGTTGCGTCGGATCGCGTTCGAATTTCGCTTCAACGCCGCGCAGCCGTTCTACACCGCCTCGATCCTCCACGTCGCCGCATTGCTCGTCGCGCTGCTCTCATGGTTGCGGTGGCCGGATGCGCTGGGACGTTCCGCCTTCGTGCTCGTCGCGCTGGCGTTCGCGCTCACCACCGCCGGCATCGGCGCGCGCATGTGGCTCGAGGGGCGGCCGCCCGTGACGAACCTGTATTCGTCGGCGTTGTTCGTCGGGTGGGCTGCCGTCGCGCTCTGCCTCGTGCTCGAGTTCTGCTTCCGCAATGCCATCGGCAGCGCCGCGGCGGGTCTGATCGGTTTCGCCACGTTGCTGATCGCGCATCACCTCGCGCTCTCGGGCGACACCCTCGAGATGATGCGCGCCGTGCTCGATTCCAACTTCTGGCTGGCGACGCACGTGGTCACGATCACGGTCGGCTACTCCGCGACCTTCCTCGCGGGATTCCTCGCCCTCATCTACGTGCTGCGCGGGCGGTTCACGCGCTCGCTCGATCCGGCGACCGCCGACGGGATCGCACGCATGATCTACGGCACCGTGTGCGTGGCGACGCTCTTCAGCTTCGTCGGCACCGTGCTCGGCGGCATCTGGGCCGACCAGTCGTGGGGTCGCTTCTGGGGCTGGGATCCCAAGGAAAACGGTGCCCTGCTGATCGTGATGTGGAATGCGCTCATCCTGCACGCCCGCATCGGGGGGTTCGTCCGCGAGCGCGGCCTGGCGGTGATGGCCGTCTTCGGCAACATCGTGACCGCGTGGAGCTGGTTTGGCGTCAACATGCTGGGCGTGGGCCTCCACAGCTATGGCTTCATGGGCGCCGCTTTCTGGTGGTTGATTGCGTTCGCCGCGTCCCAGCTCGCCGTGATGCTGGCCGCCGCCTGGCCGCTCCGGAGCTGGCGCAGTTTCCGCGCTGGCCCGGGCGGTGCCGCGAAGGCGGAAACCAGGCAAACCCGCCCGCCGGTCGCCGCCCTTTCCTAGCGCAGATTCGATAGGGCTGTACCCCAAACCTAAACGCCAAGTCGCAAAGAAACGCGACGTTTCGCCAAGCTTTCCTGCGCGAGTCCTTGCTCTCCTTCGCGTCTTTGCGTTTCGGTGCCCGCCCTGATCGGCTGCGACTCGGCGGGCGCGCTCTGCCGGCCTCGTCTACAGCACCTTCAACCGGCGCGACGCCTGCGGGGTGTACCGGCGCCAGGGTGCCGCGCGCAGGCGCACGCGCGCGATCGGCACGCCGGTCGCCTCGCAGATTCCGTACGTGCCGCGCTCGATCCGCCGCAGCGCGTCCTCCACCTCGCGCAGCGCCAGGGCCCGGTCGGCCGGCAGCGCGAGGGCGAGTTCGTGGTCGTAGGTCCCGGATTGCGCCACGGCGCCGGGCTCCAGGCCGAGTTCCCCGCGCCCGCTGACGAGGTGGCGGCGAAGCGCGAGCAGCGTTTCGCGGTGCCACGTCCAATCCGCCGGCGGCGGTTTCGCTTCCCGTGCGCTCATGCCCGCCGGGATCGCGCTGCCGGGACGACGATCACCGGACATTCCGCGCGCGCCAGGACACCGCGCGCGACCCCGCCCGTCAGGCGGTCGAAGATCGCCGTGTGACCGTGGGCCCCGATCAGGAGGAACTCCGCCTTCAGTCGCGCGGCCTCCGCCACGATCGCACCCACCGGCTCGCCGGTCACCCGGAGAATCTCCACGCGCCGCACTTTCCGTCCCACGGCGCGCGCGATCTGTTCGAGGCGTTCCGATGCCTCCCGTTTCGCCGCCAGCAGCAGCTCGGCCGAGAGCGCGCCGGCGGGAAACAGGTCGCGCAACGTCGAGGGCGGCGGCACCACGTGCACCACCGCCAGCCTCGCCTTCAGCAGGCGGCAGACCCGGACCGCTTCACGCAACACCGGCTCGGTTGCCGCCGAGAAATCCACTGCCGCCACGATTGTCTTCATTGGAGTGCCTCCGCTGGGGTTCGGCTGGGTTCACGGTCAACGTACCACATCGAACGCCGCGGGCTCCGCGGTCGTTGCGAATTCGTGGGCACTTCTTGGCCCCTGCGCGGCGCTTCACGGCCGGCCGCCTCCTGCGGCCTGCAGGTAATCCAGCAACGCCGCCATGTCTTCCGCCGGAAGTTCCCGGTAGCGCTCCTTGCGGCGCACGACGGAGCCCGCGAGCTGGCCGGCGGCGACGCCCGTCCCTCCGATCCAGGCCTCGAGCTCGGCGCGGTCGCGACGGGCGGCGACGCCATCCAGCGGATATCGCGGATTGCCAGCGCCGCCGATGGCGTGGCAGTTGGCGCAGCCTTGCTCGAGAAACAGGCGGGCGCCCGTGACCGATTGGGCCGGAGGGGAAACCGCCGGCGGAGCGCGGTGCGAAGGCCGCGGGTTGTGGCGGACCGCGAACAGCCAGGCCAGCCCCGTCGCCAGCACGAGGGTCAGGCCGCAGAGCAGGAGGGCGAGGCGTTCTCTCATGTCACGGTGGCGCTCACGCCATGTCGAAATGTTCCGTCTGAACCCGGCGGAGCGACACGCCTTGGGAGCGCAAGGTGCGCTGCACGGAAGCCGTCATGGGTTTCGGCCCGCAGACGAAGAACACATCCGTCGCCGCCCGCGATGCGATCAGCGGCGCGATCACGTCCGGTGACAACACCCCTACCGGGCCATCCCACCCCGGCGGGGGTTCCTGCAACACGTGCACCACGCCGAGGGCCAGCCGGGACTGGAGCGCGGACAGTTCCTCGCGGAAAAGCACTTCGTCCCAGGCGCGGCTGCCATGGATCAACTGCAGGGGCCGGCGGTCGCCCCGGTCTGCCAGGGTGCGCAGCATGCTCATGACCGGCGCGAGCCCGACGCCACCGGTCAGGAAGACGAATCCCGGCGCCGCCGGAAAGCAATCGGGGGTGAAGACGCCGTGCGGCCCATCGACGTAGGACACGCTGCCCGGCGCCACGTCGCGGAGAGTCCGGGTGAAGTCGCCCAGCTCCTTGATCGTGAAACGCAGTTGCGTCCGGTCCGCCGCGCTGCCGGAAAATGAGAACGGATGCTCCCGCGCGCGAAACGGGCTGCAGCCGAGCGACAGCCACGCGAATTGCCCCGGCCGAAACGCGAGCGCCGCGCCCCGCACCGGGGCGACGGTGAGCGTCCACGAGCGCCCCCGCTCGGGCGCCACGGACACCACCCGGTAGGGCTGGCGGAGCAGGCTCCATGGCCGGACGATCCGGATGTAGCCGGCCACGAGGATCCAGAGTGCCGAATACACCGTCCAGACGGAACCACGCCAGGCGGCCGCCGTATAATGGCCGACGGCCAGGACATGTCCGATCGCCAGCACCATCGCGCTCACCGCCATGACCGCGTGGGCGATCCGCCAGGTATCGTATTCGAGTCGCAGTTGTTTCCGCGCCAGCGAGGAGACCGTCAGGAGGAAAAAGAGCACGAGGGAGACGCGGGCCGCGGTCAGGTGGCCCGGCGCCTCGAGCGGATTCGCCGTGCCCAGCGTCTCCGGGAACCAGAGCCGCAGCAGCGCGTAATGGGCCCCCACCAGGGCGACCCCGACCAGGGCCGCGTAGCGATGGAAATAATAGATGATGTCGATGCCGAACGGGGCTGTCGCCCGGCGGAACCGCGCCGTCAGCGCGAACTGCAGGCCCAGCACGCCGAGTCCACCAAAACCAAGCGCCAGCGCAAAATCCCACCGCCGGCCGCCGCCTGCAGGCAGCGGGCCCGCGAGCAGCATCGCCAGCGGCGCGAGGGCCAGGGCAAGGTACAGCGCGATCCACGCGGCCGCCCGTCCCACCCGCGACGATCCCGGCACCCGATCCGCCCGCGGGGAAGGCGTCGCCGTGTTCATGGCGCGATCTCCGCCGTGCATTCCGTTCCGCCGCCGTGCCGGAGGCGGAATCCGACGCGCTCGCAGGTTCGCAGCATGGCGCCATTCTCCGCCAGGACCTGCCCGGCGATGCGCTTGAGCCCCTCGGCCCGCCCGACTTCGACGAGCTGCTGCAGCAACTTCGTGCCGATTCCCTGGTGCTGCCACGGGTCGGACACCACCACGGCAAACTCGGCTTCGGCCCGGCCCGGGAGCCGGCACAGGCGGGCCACGCCCGCCACCACCGGCTGGCCGCTGGCCGGGTCGTCGAGCACCGCCAGGAGGGCGATCTCGCGGTCGTAGTCGACAAAGCACATGCGCGCCAGCCGCGCGTGGCTCGTGCGCTGCCGGAGCGACAGCGCCGCGAAATAGCGGTAGTAGACGCTGCGGTCGGACAGCGTCGCGTGGAAGTCCACCATCAGCGGCTCGTCCTCCGGCCGGATCGGCCGGACGAGCACGGGCCGGCCGTCGCGCAAGGCCGCCGTCGACACGTACTGCAGCGGATACGGCCGGATCGCCGGGACGGGAAGCTGGCTCTCGTCGAGGTCGGGATCGTGGAGGATGATGCGGGCATCGAGGGCGACGAACCCATCGGCGGTTGCCAGGAGCGGATTGACGTCGACCTCCTTGATCCAGCGGTGCGCGGCGACGAACTGGCTGAAACGCACGACCAGTTGCTCGAGCGCGGACCGATCGACCGCAGGGTGGCCCTCGGCGCGGGAGAGGGCGCGGGCGATGCGCGTGCCGTCGATCAGTTGTCGCGCCAAAGTGGAGGTCAGCGGCGGCAGGCCCAGGGCGCGGTCGGCGATCACCTCGACCAGCTTCCCGCCGGCGCCGAAGGCGATGACCGGCCCAAACTGCGGATCGACACTGCTGCCGAGGAGCAGCTCGATCCCTTCCGCCGGCATCATCCGCTCCACCGTCACGCCCAGGAATGCTCCGGGCCCGGCGTGTTCCGTCACCGCGCGCCGGATGCCGCGCCAGGCCTGCCGGACGGCGTCGGCGGACCGGAGGTCGAGCCGCACCCCGCCGGCGGCCCGCTTGTGGGTGACGAGGTGCGAATCCACCTTGAGCACGACGGGGTAGCCGAGCTCGCGGGCCCGTTCGACGGCGGCATCCTCGGTGCCGGCCGGAAACGCGGGTACCACCGGCACGCCGTGGGCGGCGAGGACCTGCTTCGCCTCGGCCTGGGTGAGCAGCGTGCGCCGCTCGCCCCGGGCCGCCCGGAGGATGTCGTCGGGATTCGGATACGCCCCCGCGGGCGGCGGCGGCAGCGGGTCGAGCACCGGCGTCTCATAAAGCGCGCGCACGTTGTCCCCGTGCCGCCACAGGTAGTCGAACGCGACCGCGGCGCGGTCGGGATACTTGAACGTCGGCACGCCGGCCTCGTTGAGCAGCGCCTCGCCCGCCTCCACGGCCGGACCGCCCATCCAGCTCGCGAGCAGCGGCTTTCCGGCGGGCATCGGCCCGATCCGCCGGATGCCCTGCGCGACGGCAAACGGATCGGTCATCGCCTGCGGGGTGAGCACCACCAGCACGCCATCGGTATTTGGGTCGCGCGCCACCAGGTCGATCGCCCGCTCGTAGCGCCGGTCGTCGGCATCGCCAAGGAGGTCCACGGGATTGCCCCGGCTCCACGCCGCCGGCAGCACCGCATCGAGGGCCGCGAGGGTTTCCGGCGCGAGGGGCGCGAGCTCGCCGCCGACGGCGACGAGCTGGTCGACGGCAAGGGCCCCCGGACCGCCCGCGTTGGTCACGATCCCGAGCCTGCGCCCCGCGGGCACGGGTTGTTTCGACAGGATTTCCGCCATGTCGAACATGTCCTCGATCGTCGCGACCCGCAGCACGCCGGCGCGGCGGAACGCGGCGTCGATGACGGCGTCGCTGCCCGTGAGCGCCCCGGTGTGCGACGCGGCCGCCCGGGCCGCCGCGGCGGTGCGACCGACCTTGACCACGATGATCGGCTTGGAGAACGAGACCTCGCGCGCCGCCGACAGGAAGGCGCGGGCGGCGCCGACCGACTCCATGTAAAGGATGATGCTGCGCGTCCGCGGATCGTCCCCCAGCGCGTCGATCAGGTCACCCCACCCCACGTCGAGCATGGAACCGACCGAGACGAAGGCGCTGAACCCCACCTTCTCGCGCCGGCTCCAGTCGAGGACCGCGGAGCAGAGCGCGCCGCTCTGGCTGACGAAGGCCACATGTCCCGGCTGCGCCAGCGGCGCGGCGAAGGTGGCGTTGAGCCGCACATGCGGGGCCATCAGCCCGAGGCAGTTCGGTCCGATGAGCCGCAGGCCGCCGCGCCGCGCCTCCGCCAGCACCGTGCGCTCGAGCGCCGCACCGGCGGGCCCGCATTCCTTGAAACCCGCCGAAAGCACGATCGCCCCGCGCACGCCGGCGCGGACGCAATCGCGCACGACGTCCGGCACCGTCGCGGCCGGCGTGGCGATGAGGGCCAGGTCGACCGTGCCGGGCACCGCCGTGATCCGCGGCCAGGCCCGGCGGTCGAGCACGCGGGAGTGGGCGGAATTGACCGGATAAACCGGGCCGCCGAAATCCGCGACGTTCTCCAGGAGCGCGCGGCCGACGCTGCCCGGCCGCTCGCTCGCCCCGATGACCGCGACGCTCCTTGGCGCGAAGAAACAGCCGAGCGGCGGCCCCGTCGGTGCCGCCGGAGCCGGTTTGGCCTCCGCCTTGCCAGGTTTTTTCATGGTCCGATCAGCCCGAGCGCCACCAGAGCTGGCGCAGCTTCTCGACCGCCTCCACCCCACCCACCGCGAGGAAGGTGAAGAAGGCGGTGGTCACCCCGAATGCCACCGCGCCGAGGATGAAGAACACCCCGTCGCGCTCCAGCGCGCCGATGGCCAGGAAGAGCACCGTCCAGGCCGGGAGCGAGTTGCTGAACGGCAGCGGCAGCGGGAGCACCATGAACAACCCGCAGACCAGGATCATGGCGCCACCGATCCGCCGGAACGCCAGTCCATCCTGCATGAATACGAGCCGCGGCCGGAGCACGACCTCGACCGCCTTGAGCGTGCGCCCGGTGCCGCGCACGACGCGGGACAGCAAGCCGGGGGAGATTTCCCACTCGAGAAAGTACCGCGGCAGCCAGGTGCCGCGTCCCCAGGTGAGCCGGAGGCCGATGAGCGCGATCGCCAGCCCGAACGGGATCGAGAATCCCGGCAGCGGGATGGGGCCGACGAACGGCAGCGCGATCAGGATCAGCACGAGGTAGTAACCCCGCCCCTCCGTCCGCTCGAGCAGGGCGCCGAGCCGCACGCCCTGGCGGTCGTATTTCGTCACCAGCGCCTCGAGCTCGCGCACGAACGCGTGATGTTCCGCGGGCGCGGTTGCAGGCGCCGCCGGCGGCGCCGCGGAGACCGCGGCGCCGGCCGGGGGAGACGAGGGAGTGGAAGCCGGCGGATCCATGTCACGGCAGCGCCCGGGCCACGAGGACCGGGCGTTCGCTTTGGGTCAGCACGGCCCGGGCGACGGAGCCGAGCACCGTCTCGGCCACCGGCCCGCGGGCGTGCGAGCCGACGCAGATCAGGTCGGCCCCGAAGCGCGCCGCCTCCTGCCCGATGATCCGGGCCGCCTCGCCGCCGGCGAGCACCGCGCATTCCACGCTCGCCGCGCGGGCCGCCATCTCGGGCGGCACCAGCGCGCGCAGCCGTTGCACGGCCTCCGCCTCCGCCCGGCGCAGGTTCGAGCGCGGGAGCCTTCGCGCCGCTCCGGCCGCGATCGCCGTCGCCGGGTTAGAGGCGGGGACGACATGGACGATCTTCACCTCCGCCGCCGGCGCCGCCGCACCGAAGGCGCAGCCGATCGCGGCGTTGCCCAGCGGCGAAAAGTCGGTCGCGACGAGGATGCGCCGAAACGCGGGCACGACCGGCGGGGACTCGGGCGCGGCAAGACCCACGGGCACGCAGGCGACACTGGCCGCTGCGTGCCGCAACACGTCGCGTGAGACGGACCCGTGCACGACGCGGTTGAAGCCGTGGCGCTGGTGGCTGCCGATCACGATCAACTCGGCGCGGGCGGTGCGCGCGAGGGCCAGCAAGGCTGCGTCGGGCCGGCCCCAGGCCGGCACCACGCGCACGCGCGGCCGCCAGCGCGGGGAGATCGCCTGCGCCCGCGCGGCCACGTCGCGTTCGAGCAGCCGCTGCACGCGGGCGGGATTGCGCCCGGCGAACAGCGGCCCGGCCCCGCCGAACGCGGCGCGCGAGTGCGGCGGCCAGTTGACGTGGCCCAGCGTCACCTCGCAGGGCCCGAAGCGTTCCAACCCATGGACCCACTGCAGCACGCGGTCGCAGTCCGCCGACAGCGGCACCCCGGCGAGCACCCGCAAGGCCGTCTCGCCGCGCGCCCATTCGAGCAGCGGCACCGGATCGCGGACGACGAGGGTCGGCGCGGGCGCGGACTGGGCCACGCCTTCCGAGACGCTGCCGAGCGTCCACCGCTCGAAGGCAAGCTTGCTGACCGAGGAGACGACCACGAGGGCGGGAGCCGTTTCCGTCGCGTGGCGCGCCAGGGCCTGTTCGGCCCACGCGCCGTGCAGCAGCACCGTCTCGACCGCGGCACCCGTGCGGCGCAGCCGCGCGGCCTCGCGCCGCAAGGCCCGCAGCGCCGGCCGAGCGAAAGCTCGCAGCTCCTCCGGGCTGGCGGCATGGGTGTTGGTCTCGTCCGTGACATGCACCAGCGCGAGTGTCAGGTCCCCGCGCAACGCGAGCGCCGCGGCGACGTCCGCCGCCTCCCGGGCACGGTCCGAGAAATCCGTGCCGCACACGATGCGCGTGCCACGAGGGGGCTTCCCGGCGGGATCCGTGATTTTCGTTTTCATGGGACGTTCAGCATGCTTCTGCCTCGGTCTTCAGGATGGCCTCCGTCGTGCGCAGCACCGTGTCGGGATTCAGCGAGATGCTGTCGATCCCCTGCTCCACCAGGAAGCGGGCGAACTCCGGGTAGTCGCTCGGCGCCTGGCCGCAGATGCCGATCTTGCGTCCGCGGGCGCGGCACGCGGCGATCACCTGCGCGATCATCGCCTTCACCGCCGGGTTCCGCTCGTCGAAGAGCGGCGCGACGATCTCCGAGTCGCGATCGACGCCGAGGATGAGCTGCGTGAGGTCGTTGGAGCCGATGCTGAAGCCGTCGAAGATCTCCGCGAACTCCGCGGCGAGGATCACGTTGCTCGGGATCTCGCACATGACGTAGACCTCGAGCCCGTTGACCCCCCGCACCAGGCCGTGCCGGGCCATCTCCTGCTGGACCCGGCGGCCCTCGTCGACCGTGCGGCAGAACGGAATCATCAGCTTCAGGTTGGTGAGCCCCATCTCCTCGCGCACCTTCCGCACCGCGCGGCACTCGAGCGCGAAGCCCGCGCGGTACCGGTCGTGGTAGTAGCGCGAGGCGCCGCGGAAGCCGATCATGGGGTTCTCCTCCGCCGGTTCGTACGCCCGGCCGCCGATCAGGTTGGCGTATTCGTTCGTCTTGAAGTCGCTCAGCCGGAGGATCACGTCCCTGGGGTGGAACGCGGCCGCGATCATGCCCGCCCCCTGCGCGAGCTTGTCGACGAAGAACTGGGCACGGTCCTGGTAGCCGGCGGTGAGTTCCGCGATCTCGCGCTTGACGGCGGCGTCGGCGAGACGGTCGAAATCGAGCAGCGCGAGCGGGTGGATCTTGATGGTGGACGTGATGATGAACTCCTCGCGGGCAAGCCCCACGCCGTCGTTCGGCAGGAATGACAGGGCGAACGCCTCCTCCGGGTTGCCCACGTTCAACATCACGCGGGTGCGCGGGCGGCCGAGGGCCTTGAGGTCGGTGCGCTTCACCTCAAAGTCCAGGCGACCCTCGTACACGAAGCCGGTGTCCCCTTCGGCGCAGGAGACCGTGACCTCCTGGCCGTCGTGCAGGACTGCGGTACCGCGCTCGGTGCCGACGATCGCCGGCACGCCCAGCTCGCGGCTGACGATGGCGGCGTGGCAGGTGCGGCCGCCGCGGTTGGTGACGATCGCCGCCGCCTGCTTCATGATCGGCTCCCAGTCCGGGTCGGTGCGATCGGTCACGAGGACTTCGCCGGGACGGAACTGCGCGATCGCACGCGCATCCGGAATGACCCGCACCGGGCCGGCGGCGATCTTCCCGCCTACGCTGCGGCCGGTGACGAGCACCGGCCCCCGCGCCTTCAGCCGGAACGTCTCGACCACCTCGGCGTCGCGGCGCGACTGCACCGTCTCCGGGCGCGCCTGCAGGATGAAGAGTTCGCCCGTGACGCCATCCTTCGCCCACTCGATGTCCATCGGCGTGGGGCGGCCACGCTGCGCGGAGTAGTGCTCCTCGATGCGGCACGCCCACCGCGCGAGCCGGAGGATCTCGTCGTCGGTCAGCACAAACGCCCGCCGCGCCTCGGCGGGCACCGGCACGTTCCGGACCAGCTTGGTGCCGCCGACGTCGTAGATCAGCTTGTATTCCTTGGTGCCGACGCGCTTTTGCAGGATCGGCCGGAAGCCGGTGCGGAGCGTGGGCTTGAACACGCAGTACTCGTCGGGATTCACCGCGCCCTGGACGACGTTCTCGCCGAGGCCGTAGGCCGCGTTGATGAGGACGGCGTCGCGGAAGCCCGTCTCGGTGTCGAGGGTGAAGATCACGCCCGCCGACGCCAGGTCCGAGCGCACCATGCGCTGCACGCCGACGGAGAGCGCGACCTTCTCGTGATCGAATTTCTGGTCGACGCGGTAGGAGATCGCGCGGTCCTTGTAGAGCGAGGCGAAGCAGCGCTTCACGGCGTCGAGCACCGCGGGCACGCCGTGGACATTGAGAAACGACTCCTGCTGCCCGGCGAAGCTCGCCTCCGGGAGGTCCTCGGCCGTCGCGCTGCTCCGCACGGCGACGGACGCCAGGTCACCGAGGTTTGCCGTCAGTTCCGTGTAAGCGTGCGCGATCTCGGCCGCGAGCTCCGCCGGGAGCGGCGCGGCGAGGATCGCGTTGCGCAGGTTGGCGCCGCGGCGACGCAGGTCGGCGAGGTGGCGCGAATCGAGCCCCTCCAGCTCCGCGGCGAGGAGCGGGGCGAGCCCGGCGAAATGGATGAAGGCGCGGTAGGCGTCGGCGGTGACGGCAAATCCCGCCGGCACCGCGATCCCCTCCGCGGCGAAGACGCGAAACAGCTCGCCGAGCGATGCGTTCTTGCCTCCGACGAGGGGAACGTCGCCGATTCCGAGCTCCGAAAACCATCGGATAAAGCGTGGCATGATGGCCTCCCTGGATTGGCCGCACCTTGCCACAAGTGCCGCGCGCTCTCTCCGCACTTTAGGAGAAAACGTCCGCATTTCTTGCCGGTTGGGCGAAGCCGCCCAGCGCAGGGGTTCTGACGCACCCGCAGCTCCGGCGGAGAGGCGCCCTCCGATCACGGCCATGCCACACCGTGGGCAACCCGGCGGCAGCTCCGGGAACGCTGCGCTTCGTCCCAGCCACGGCGCGGTCTGCGGGACGCACGACGAGCCCGGCCCCGGGCGGATTCCTCAATCCATCAGCGCAACCGTGCAGAGTCCCTCGGCGGCCACGCCGCCGCGGCGGAACTGGCACACGCCGCAGAACGCCTCGATCTCACGCCGGGAGATCTGCTGCAGGATGAGATTCAACTCGTAGAAGGCGGCGTCGCGCTCGATCGGATCGAGCCCCGCCAGCCCGGCCTGGACGAGCACCAGCGCCTGCCGCATCGCCTGACCGCCCGCAGCGAAATAGGCGAGCAGGGGGTTGCGGCCGCACGGGCACGGCGGAGCGCTCTCGTGGCCGATCCGGGCGCGGCCGACGCGGTGGCGCCCGAGGGGGTTGGCGAGGCCGGCGAAGATTTCATCGAGAGTCCAGTCGAGCATGTGCACCAGCGAGTCGGGATGCCCGAGGGGCGTCGCCACCGGTTCCACGCGCAGCAGCGCCTCCCAGTGTTCGCGAATCTGCGAACGCTGGGCGCGCAGGGCCGCCACCAACGTGTCTTGCATGACGCGAGCATGCCACAGGCCGCGCGGCGCCGCTGCGCGAGGGTTGGCCAACGCTGCGCAATGCTTGGCGGCGTCAGTCCGTCGCGGCGCCGTGGACGATCTTTCCCTCGACCCAGGTCTGCAGGACCCGGGTTTCCCGGAGATCGTCGATCGGGCACGTGAGCGGGTCGCGGTCGAGCACGATGAAGTCGGCCCGCTTGCCGGGCTCGATCGAGCCCAGCTCCTTTTCCCAGAAAAGCAGGTGCGCGTTGTTGCGGGTGTAGAAGGCGATCGCCTGCTCGCGGGACAATCCCTCCTCGGGGTGCAGCGCGCCGTCGTACCAGCGCGCTTTCCGCGTGATCGTGATCCACATGCCGAGGAACGGATTGTAGGAATTGATCGCGCGCAGGTCGCCGATCTTCTGCATGTGGTCCGAGCCACCGCCGGCGATGGCGCCGTGCGCGGCGAGGCTGCGCAACGGCTGGAAGTGGCGCATCCGGTCGTAGCCGAACTGCCGCACGAGCGTGCTGGTATCGAGGTAGAGCCAGATCGGCTGGATGTCCGGCACGATGCCAAGCCGGGCCACGCGTCCCAGCACCTCCTCGGTCATGAAACTGGAGTGCGTCAGTCCCATGCGCAGCGGCTTGACCGGGAACTCGGCGTTCACGCGCTCGTAGGTGTCGACGAGCGTCGTCACCGCGCCGTCGCCCTGCACGTGGGCGGTGAACTGCATCCCGTTCTTCGCCACCTGGCGAACGAGCGGGTAGAGCTGTTCGGGAGGCAGGTTGAGCACGCCGCGGTAGGCTTCGTCGCGGATGCCGTAGATTTCGCTCCTGCCCCAGGGCTTCAGCATGTAGGCGCTGCCCGTGAGCATGCCGCCGTCGAGCCAGATCTTCGTGCCGATGAGGCGGAGCCACGGGCTGGGCGCGCGCAACCGGTGCCGCCCGAGGTCGTCGATCGCCTTGAGCAACGACTCCTGCGAGCCGGAGGTCGGGATCGTGTGCGACAAGGCGAGCCGCACCGAGAGCTCGCCCCGCCGCAGCAGGCCCTCGTAGAGCGTGATCGCCTGCGCGTTGGCGCCGCGGTCGGCGACGGCAGTGAGGCCGACGCGGTTGTAGTCGCGAAACAGCTCCCGCAGCCGCCGCACGCGGTCGGCGTCCGTCACTTTCACCGTGCGCGACGGCGACGCCTTATTCACGTAGCGGCCGAGGCCCCGGAGCACGCCGGTGGGTTCACCCTGCGCATCCTTCTCCATGTAGCCTTCGCGGCCGTCCTTCACCTCGAAGTTCCGGTCAAGCTGGTTGAGCTTCAGGGCGAGGCTGTTGAGCATGACGTCGGGACCGGTGTGAAACGCCACCGGGTGTCGCGGGGCGACCGCGTCGAGTTCGGCCCGCGTCGGAAACCGCGCCTCGCGCAGCCGCGTGATGAACACCTGCGAGAGCGAGATCCACTCGCCTTCGGGCACGACCTTCACGCGTTCGCGAAAGTAGGCCAGCACGTCGGCGATCGACTCCATGTCGGGCAGCGGATGATCGAACTCCGTCATCGACGCGCTCGTTGCGTGCACGTGCGAATCGATCAGACCCGGGAGGACGGCGCGGCCGCGCAGGTCGTGAATCCGGGTCGTCCCCGGGCGCGCCAGCGCGCGGATGGTCTGGCTGTCGCCGACGGCGACGATGCGGCCGTCCTGCACGGCAAAGGCCTCGCGCACGGCGAAAGCGTTGTCGACCGTGATCACCTTGCCGCCGACATAGACCGCCTCGGGCGGCGGGGCGTCGGCCGCGCGCGCGGAGCCGAGGGCGCAAAGGCTGAGCAGGACGGCAGCAAGCGAAGGGGACTTCATGGGGAATCGGGGCGCGCGACGACGCGGCACCGGCGCGGAGGCTACGTGCCGCCGGCGGCGGGTTTCGAGCAAATCCGCGTGGTCCGAAAGGACACGGCTGCGACTGCACGGACGGGCGTGCGGCCGGTGCCGCATTTACGCGCCGCCGGCCGGGCACTCGCGCCGGCGATGGCGGAAGGGCGGCGGCTTACCAGCGGTAGGCCGGCAGGATCGCGCGCTGGCGCACGGCCGGGCCCTGTGCGTCCACCGGGGCGACGGGGCGCGGGCGCGGCCGCGCGACCTGATCGAACTGCCAGGCCGCCGCGGGCGCGGGAGGGGCCTCGACGGCGCCCGGAGCGGTCCAGGCCACGACCTGGCCGTTGAGATAGAGGACCTCGGCGCCGCCGTCGTAGATCGCGACCTCGAAGCCGCGACCCCGGCTGGCCATGAGCTCCGCTCCGAGGACCGCATGCGTCTCCTCGCGATTCATGCCGGTCTTCATCTGCGACCAGCCTTCCTGGGCCACTCCGGCGACGGGAAACAGGATCGCGAGCAGGGAGCAACGCAGCCGGAGTAGACGCTTCATTCCGGTATGATCGTCACGCTGGCCCGTCGGCGGGAACACGGCGGAGGCGCGGCGGAAACTTTACGCCGGTTTGACCGCGCGGCGCCGGCGCCGCATCTGGCTGGCCGCGGCGGCGTTACAACGCGTCTTCCTCCGGCCAGGCCGATCCGACGGCAGCGGCGCGGCGTGGTGCTCCGAGGCGGGCCCCACGGTGCGGGCCTCGGCAGGTGACGGCTGCGCCGCACTCATGCCATGAGCCTTCAAATCAACCGTGAGGCCGCAGTGAAAGGTGGAGCAGCTTGTCCTCAAGCTGCTGCGGGCCGGTCCATCGCACGTCAGCCGCCTGGGGACAGGCGGCTCCACCGCACCTGCGTCCTTCCGGCCGAGCACTCCCCGCCCGCGCTAGCTTTCGGCGCGGGCTTTCGCGTCGGCTTCGATCAACCGGTTCAACCGGTCGAGCGTCGCGCGCACGCGGGCTTTCACCGCGGGCAGCTCGGCGGCGCTGCCGACCTTCTCGTTGGCGAAGAGATAGAACTTCATCTTCGGCTCGGTGCCGCTGCCGCGGGCGGCGAACGAGTAGCCGTTGGCCAGCGTGACCAGGTACAGGTCCTGTGCGGGGATCGTCTCGCCGTCGGCATCGACCACGCGCTCGCGGCCGAAGTCCTGGAACTTCGCCACCGCCACGTCGCCGAACGCCTGCGGCGGGTTCGCACGGTACGTCTCGAGGATCCGCTTGATCTTCGCGTTGCCGCTGGCGCCCTCGTAGTAAAGGTTGATCACGCCTTCGAGGTAGAAGCCGTAGCGGAGGTAGATCTCGTCGAGGTATTCCGGCACGGTCAGCCCGCGCGATTTCACCCAGGCACAGAGCTCGGCGAACATGAGGCAGGCGGAGTTGCCGTCCTTGTCGCGCAGGTAGTCGTTGGGCAGGTAGCCGTAGCTCTCCTCGGTGCCGAAGACGTAGAACGTGCTGTGCTGCTGCAGCAGCCGCGCGCGCTGCTCGAACGGGGTCGCCTCGTAGTCGAAACCCGGGCCCATCGCCGCCCGCAGCCTGGCCTCGTAGCCGGCCATCTTGGCGGCGATCCACTTGAAGCCCGTGAGCGTGTTGATGACCTTCACGCCGTGTCCCCGGCCGATGGCGTCCTGCAGCGAGGTCGTGACGAACGTCTTCACGATCGCCGCGCGGTCCGAGCCCGCGGCGGGGATCCAACCGAGCTCCTTGTACTTGGACAGCCGATACTCCGTGAGCAGCGAGCCGATCTGGTTGCCGGTGAGCAGGTCGAGCCCGCCGGCGCGATTGCGCACCGCGCAGCCCATCCGGTCGGCGTCGGGATCGGTCGCGAGCACGACGTCGGCCCCTTCCTTCGCCGCGAGCGCGACCGCGCGGGCCAGCGCCTCGGCGTTCTCGGGGTTGGGCGACTTCACGGTCGGAAAGCGGGCGTCGAACGCGAGCTGTTCGGGCACGGCCATCACGTCGCAGCCCGCCTGCTGGAGCAGGGGCATCGACGCGACCGCACCGGTGCCGTGGATGTTGGTGAAGACCACCTTCAGCTTGGTCTTCCGGAAGACCGCCGGGTCGAGCGCCGCCTTGGCGGCGACGGCCAGATAGGCGGCGTCGGCGTCGCGCCCGAGGGTCGTCACGCCCGCGAGGTTGGGCGTGAGGAAACGCCCGAGCTCGGCGAGCGGCACGGCGTTGACCTCGGCGACGATCCCCTTGTCGTGCGGCGGCACCACCTGGGCGCCGTCGCCGAAGTAGGCCTTGAACCCGTTGTCGTGGGGCGGATTGTGGCTGGCGGTGATGACCACGCCCGCGTGCGCCTTCAGCCACCGCACCGAGTAGCTGAGCTGCGGCGTCGGCCGCGGCCCGTCGAACACGAAGGCTTCGCCGCCGAGCTGAGTCCAGGTGGAGGCCGACAGGTCCGAGAAGTGCCGCGCGAAGTGCCGCACGTCATGCGCGATCACCAGCCGGGGCCGGCCCTTGAAACCCTGGGCGGCGAGGTGGCGGGCAGTGTAGCGGTAGAGCCCGACGACGGCGCGGATCAGCGTGAAGTCGTTGAGCAGGTTGCTGCCGATCGCGGCGTGCTCGGGCGAGCCGCGTTCGTCGAGCCGCCCCGTTTCGCTGGGGGCCGGCACGACGCCGATGGTGCGGCCCCGCATGCCGCCGGTGCCGAACTCGAGGAAGCGGTAGAACCGGTCGTTGAGCTCGCCCCACGCCCCTTGCGCCGCGAGTTCGTCGATGCTGCGCTCGGCCCAGGCCGGCAGCCGGGCGGCGAGAAAGGCGGCCAGGTTTTCGGCCGTGGTGGGCAGCAAGTGACCGGCCTGGGCGGCGGCCTGGATGCGGGCGAGCGTGGTCATGAAGGAAGGAAGAAGCGCCTTGCCCCCGCACGTCGCGGGAGCCGGCGGCGGGGATTCACTCCAAATAAAGCCCGGACTCAATCCTCGGTTTCACCGCCTGGCGATTCCACGCGGCGACGAACGAAGCCTCGTCGTCGCCAAAAAGCGGTGACACCTCGACCGGCACGGCCGGCAGGCCCGACGCGTCGAGCGCGGGCGCCGCGCCGGCCGCCGCGAGCCAGCGACCGAACTGGCGCAACTGGTCCTGGCGACACGAGAGCGGCGAGTCGGCACCCTCGGCGTTCTTCACCGGGGAGAATTCATCCGCCCGCAGCGTCTCAATCACCAAAGGCGACCGCGCGAACGGCTTCGCGTCGAAGACGAACAGTTCGAACTTCACGCCGTTGGGCTTCTCCGGCCGGACCGGGGCGCCCTGCGCGTCGACGGTCGGGATCTTCTTGTCCGCGCGGTGAAACGGCAGCGCCACGCCCTCGCCGCCCGACGCCATCCGACGGACGAACTCGCGATCCAGGACATGAATGGCGATGCTGCCGGCCACGTAGCGCAGGCCGCGGGCCGGATCGACCTCGCGCTGCCGCTCCATGGGGAGGTCGGAGTACTCGACCACCACGAGTTTGCCGCCCTGCCGGCAGAACACCCCGACCTTCTCCTCGGCGTAGGCCTTGGCGACCATCTTGCTGGACATCTCGGAGCCGCGGCGGTGGTGCCAGCCGATGAAGGCGGGGTCGACGCAGCGGACGAGGGGGTTGTCGACCTGGAAATAGCTCAGGGTGTCGACGCCCTCGCGCCGCATCAGGTCGAGCGCACCGCTGCGCTCGAGCGCGCGGAGCGAGCCGCCGTGGCCGTCGGGCGAGAGCGCGAGCGACGTCTTCGTCTCGAGCAGGATCCTCCCCTCGAAATCGACCGCCGGCATCCGGCCCTGCCGGAAGAAATGCACCCGCGCGCGGTCGAGCCCGAAATGGCGATGCTCGGCGAAGAACGCCTCGGTCGCCGCGTGGTTGGCGTGGCTCGTCATGACGAACCAATGCAGCGGCTTCCCGTAGCGCCGGCCCGCGGCGAGGATTTTTTCCGCGAAGACCTGGAAAAGCGTCTTCTGCTTCACCGGCGTGACCGGGAACGTGCCCTTGGGGCCGTCGTAGCCGAGCCGGGTACCCTGCCCGCCCGCGACGGTGAACGCGGCGACGCGACCCGCGCGCAGCACCGCCTCGCCTTCGGCGCGCGCGGCCGCCCACGCGGCCGCGTCACCGCCATGCTCGGGCCGCCGCTCGTAGGGCGCCGGCTCGAGGCCGGTGAGATCGACGCCGGCCCCGCGCTGCCGGAGCAGCGTGCGGGACAATCGCGCCAGCTCCTCGAGGTCGATCTCGCCCGCTTCGGCCAGCAGGCGCTGCTGCTCCGCGGGGGCGGCCTGGTCGAAGAATGCGAAAACGTGGCCCTGCCCGGCGCGTTGAAAACGTTCGATCAGCGGATGTGTCGCCATGAGTGTGGGAACAGTCACCCAGAACGGGATTGGGTTCGCCCGTCCACCCGGAAATTCAGGGGCCTGGATCGAAGCGGAACACGAACTCCTCCTTGCGGCCGTAGCCGAGCTGGGTGCGGATCACTTTCTCGACGTAAACCGGATCGCTGCGCATGCGCTCGAGGATCTTCTGCTGCTCGGCGAGGCGCACGCGCGCGGCGTGGAGCTTGGCCGCGCTGGCGGCCTGGTCCTGCTTGAGCTTGTCGAACTCCGCCCGCGCCTCGAGAAAGAGGGCGCCGGCGCCGAGACCGATTGCGCTCAGGAGCACGACATAGAGGAGGACGATGAGGCGCTGCGAGGTCACGTTTCCGGCCTCCGCATGAACGTTTCCCCGGCGACGCGAGTAAAGGACATTTCAAATCGCGGCCCCGGGGGCATTCCAGGGGCAATTTCACGTGCCTTCTCCGATGGGGAGAGCAACCGTCGTTTTCCCTCTCACCATGTATCAGAGTTTTTACGGGTTAAAGGAGATGCCCTTCAACATCACCCCCGACCCCCGTTTTCTCTATCTCAGCCCGACCCACCTCGAGGCGCTGCAGCACCTCAAGTATGGCGTCGCGGAGAAGAAGGGCTTCATCGTGCTCGTGGGGGAGGTGGGCTGCGGCAAGACGACGCTGTGCCGGAGGTTCCTCAACGAACTCGATCCGGCCCGCTACGACACGGCGCTGATCCTGAATCCGCGCGTGACCGAGACGCAGATGCTGAAGGCCATCCTGACCGAGCTGGGCGAGACCCGCTTCGGGCGCAGCCAGAACGACCTCGTGGCGCAGATGAACCAGGTGCTGCTCGAGCGGATACAAAAGAATCGCGACATCGTCCTCATCATCGACGAGGCCCAGAACCTCAGCTTCGAGGTGCTCGAGCAGATCCGCCTGCTTTCCAATCTCGAGACCGACCAGCAGAAGCTGCTGCAGATCGTCCTCATGGGCCAACCCGAGCTGAAGGGCATCCTGGCCCGCGACGAACTCCGCCAGTTGCGCCAGCGCATCCTTGTCCACTACGAACTGCGCAAGCTCACCAGCCAGGACATCGCGGAGTACATCCGCCACCGCATCACGCTCGCCGGCGGCAACGGCCGGCCATACTTCACGCGCTGGGCCCTGTGGGCGCTGCACTACTGCAGCCGCGGCATTCCCCGCATCGTGAACAATCTCTGCGACAAGTCGCTGCTCGCGGCGTTCATCCGCGAGTCCGACGAAGTCAGCTTCTGGGACGTGCGCCGCGCCGCGAAGGACATGCGGGCACTCACGGCCTGATCCCACCCCGCCGCCATGAGTCTCATCAACGAAGCGCTCAAGAAGGCCCAGCGGCAGCGGACGGAAGGGCCCGGCGAGCCGGCCACCGCCGCTCCCGCCGCCGAACCTGCCGCTCCCGCCGCGGGTCCGGCTGCGACCGTCTCCCCTGCGGCTGCGGAAGCGCTGCCGCTGCGACGCGGCCGTCCGCAGGGCGGCAACATCGCGCTCCTCGTCGGCAGCGGCGCGATCGTCCTCGTCGTGCTTTCGGTGGTGGTCACCGTGGTCCTGCTCAACCGCCCTGAGAAACCCGCGGCCACCGCGCCCGTCGCCACCCCCTCGGTCCCGCCTCCCGCGGCTCCCCCCGCTTCCGAATCTCTCGCACCGCCCCTGGTGGTGCCCGTGGCCACGACGCCGGCACCGGCGGCCGTCCCGCCGCCTGCGCCCGTGACCGCGACGGCCGCTCCGCCGGCGGTCGCCTCCGTTGCCGCCACACCGCCAGCCGCACCCGCACCGACGCCGGCCGTCGCGCCCGTGACTGCAGCCGAGGCGACGCCACCGCAGTCCCCGCCTCCGGCGCCCGCGCCCTCCGTCGCCGCCGCGGCCACGGCCCCGAGCGCAACGCCTTCCCCGGCGCCCGCGCCCGCAGCGCCGCCGCAGCCGGATGAGCGCATCACGGCATTCGTCGAGGCCATCAAGGTGGCAGGCATCCGTTCTTCCGGCAACGAGAGCCGCGTGCTGATGAACGACAAGGTCTATCGCGTGAACGACACCGTCGACCGCGCGCTGGGAGTGAAACTGCTCCAGGTCGGCACCGAGCAACTGACGTTCAAGGACGCCCGCGGCGTCGAGTACGTGAAGAATTTCTAGAGCAAGATTCAACAAATCTGTCGCCCAAACCGAAACGCAAAGTCGCCAAGGAACGCCAAGTTTCGCCACGCTTTTCCTTCGCGAGTCTTTGCTCCCCTTCGCGTCTTTGCGTTTAGGACCCCGTCCCGATCAACTACGCTTTTGCTTAAGGCGCTCTAACGCCAGGTTTTCTTGGCGAGTGTTTGCCTTCCTTCGCGTCTTTGCGCGGAGGATCCCTACCGGGCCTCGATCCGGTACAGGTTCGCCTCGGTGCGGATGAAGAACGCCTTCCCGGCGACGCCGTAGGACGCGAGCGTCCGCTCCTCGAGCTTGTTCGTGGCGAGTTTCACGAACTGCTTGCCGGCCTGGAGGACGGTGCCCGTGCCGGTCTCGTTCTGGAAATAGATCCGGCCCTCGGCGGCGAGGGGCGACGCGGAATAGTTTCCCTCCAGCCGCTCCTGCCAGTGCTGCGTGCCGGTCTTCGCGTCGAAGCAGCTCGCGACGCCCATGTCGGAGACGACGTAGATCTCATCCCCCACCGCGACGACCGACGGCGTGAGCGGCGCACCCTTGGTCGTGCGCCACACGATGTTCGTGTCAGTGAGGTCGCCCGCGCCGCCCGGCCGGACCGCGAGCAGATCGGCGCGGTTGTAGCCGGTGCCGATGAAGAGAAGCCCGTTCGCGTAGACCGGACGCGGCACCACCGAATAACCCGCGCCGTACTTCACATGCCAGAGTTCGCGGCCGTCGCGCGGGTCGAGCGCCGCGACCGCCCCGCTGCCCGGCGTGATCACCTGCCGCACGCCGTCGACGGTGATGAGCAGCGGCGTGCAGAAGGAAAACGTCTGCCGCGGCTGGACCGTGCGCGGCACCTGCCAGCGCACCTCACCCGTCCGCTGCTCGAGCGCGACCACGCAGGGATCCTTGCCGCCGTCGGCGTTGTAGATGAGCAGGTCGTCGACGAGAATCGGCGAGCCGCCGTTGCCGTGGACGGGATTGTACTTGAGCCGGTTGTTGCGCCAGACGATCCGGCCCTCGCGGTCCAGGCACGCGGTGCCATGGTGCCCGAAGTGCACGTACACCCGGTCGCCGGCGAGCAGCGCGGTGGGGCTCGCCGGGCTGTTCTTCTTGTGCAGCGGCTGGGCCTCGATGTCGGCCCCGGCAAACACCTCCGTCTCCCATACGATCCGACCGTCCGTCGCATCCACGGCCAGCGCCCGCAACGAGGCGCCGCCCCCTTCGCGCGGCACTCCGGTGGTGAGGAACACGCGCCCGCCGGCGATGACCGGGGAAGACCAGCCCAAGCCAGGCAGAGGTTGCTTCCACGCGACGTTTCGCGTCGCCGACCACTCGACCGGCAGGCCCGTCGCCGTCGCATGCCCCTGCCCCGTCGGCCCGCGAAACTCGGGCCACTCCGCTCGCGCGGGCGCCAGGCAGGTCAGCGACAGGAACACCGAGAGGAAGGGGATCCGGGCCATGGTACTTCGGGGGAACGAGCGAGTCTCGGTATGGGTGGAACCGGACGGGCGGCGAGGGAAATCGGGATCGGAGGGAGGGTGAGGGATGACGGGCGATAGGTGATGGGTGATGGGGCCGGGGGCGGTTGGAGCAGCGATGTGTTACGGGCCTTGGGTTCGGACCCGGTCGAGCCACTCGAAGGCGGGGGTCCGCACGTCTTTGGACAGCCGGTTGAAGTCGTAGGGGGTCTGCACCGTCACGCCAGGCAGTCCGCGCACGAGCGCCTGCAGCGCGGGAAGGTGCGCGAAGCGGTCGTTCTGCGGGGCGACGATCAGCACCGGCTTGCCGCCGATGCGGCGCAGCACGTCGTCGTAATCGAAAGGCAGCTCCGCCGGCCTATCCGCGTAGAATCCCAGCCGCGGCAGCAGCCCGTGCAAGTGCGAGTACATCCGGATCGCCTCGCGGTCGCCCGAAGTGCGCAGGGGCGTGATGCCGGCGATCGCCACGACGGCACGCGGCGCAGGATCCTCGGCCGCGGTCCAGAGCGCGACCTGCGCACCGAGCGCGTAGCCGACGAGGTAGATGCGGTCCGGATCGATGGCGGGATGATCCCGCATCGCCGCGATCGCGGAGCGCGTGTCCGCCACCATTTTTCCGAGCAGCGACCACTGCGGGTAGCGGCGATAGAAATCCTTCGCCTGTTCCACGCGCGTGCCGAAACCGATCTGGTCGAAGGCCAGCACCGCGTAGCCGCGCCGGACGAGATCCACGAAGGGCGTGCGCGCCTGGTGCATGTAACCGCGCGCGTGGTTGAACGCGTGCAGCCAGATGACGACCGGGCGCCGGCCGGGCGAGTTCTCGACGGGGAGGAACAGGTCCGCCTTCACGTTGACGCCCAGCGGCACCGTGACCTCCTTGAAGCTCTTGTCGACGGGCGCCGGCGAGATGGCCCGCATCCAGCCGTCGCTGACGAGCACCCGGCCCTGGTCGTGCGTCGGTCGCGCGAACGGCACCTGCGGGGGGCGCTCGCCCAGCGCCCAGCGCAGCGGGTCGGCGCCGACCGCGGGCGCGCGTTGGGTGCCGGTCGTACGCTGCCACCCTTCGAACGTGTAGCCGAAGATCATGGTCTCCTGCACGGGCGCCTGGCCGCGGCCGAAGATGCGGTCGAAGAAATCGAAGTAGGTCTCGATGTCGTCGGCCGTCGTCGCGTGCAGGCCCGCCCGCAGGCGGAGCTGGGCGTGGTCCCGCGCGCCGAGGAACTCGTACACGCGGCGCAGCGAACGGAAATGCTGCTCGAAACCCAGCACGGTGTTGGCCGACTCCGTGAACGCCGAGTTCATCAGGACTCCGCGCGGCGCGATGAGCGAGAACAGCGTGTTCTGGTCGAACGGCAGCTTGTCCTCGTTGCCGATGAAGAACCGCAGCCGCGGGTGAAACCAATGCGGGTTGACCGTGGTGATGATCTCGGCCGTCTCGCTCCCAAACGGGTCGTTGGTGTAGCGCCAGGGCGTGCACTCGCCGGTGTTGCCGCCGGAGGCGACCACGGCCGCGATCCGTTCGTCGAACGCGGCCGCGAAGACCGAGGACTTGCCGTTGCGCGAGTGGCCGCTCAGGCCGATTTGCGTCGGCTCCACCTCGGGCAGCGTCACGAGGTAGTCGACCGCGCGGCTCGCCGCCCAGGCCCAGCGCGACAGCACGCTGAAGTCGTAGTCCGGATACACGTCGACGAAGCCCTCGGAATCGTCGCCCTCGCCGTAGTAGGGATCCGTCGCGTGGTAGATGCAGCCCACGTAGCCGCGCGCCACCGCGCTCGCCGCCCAGGGCCGCGAACGGTTGTGGTTGGTCAGGAAGACCGGACGCTTCTTCGCGCCCGGCGGGATCAGCAACTGAAGTCGCAGCGTCGCCCGGTGGCCGGGGCCGAACTCGAGCCGTACGTCGCGCACCGTCACGTCGCCCTCCTGCCGCTCGCCCGTGACGACCGCGCGGAGGTTGTCGGGCTTGGGCGGTAAGCGGCCCGTCATCCAGTGCTGGAGCGTCGCCTTCAGCTCCTCCCGCCTTTTCGCCCAGTCGGCCCGCGTGCGCACGCCCGCGAGCGGATCGGGCAGGAAGGGATTCGAGGGCATCGAGGCGAAGTCCGGCGGCAGCTCGCCCGTTCGCCTCTGCCAGTCCTCCCAGGTGATGTCTTGCAGGTTGATCCGTCCGTCGCGCGGCTTGCGCGTCGGCTCGAGCACCTTGAGCGCCTCCAGGCTGGCGCGACGGCGCGCCTCGTCGGCGGCGTCGGCGGCGTCGGCAAAGGGCGGCGCCGCCGCAAGGACCAGCCAGGCCAGCACGCGCACGCCGAGGGCGCCGGCGCAACTGCGGTTCACGGGCGTGGACGGAAGTGAGGGCGGGAGAAGGCGGGGCAGAGTCACGCCGCCAGTTTCAGGAGAGCGCCCGGGGAGTCGAGTGCGCGCACCGGCATCGCGCGATTCGCCATCAAACGCTCAATCTCTTTCCCGCCGTGCTGCGGGCGGCGTCATCTGCAGCCGGCTCCGGCGGAGGCGGAGATCCGTCCGCACCGTGCCGCCAGGCTGCCTTCACCTCACCGAAGAAAACCACCGCACGGAAAGGTGGAGCGGCGTGTCCTCACGCCGCTGCGGACCGGTCCGTCGCACGTCAGCCGCCTGGGGACAGGCGGCTCCACCCCAACCGAATCCGTCCGCAACGTGCCCCCAGCCTCAGACGAAGCCATCCCGTCGGCTTTCACCTCACCGAAGAAAACCACCGCACGGAGAGGTGGAGCGGCGTGTCCTCACGCCGCTGCGGCCCGGTCCGTCGGGCGTCAGCCGCCCGGGGACAGGCGGCTCCACCCCACTGCCTCAGAACCGGAAGGTATTGGTCACGACCCACTGCCGGTCCGGCGGGATGCGCACGATGGCCGTGCGCCCGTCGGGATTCGTGCTCACCGGGATGAGCGAGTCCGAACCCACCAGATTGCGCACGTTCAATTGAATCCGCCAGGCCACCCGGTCGCGGAAGATCCGGAGCTTGTAGCTGAGCCAGGCGTCGCCGTTGAACTCCGGATCGCCGAAGTAGGGTTTCGACAGGTCGGGCTGGATCACGCCATCGGCGTCGATGAAATTGGGGTAGCCGGTGGCGACTTCCGACTGCCAGCGCGCGCCGGCGCCGATTCCCCAACCGCGCAGGCGGCCGCTGAAATCGTAGCTGACAACGGCATTGAGCCGCCACTCCCGCTGTTCGAGCGACTTGGTGCCTTCCTTCGCGACCTCCGCCGCGATCGGCCGGGTGACGTTGTTCTCGAACCGGCCGAAATGCGTGTTGGTCTCGCCGAGCGTGGGGCTGTCAAAGACGTTTCGCAGGGGCGACTTGTCGATGTTGGCGCGCATTTCGGCGGCGAACTTTCTCAGCTCGGGCGCGATGTCCGACTTCACGGTGTTCTGCTGCGCCACGTTGAAGGAAATGCGCAGGCCGCGCGCCGGATTTCCGGTGAGGTCGAGTTCCCAGCCCTTGGCGACGAACGAAGAGGTGCCGACCGCTCCCAGGATCGGATTGCCCTCGAAACGGCGGACCCCGTTCAGCGTTTCGATCCGGAGGTTGCGGATGCCGCGCGTCGGCTCCGGCAGGAAGTTTATGATCTCCTGGTAGGCCTGGGCGTAGGAGGAGATGCCGACCTGGGTCAGGCCCACCTGTTCGAGCGTGAAGCCAGCCGTCTCGGCATCCAGCAGCCGCTGCAGCGAGAGGGTCTGGATGCCGTTGATGGCGGTGTTGACGGCACCCTGCAACGCGGGGTTGGTGAAGCCCGTCCCGGCCGTCTCGTAGCGATTCACGCGCGCCGAGACCTTGCCGCCGAAGAGGTCGAACATGAACCCGTACTCCTTCGTCGTGCCGGTCGGCGCCGCCTGCAGGTTGTTGTAGACGTCGCGGCGCGCCCCGACCGGGCTGAAGTTCTCCGAGCGGTTGGCAAACACCCGCAAGTCCGCATTGAGCGGCAGCGGGCCGAAGAGTCTTTGCGGATACCGGCCCACCACGCTCCACGTGAGCGTGTCGCCCTTCGCCACGTCGGAGGGATCGCTGCGCAGGCGGATGGCCGCCGGATCGAAGTCGCCGATCGCCAGCCGGTCACTGGTGAGCGGATCGGAGTCGTTCGTCAGGTCGATCCGCTCGAACGTCTTTTGTTCGTCGCGACGCAGGCCGGCGATGGTCACGAGGTGGCTGTCCAGCCAGTAGCTCTGGAGGCTCGCCACCGAGGAGGAAATCTCGCGCCGGCCGATGTTGCCGCTGCGCAGAAAGCGCCGGATGTCGATCGTCGCATTGCGCACCGTCCGGCTCGCCGCCGGCAGCGCATTGGGATCGAAGTAAAACATCTCGAAGCGGTCTCCCTGGCGCGGGAGGGTGATGTCCGGGATCGGGCCGAGGCGGACATCCGCGGCGCTGGCGGTGTTGAGCAGCGACGGGCCGACATAAACCGCCGCGCCGATCTGGCGCCGGAAGTTGTCGCTGTTGCCCGCCAGCATGGTGGTGAGGTTCAGCGTCTCGGCGTCGGTCGTCAGGCCGAATGTCCGGCTGCGCGTCTCGATGGAGCTGTCGAAGTACATCCCGGTGAGCGTGTGGCGTCCGAACCAGAACGCGCCGCGCCCCTTGCCGAAAAGGTCCTTGCCGTCGAACGTCACGAAAGCGGTCGCGCGGGCGGATTCGCGATCGGTGCGGCTGTCGTTGGTGTTGGCCGTGTCGACCACATAGTAGGGCCGGCCGAGATTGGGATTGGGCTGGTCGTTGCCCAGGGTGCGGTTGATGTCGATGCGCACTTCGGCGGTGCCCCCGTTGAAGGGCTGCACCCGGTCGATCCGATAGCGCTGATAATCGTAAGCCAGCTCGATTCCCGCGCGCCCGCCCCAGAGCACCTGCTCAAGCGTGACGTTCTGCGCCTGGAAGTCGCGGTCCACCCGGTTTGTCTCGCCCGAGAAAAGGTGGTGGTAGAAATCGAAGACCTTCCGGTCCTGCAGCGACGGCGTGTCGAAGCCGGGGAAAAACGCCGTGCTGTAGGCGTTCGCGGTCGCATAGATGTCGAAGCGGATCCGTCCCGGCACGCCGGTCCAGAGGATCCGCCCCTGGCCGCCCGCGAGGCTGGCGTTGGTTCCGGCCAGGCCCTGGGTGGGACGACCCGCTCCAGGATAAATGGCGTTGAACTGGAGAAAGTTCGGAATGCTGGTGTGGCCGACGATCGACTGCTGCGTACGGCCGTCGATCGTGGCCCGCGGTACGAAGGTGCCGTTGTCGTAGTAGGCCGGGAACACCGTGCCCGTGAAGCGCTCGAGGTCGCGCGACGGCAGACTCCACCAGGAAGAAAAGCCGTCGGACGGCGGCGTCGTGCTCGGCGGATTGGCCGCGATATCGCCATACTCCGCATTCGCACGCAGGGTGGTGGGGCCGAGGAACGGGCTGGCGCGGTTCTCGGCCAGCACGGCCGTGATCGCGCCGTAGATGCGCTGGTCCCGCTCCCAAGCCGGACGCTGGCGGTATTCGTTGCGCTTGTTCAGCCCGGCAATCCGCACCGCCAGCCGTTTCGCGACGATCTCGCGATTCAGGTCGAAGGACTCGCGATGCGAATGCCGCTGGCCGATCTGGAGCCTGGCCTCGTAGAAATTGCTGCCGAAGACGGGCGCGAGCGAGGTGTTGTTGATCACGCCACCCGGGCTCCCGATGCCGAAGAGCAGCGCATTGGGGCCCCGGTTGATGGTGACGCGCTCCGTGTTGTACGAGTCGAAGGGGATGTCCGAGAGAAAGTAGTCCCGCGTCAGTTCCGCCGAGGCGAGGCCGCGCACGCGCTGGTTGCGTTCCGGCTCCGCCCGCGAGCCGGCCTGGTCGGCCCGGCCGCCGGTGATCGCACCCCCGGCAAAGTTTCCATCGGGTCCGCCGATTTCCGTGCCCACGGTGTAAGGGAGAAGCGTCGAGCTGTCGTTGGCCGCGAGATCGAGGAGAAATTCCTTGGTGACGACCGAGATCGAGGTGCCGACGTCCTTGAGCGGAGTATTGAGACGGGTGCCGGCGAGCGTATTGGTGGCCACGTAGCCGACATCCTGGGTGTCGGAGACGGTGAAGGGGGACAACGTCACCGTCTCGCCCGAAGGGGTCGACGGAACGGGATTCGTCACCTGCGCTGCGAACAGCACGCCAGGAGCAACGAGCATAGGCAGGAATCCGGGCCAGGGACGTGAGGTCATTTGCTGGGGGGGTATGGTTTTGAATGTCCCACCGCGGGGAACGATGGGGCCGGTCGGACCCGGCGGGGTAAGGCCCGCTGGAGGCAGGGCCTATCCCCCAGCGGAGCCTACATCGTGGAGGATCCCGGGCGCCAAGTCACGGTCCGTTCTCTCCCTGGCAATTTCGTTATCCGGACCGGGCACGCCGCTGCGAACGCACTCCGAGAGCAAACTCCCCGGCGGTGCAGTCGATTCCCCGCAGCACGCTCAACGCGTCGTGCGGGTGAAATCGACGTACTCCGTCGCCCCGACGCGCGAGGTGTGCAGCTCCAGGACGTACTTGCCGGACGGATGCGGCGCCTCGACCCGCGTCGTCTGCCGCGTCACGGGCACCGCCGCCGGGTCCGGTCCATCGCGCAGCAGTTCGGTCAGCACGCGCCCGGTCATGGTCGGCGCCGGCTCGAGTCCGTGCAGCCGGCACAGGGTGGGAGCGAGATCGGTGTTGGCCGTCGGCACCGCGCTGCGCACGCCACGCTTGAACGCGGGACCTGCCGCGATGAGCCGGATGCGGATGTCGTAGGGGCTCGAGGAGCCGTGGCCGGCCACGCCGCCGGAGGTCGTGGTGCCGGCGTAGCCGTGGGCGTTGACGTCCGCGGTCCACTGCGGATCGACCAGGATGTCCGGGGCGCGCTCGTGCGCATATCCGATCGCACCGAACGCGAGCGTGCCCGGCACGAAACCCTCCCGGGCACCGGGCCGGGCCGCGCGGGTGAAGAGCGCGCCGACCCAGGGCGTCTCCTGGAGCAGCGCGACGATCCGGCGGATGCGCTCGTCGCCACCGGCGCCGACGTAGACCTGCGTGCCGCCGACGACCTTCACCCCGGCGGCGAGCCCGCGGGCCGTGAGGAGAGCGGCGACGTTAAAAGGCCCGCCGTGGGTGGAGAAGCCGTGGTCGGCGGTGACAAGGACATTGGTGCGGTCCCGCCTGCCGCGCGCGGCCAGGCCGTCGAGCAACCTTCCCACTTCGCCGTCGACCGCCCGCAGCGCCTCGAGCGTCAGGGGCGATCCGACCCCGTGCCGGTGCGCGGTGCCGTCGGGATCGGTGAGCCAGAGCAGGGT
Source organism: uncultured Opitutia bacterium (assembly GCA_937952235.1). Taxonomy (GTDB): domain Bacteria; phylum Verrucomicrobiota; class Verrucomicrobiia; order Opitutales; family Opitutaceae; genus ER46. The sequence goes on along the minus strand of CALFZM010000258.1, from coordinate 599 downwards.
CACGTCGGGGCGCAGGTCGCGGAGCCCGACTTCGAGGAACGCGTCGACGGCCCAGCGGTTCGCGGCGCGATTCGGATACGCGAGCGCGGGCGCCGGGCCGAGCACCGCGGTGGCCCGCTCGCGCAGCGTCTCGGGCAGGATTAGGTCGCGGCTGCTGAGCACCGCGGCGCCCGGCCCGGGCTTGTGGTTGAGCAGCCAGGTCGACCCCGTCGTGCCGGAGCCCGCGGCGAGCACGCGTCGGCCAGACTGCTGGAACCACTCGCCAAGCGACACGGCGCTGAGCAGTCGGCCGCCGAGCCTGGCCTCGGCCGCGCGGAGCTGGGCGGCCTCGCCGGTGTCGATCGCATCGGGCGACACCGCCGGCAGCCAGATCGTGTTCTGCATCAGCCCGTGGCCTTGTGGCGTGGTGCCGGTCGCGAGCGAACTCGCGTTGACGCGCGTGACGGTGGGAAACACGGCGTGGTGCGCATCGACCACGACGCCCGTCTCACCCAGGGCATGCAGGCGCGGCATGATTGCCGGCGCCACGTACTCCGGCCGGAGCCCATCGATGACGAGGACAAGGCTCGACGCGGGCTCGGCGGCACGGGCGGTGGCGG
>CALFZM010000257.1 GCA_937952235.1 uncultured Opitutia bacterium | reverse complement strand
TCCCCGGCCGCAAGGATTCGGATGCGGCCGGGGACGGCCGCGCTCCCCGGAGGGGGAGGGAAATCCCGGTCAGCGCCAGGGCACGATCTCCCGCCGCTGTGCCAATACGGCCCCGACCTCATCGACCAGCACGAAATCGATCCCCGCCGCCAGCAACCGCCCGACCTCGGTCGGATCGTTCGCATAGAAATAATTGATGCGCACGCCGGCCGCCTTGAGCGCGGCGATCCAGGCCGGCAGCCGCGCGTCCTGCGCGCAGTCGCGGAGCTGGATGAACTCCACCCGCCGCGCGATCGCATCGCGCACGTAGTCGGCGGGATCTTTCGTCCGATCCATGCTGCAGAGCTGAATGCCCGGCCGGACGGCACGCGCCATGGCCGCGGCGTCAGCCCTCGCCGCGAGGAAGGTCTGGTGTTCGCGCCCGGTGGCGACGATCAACTCCACCACTTTCCGCACGACCGCGGCGGGATCGGCGCCGAAACGGGCGTCCGCCTTCGTGTCGAGGTTGATCCAGACGTTGCGCGGCAGGACGGCGAGCGCCTCCGCCAGCGTGGGCACGCGGGTGCCGGCAAAGCGCGGGTGTTTCCACGCGCCCGCGTCGAGCCGCTTCAGCTCGGCCAGCGTGAAATCGAGCACGCGGCCCTTGCCGTTCGTGGTGCGGTCGACGGTCGCATCGTGCATCAGCACGATCTCGCCGTCCCGCGTGAGCGCGAGGTCGAGCTCGACCATGTGCGCCCCGAGCCGCACCGCCTCCTCGTACGCCGGCACGGTGTTCTCCGGATGCGTCCCGCTCGCCCCGCGGTGGGCGCATATCCCACGCTCGGGCAACGTCGCGGCAGAGGCGTTGGCCAGCACGAACAGCAGGAGCGGAAGAAAGCGAAATGGAATCATGGGAAGAACCAGGAGGGCGTGACCACGAAACCCACGAGATACTCGAAGAGGCCTGGGGCCCAAAAGTAGCGAGGGACTTTCGTGTGTTTCGTGTATTTCGTGGTTCCGCCCCTCAGCGCGCACTCAGCTTCTTCACGTCCGCTGCATTCAACGCCCGGTCGAAGACGGCGATCTCGTCCATCCGACCCTCCCAGTTCGCGTGGTTGTCGCTGCGGCCGCCGAAGAAGTGCTGATCGAGGTCCGCGGGGAAGCGCGCGGGCGCCCGCGTCTCGAGTTCGAGCGCGCCGTTGAGGTAGACGCGCACCGTTTCCCCGTCGCGCACGAGCGCGACATGCTGCCACTCCCAGCGCGGTATCTCGGTCCTGCCGGCCACGCGCGTGCCGGCATCGTTGCCGCTGAGAAAGACGAGGCGCCCGGTGTGGCCGCTCCTGCCGCCGATGCCGAGGTGATCGCCGTAGGCCGCGAGCCCGTGGTCGCGGCCCCGCGAATAGAACCAGCCGGCCACGTCGCGCCCCTCGACCGGCATGCCGTTCCAGATCCAGCCCGAGACCGTGTATCGCTCGCCCACGCCGCCGAGGCGCGCCCGCAGCCGGCCGCCGACGAAGTGCGCCGCCCGGTTCGACTGGCCGCCGGTGCAGAACACGTCGGAACGTGCGCCCTCGAGGTGGTACGTCACCTCGCGCTCGTAGATCGCGTGGCGACCCTGGCCGGTGGCGTCGGCCGCGTGGGGCCCGGCAAACTCGTCGAGCCGCCACCACGCGGCCGGCTTCAGGTCGGCGACGACGCGCGCCGCCGGCCCCCGGCTCAGCGCGAGGTCGCGCCGCGGCCGGCCCGCCACCTGCTCGAGCAGCAGCACGGCCGCCTCGGCGATCTTCGGCTCCGCCATGATCTCCAGGCCGGCCGAGCGTGCCGCCCAGGTGTTGTAGCCGCCGAAAAGGTGCTGCTCGGGCGGCGGGATGTAGCCGTCGCCGCCATTGGTGAGGTCGAACACCATCGTGTTGGCCAGCGGGCTCGCCGCCTTGATCTTCAGGCCCGTGATCGCGTAGGTCTCGGTCGGGGTGGTCGCGATCGCGGTGTCGCCGATGCGCAGCGCCTGGACGACGACCTCCGTCTGCTGGCGCTCGTGCAGGTAGATCTGCTCGCGGGCGTAGACCTCGGTGGTGTCCTTCGGCAGCCGGTCGCCCATCGCGGCGACGATCCGCTGCGCCCATTCGAGCCGCTGCTTGTCGGGCACGCGGTACTTCAGCGTCATCCGCGTCTCGGCCATCGCGAGGTCGGCGTCCTCGCGGTATTGGATTCCGCCGTACGCCTTGAACGCGATGTCCGCGAGCTGGCCGGCGTACTCGTCGATCGTGATCTTCGCATTTCGCTGCGCCTCGGGGACCTTGTAGTCGACCCGGTAGATGTCGCCGCTGCAGCCGTGGGCCATCGCTCCGACGAACGCGGGCTTGCCCGGCGCCGCGTTCGGCGCGATCCGCTGCTTCAGGCCGTCGGCGTAGAGGCCGAAGTAGTCGGCGCTGATGTCGCGGTCGCCGAAGTAATGCATCGAGAAGCTCGAGAGCACCGCGATCGGCCGGCCGTCGCGGGCCTGGAAGGCGATCAGCGTCAGGTCGGGATCCTCGGGCCCGGACTCGCCCGTGACGTCGTCCCAGTTGCGGCCGGCGTGCATGTTGGCCCGGACGGTCTTGTTGCCGAAGGGATCGTCGACGACGCGGTCCGGGCGCCGGATCCAGCGGCGCAGCGCGGTGTACTCGGCGGCGTTGGCCCGGGCGAAACCGACCCGCGCGGGTTCGAGATTGGCCTGCGCGGCGGCGATGGCCTCGACCAGTTGGCGGCGCAGGACCGGCACATACGCCGGATCCTCGTGCGTCCCGAGACACCCCATCGACGAGGGCGCAGTGTGCGAGTGTGTCGCCGCAATCAGGATACGGTCGGCGGGGATGCCGGTCCGCCGCGCGGCGAGCGCCTTGGCTTCGTCGAGCAGCGGTCGCGGCATCATGCAGGAGTCGACGACGACCAGCGCGAGCGAGCTGCGTTCGTCGGCGACGACGATTGCGCGGGCGTGGACGCGCGATTTCACCTTGTCGCCCTGGCGGTTCAGCATGCCGCCGTTGAGCAGCACCGGGAGCTTCTCCGGCATGACATCGACGACCGCGGCGCCCGCCCGGAGCGCGGCGTGCGCAGGCGCGGCGGCCAGCAGGCCGGCGGAGAGAAGGGCCAGGGCGACGACGAGGCGGGGGCGAAAGGAGGACATCGCGGGAAAGGAACGGGGTGCGGACGGCACGGGGCCGTTGTCCCGCCCGCCGCCGGCAGCGTCAACGCCGCAGCTCGGATTCGGTCAAAGCGCTCATGCCCGCTTAGCCAGGCGCTGCAGCATCACGCCGCTCCACCTTCGCGTGCGGTCGTTTGCGCAGGTGATGTCGGGTCGACTGCACGTTTCCGACTCGGAGCAGCCGGCAGTCCGCTATCGCGCGACGGCCGTATGCTGGTAGCGCACACTGCCGGTGTCGTCGTGGTGCGTGAACTCGATCCGCGCGGGCTCGGCGCTCGTGCCGGGCTGCACGGCGACGCGCAGGAAACCGCCGCTCGGGGGATGGTCGGTGTAGAACTGCCGCACCTTCGCCTGCGGATCGGTCGAGCCCGGGTCGCCGGGCTCGCGGCCGAGGCGCGAGTTCTCCCGGTTCAACGCCCCGCAACCGAACTCCTCGAAACCGGTGGCGTGCTGCGAGTGGTACTTCCAGTGGCGGTCGCCGTTGATGATGTAGAAGCGGCCGGGCGCGACGCCGTTCTCTTTCAGCCAGGCGAGGAACGCCTCGCCCTCGTGGCGGAAGCCGCGCTCGTTGACGTGATTGTCCTTCTTGCTCGCGTCGTCCGGCCCGATCAGCGGCGTCGGCGAGACGAGGATCTTGTAGGTCGCATCGCTCGCCTTGAGCGTGCGCTGCAGCCAGGCCTTCTGCTCCGCGCCCCAGATCGTCTTGCCGGGGCCGTCCGGCATCGCATTCGGGCTGCGGTAGTCGCGCCCCTCGACGAACCAGAGCTGCAGGTCCCGGCCCATGCGGTGCGTGCGGTAGGTCACGGCCTGCGGCTCGGCCGGGTTCACCACCGGCACCTGCTCGCGAAAGGTCGCGATGCCCAGCGCGTGCGAGGGCTCGTAGTCGCCGGTCTGGTCGGAATCGTTGATCCGGTGATCGTGATCGTCCTTGAGCCAGTACGTGCCCGCCTGCGCGAACAGCCGGACGAAGCGCGGCATGACGTACTGCTCGTGCCATTTCCGCCGCAGCTCCGCCTGCGTCCTGGCCCGCGTGCCCACCGGGTGGTCGTAGTACACGGCGTCACCGTCAATGATGACGAAGTCCGGCCGCAGCGCGATGATCGGCTCGAGCGCCGGATAGCCCTGCATCCGGTCGGCGCCGCGATAGGGCGCCTTGCTCGCCTTCTCCGTCTTCGCCGGATGCCCCTCGTGAAAGAACGCGTAGTTCAGGCAACTCGTGAGCACGAAGCTGACCGGTGCCGCCGCGGTGGCCGCCGGCAGGGTCTTGAACGAAGCTGGCTGACTCAGGCGCGTTCGCTCCCGGTCCGGGCCGTAGGCGACCCGGTAGTGATACGTCGTGCCCGGCTGGAGGCCGGCGACCTGCGTCTTCAGGATGAAGTCCCCCGTCGCCGTCGCCTCGAGCCAGTCGGTCTGCCGCGCACCGCGAAAGTCGGGCTGCGGAGCGATCTCGAACCGGCCCACGCCCGGCGCGCCCGGCACGTCGCCGCCGGAGAGCCCGGGGGTCGCCGTCAGCCGCGTCTGCAGGATCGCCGTGGTGCCGGTCACTTCCCCGGCCAGCACCCCCTGGGCGAGATGGAGGTTTGCGGGCTGCGCGCGGACGGGAATCACGACCAGCGCAAGGGCCAGCACGGCGCCGGATGCAGGCAGGAGGAGGGGCGTCTTCATAAGTCGATTGCGCGGGCGTGTCCGTGCTCACGCCTTCCGAGCGGAGGTGCCGGCGCGGGTCATCACCGGTGCGGATTCTCGTACCAGACCACCCCGAGCCCGCCGCCGCCTTCCTGCTCGTCGTTGGCCAGCACGTCGAGGTCGCCGTCGCCGTCGAGATCGAGCAGGCGGACGAGGTCGAACTTGATCCCAGGCGCGCCCGAGAGATCGCGCGCGGTCCAGTCTGCCGGGGCGGTCGTCGCCCCCTGCCTCAGCCAGTAAAGCCCGCGGCGCTCGCCCCGCGCATTCTCGCACGACACGACGAGGTCGGTGCGCCCGTCACCGTCGAGATCGCCGAGCGCGAGGCCCTTGATGTTGCCCGTGTTGGCCGGGACCGGCAGCACCGTCTCCGCGAAATTCCGGCCCGTGCCGTCAAGCCGCCGCAGCCAGACGATCCGGCTGCTGCGATTGGGTTCGTCCCGCGGCACCGGCCCCACCTCGACGCCGGCCACGATGTCCTGCCGGCCGTCGCCATCGAGATCGCCGGTCGCGAGGAACATCACCTGATCGACGGACAGCTTCAGCAGGCTGTGTCGCGCCGGCCGGACCCCGCGGGCCATCGCCTCCGTCCCGGGATGCTCCAGCCAGTGCACGCCGCGGGTCGGCCCCTTCCGGTCGGAGTAAAGGACGTCGCGGTCCCCGTCGCCGTCCAGGTCCACCAGGTCGATCGACATGATCCACCCGGCCTCCGCCAGCGGATGCCAGCGCCACGCCTTGAGGTCCCGCGCGTCGGGCGGGGCTTCGAACCACCCCAGCCAGGCCTTGAGCCCGCCGGGGCCGGTCTTGGACCCAGCGATGAGATCGACGCCGTGCCGCCCGTCGAACTGCAGCGGCTCGGCGAACATCCACGCGGTCAAACCCGCCGAGGCCGGCAGCTCCTGCTGGCGCCAGGCCGTCGCATCCGCAATCCGGTTACGGTCGCGCGGCGCCCAGTGCACGTACATCCGGCGCGTCTGGCCCTCGGACGAGGAAACGACGTCCGGCACGCCGTCGCCGTCGAGGTCGGCGAACACCGCGTCCTCCACGTCCGGCGTGCGCCCCACCACGATCTTCGGCCACGGCTGGCGCACCGGTCCGCGCGGGCCCGGGTTGAGGTACACGCGCGTCTCACCCTCCTCTTCCCAGCCGGTCGTGACGTCGAGCCACCCGTCGCCATTGATGTCGGCCAGCTTGGTGCCGTCCGATCCGCGGCCCACGCCGTCGATCACGTGGCGCGGCCAGGGCGCGCCGGTGAGGAGCGGCGCCGGCTCGGCCGGGCAGGCGATCGCGGCGAGGACGATCAGGGGCAGGTACCGCTTCATGGGTGCGAACGCCCCATCAGGAGCCCACGCCGGCCGGAACGTCGAGTGCGAACGCCGGCTTCCCCCCGCGTCCCTTCAACGCGGCGCCGGCTCCGCCGTGCACCACCGCATCCGGGCCGCGAAGTCGCGCTGGAACTCCGGGCGCCAGCGGCTCACCGCGGTGCGCGGCTCGAACCCGGGCCGCGCCGGCAGGTCGCGGTACCAGCCGTCCGGTTCCCGGGCGAACTGCCCGCCCCAACCCGGCTTGGTCGGGTCCGCGGGATCGTTGCCGCCCTGCGGCAGGAAGAAGAACCACGACGGCGTATCGCCTTCCTTGAGACAACCGTGCGGGTTGGGCGCGGTCCAGGTCTTCGTCGGATAGAGCGCACCCAGCGGCCCGCGGCTGCGCACGTGCTCGTCGATCCACGCCCGGCTGGTGAGCGACTCATCGCCGGTCAGGTACATCCCGCGGTAGGTGCCCTCGCGCTTGTCCCGGCCGGGATAGGCATGGGCCAGGATGTAGAACATGCCCGGAAATTCGGCGCGCATCCACGCGGCGATGCGGTCCTGGTCGTTGATGTCGTAGACGCGGAACTTCCGCACGAACGTCGCGAGCCCCGCCTCCCCGCGATCCTGTTTCACCCGCCACAGCGCCTGGGCGAAATCGGTCTGGCCGCCCCAGATGGCGACGTTGAGCGGACGCGACGCGTCGCCGGCATCGATGCGCTCAACCAGCGCCCGCGAACCGGGCGTGTCGTGGTCCGCCCCGATGTGGGCGCGCCCGCGCTGCGGGTTGCCGGCGACGATGCGCCCGCGCAGGTGCTCGACCGTCGGCCAGCCGGAAGCGTGGCGGACGAGGTTCGGCCGCACCTCGCCGTAGGCATCCACGATCTGGCGGATGAGGTCCGGACGCGTGATCGCCTGTTTCAGCTCCCCAGGCGTGCCGGCCGCACTGGCGAGCAGCAGTTCCAGTTCGAACTCGTTGGCGTACACCATGAGCCGGATCAGCGACTGCTGGTCGTCGGGATCGCCGCCGATGTCGGTCAGGACCGCGAGCCGGGGCCGGTCCGCCCCGAAAGCCGCAGTCAGCAGCGCCAGGCAGAGGAAACCGAGGGGAAAGCGGCGCAGGCGAGGCATTCACCACCCACACTCCCGCCGGCCCGGGGAGTCAATCCCGGTCCAGCCGCCCTACTCCCGCGTGCCGTGTCATCCGCGCTCTTTACCCGGGATTTTCGGTCGCCTGCGCCACGCGCCTCGTCCTAGCGTTGGCGCACCTCGTCCATGGTCCCGTGCCCGTTCACCCGACGCCGCCCGAGCCCCCTCGCCTACTTGGGCGCGGCCTGGCTCGCGCTCGCGTCCGGCGCCCTGGCGGCGGCCGAGGCGCGGTTCGTCCGGGCCATCAACCTCAACGGTCCCGCGCTCACGATCGATGGCCGCGCCTGGGAGGCCGGCGCCGGCGCGGCGGATTTCAAGACCACGGGCAAGGCCTTCGCCAACCAGCGCGTCGCGCTGAAACCTCCCACGGACGCCGCGCGCACCCAGATGATCCGCAGCAGCGTCTGGGGCGGGCGCGTCGAGGTGGAGCTTTCGAACCTTTCCGCCGGTCCGTATCAGGTCGTCCTGTACGTGTGGGAGGACAACCACGACGAGCAGTTCGACCTGCTGGTCAACGGCCGGGTGGTCGTCTCCCGGTTCCACAGCGGCTCGGCGGGAATGTGGCGGCGGCTCGGCCCCTGGCCCGCGGCCAGTGTCGACGGACGCATCACGGTGGCGGCCCGCGGCGCGAGTCACGGCGCCGCCAACCTCTCCGGCCTGGAACTCTGGGCGGGCGACGGGCCGCTGCCCGCCGCGCCGGTCGCGGGTTTCGCCGCCGAACCGACGCCCGAGCAGGTCGCGTTTTTCGAAAGCCGGATCCGGCCCGTCCTCGCCGAGAACTGCTACGAATGCCACTCCGCCACGGCGAAGAAACTCAAGGGCGGGCTCCTGCTCGACTCCCGCGCCGGCGTGCAGGAAGGCGGCTTCACCGGGCCCGCCCTCACGCCGGGCGACCCCGAGGCGAGCCTGCTCATCGCCGCCCTGCGCCATGCGAGCGAGGACGTCGCGATGCCGCCCGACCGGAAGCTCCCCCCGCACGTCATCGCCGACTTCGAGGCTTGGGTCAGCCTCGGGGCACCCGATCCGCGCGCCACCGACACCGTCGCGACGGTGAAGACCCGGGAGACCATCGACTGGGAAAAGGCGCGGGAATGGTGGGCATTCCGCCCGCTGACCGCGCCGCCGGCACCGCCGGTGCGGGACGCCGCCTGGCCCGCCGGCGACATCGACCGCTTTATCCTCGCGCGCCTCGAGGCCGCGACGCTCGCGCCCGCGGCCGACGCGGACAAGCGCACGCTGCTCCGCCGCGCGACCTACGATCTCACGGGCCTGCCGCCCACCCCGGAGGAGATCTCCCACTTCCTCGCCGACACCTCGCCCGAGGCCTTCGATCGCGTGATCGACCGGCTGCTCGCGTCGCCGCGTTACGGCGAACGCTGGGGCCGCCACTGGCTCGACGTCGTGCGCTACGCCGACACGGCCGGGGACAACTCCGACTACCCGATCCCGCAGATGCACCGCTACCGCGACTGGGTGATCGACGCGTTCAACCGCGACCTGCCCTTCGCCGAGTTCGTGCGCGACCAGCTCGCCGGCGACCTCCGCGGCGGTGCCACCGACGCCGAGCGGCACGCCCGGATCGTCGCCACCGGCTACCTCGCCAACGCCCGCCGGTTCGGCTCGCGCGTGGACGACTACCCGCAGCACCTCACGATCGAGGACACGATCGACAACGTCGGCCGCAGCTTCCTCGGCCTCACCGTCAGTTGCGCCCGCTGCCACGACCACAAGTTCGACCCGATCACGGCGCCGGACTATTATGCGCTCTACGGCATCTTCCACAGCACGCGCTACCCTTGGCCCGGGATCGAGCTGGACAAGAAGCAGCGCGACTTCGTGCCGCTCGTCCCGGCCGGTGACGAAGCTGCCGCGGCCGAGGTCATCCAGGCGCGCCAGCAGGAACAGGCCCGGCTGGACCGCGAGGTGAAGCGCCTGCGCGACGGGCTCAAGGACGCGGCGGCGGAGGAGAAGAAGCAGTTGCAGGCGCAGATCAAGGCAGCCGAGCAGGCCGCGACCGAAGAGGCGAAGCGGCCCCTGCCGTTCCCGCTGGCCTACGCCGTCGGCGAGGCCGCGCAGCCCGCCGACGTCGCCGTGCAGTTGAAGGGCGACCCGGCGCGCCGCGGCGAGATCGTGCCGCGGCGTTTCCTCACCGTCCTCGGCGGCGCCGCCCTGCCGGACGGTGCCGGCGGGAGCGGGCGGCTGCACCTTGCCGACTGGATCCTCGCCCCGGAGAACCCGCTGCCCGCCCGCGTGATGGTGAACCGCATCTGGCAGCACCATTTCGGCCGCGGCCTGGTGCCGACCCCGAACGACTTCGGCCGGCAGGGCAAGCCGCCGACGCATCCCGAACTGCTGGATCACCTCGCCCGGGAGTTCAGCGCCGCGGGCGGATCGGTCAAGGCGATGCACCGCCTGATCATGCGCTCCCGCACCTACCGCCTGTCGTCCGCCCGGAGCGAACCGGCCCTCACGCGCGATCCCGCCAACGAACTGCTCGGCAGCTTCCCGCGCCGGCGCCTCGACGCGGAGGCCCTTCGCGACACGCTGCTCGCGCTCGGCGGCAACCTCGACCTCACACCCGCCGGCGCACACCCGTTTCCCGCCGCGCACACCTGGAAGTTCACCCAGCACAATCCCTTCAAGGCCGTCTACGCGTCGCCCCGCCGCAGCGTGTACCTGATGACGCAGCGCATCCAGCGCCACCCGTACCTCGCGCTCTTCGACGGGGCCGATCCCTCCACCAGCACCCCCGCGCGCGCGACCAGCACGACGCCGCTGCAGGCCCTGTACTTGCTCAACGACGAGCTCGTCCACGACCAGTCCCGCCGCCTCGCGGGCCGCCTGTTCGAGCGCGCATATGCACTGTTGTTCGCCCGCGCCCCGGCCGCGGACGAGCGGGCGGCCGCGGCGGCATTCCGCGCCGATGCGCGCCGCCTCCTTCGCGCCGAAGGCACGGCGGAGGCCGACCTCGAAGCCGAGGTCTGGCGCGCCAGCGTGCGCGTGCTCTTCCGGCTGAACGAATTCGTTTATCTCGATTAGGCCCGCCCCATGAGTTCACCCCGCGCCATTCCCCGCCGTGAAATCCTCCGCTCGCTCGTCGGCGGCTCGCTGCTCATGCCGGGCATCCTGTCCAGCCTGCTGGCCGATGCCGCGGGCGCCACGCCCGCCGCCGACCCGCTGGCGCCGAAGCCGCCGCATTTCCCGGCCCGGGCGAAGCGCGTCATCTTCATCTTCTCCAACGGCGGCGTCTCGCACATGGATACCTTCGACCCGAAGCCGGCGCTCTTCGCCGCCGACGGCAAGACGACGGGCGTGGGCGGCGGGCTCTCCAACCAGCAGCGGGTCCTGCTCCGGCCGGGCTGGGAATTCCAACCCGGCGGCAAGTGCGGCACGATGGTCAGCGACCTTTTCCCGCACCTGCGCGAGTGCATGGACGACATCTGCCTGATCCGCTCGATGAAGGGCGACGACAACGAGCACTACAACGCGACGCTCGGCATGCACACCGGCTCGTTCTTCTTCTCCCGCCCGAGCATCGGCTCATGGGTCAGCTACGGCCTCGGCACGACCAACCGCAACCTGCCGTCGTTCGTCGCCCTCGCGCCGCAGATGCCTTACGCCGGGACGCAGATCTTCAACAACGACTTCCTTCCCGCCTATCACCAGGGCGTGCGAATCGTGGGCGGCCGCGAGCCGATCGCCAACCTCGACCGCCGCACCACGCAGCGCGGCCTCCAGGAACTCGAGCTCGGCCTGGCGGACATGCTCAACAACCGCCACCTGCGGGCGCGCGCCGGCGACAGCGACCTGGCCGCGCGTATCCGGACGTTCGAGACCGCGTTCCACCTGCAGACCGAGGCGCGCGAGGTGTTCGACCTGGACAAGGAATCCGACGCGACGCTGGCGCTCTACGGCCTGAAGCGCGGCGAATCCGAGGGCTTCGGGTGGCAGTGCCTGGTCGGCCGCCGGCTGGCGGAGCGCGGTGTGCGGTTCGTCGAGCTCGTCGACGGCAGCAGCAGCAAGAACTGGGACCAGCACGGCGACATGGCCGAGCACGCCCAGCACGCGAAGAACATCGACCAGCCGATCGCCGGCCTCCTGCGTGACCTGAAGCAGCGTGGCATGCTCGACGACACCCTCGTGGTGTGGACGACCGAGTTCGGCCGGACGCCCGGCGTGGATGGCACCAAGGGCCGCGGCCATCACAGCGCCTGTTTCTCATCGTGGCTGGCGGGCGCGGGCGTGAAGGGCGGCACCGTCTACGGCGCCACCGACGAGATCGCCTCCACCGTGGTGGAAAACAAGGTCCACGTGCACGATTTCCACGCCACCATCCTGCACCTGCTCGGCATCGACCACGAGCGGCTGACCTACCGGCACGGCGGCCGCGACTACCGGCTCACCGACGTCTTCGGGAAGGTGGTACGGGACATTCTGGTGTAGGATCGGTTTTT
>CALFZM010000256.1 GCA_937952235.1 uncultured Opitutia bacterium | reverse complement strand
CCTCAAGCCGCTGCGTTCGGAGGAGCCGACGATCAGCCGCCTGGGGACAGGCGGCTCCACCATGACGGGGGAGGAAGAAACGCGACGGCAAAGCAGAATCCGAGGCCGCGCCCGGAGGCCATCCGGTCCATCCTGTTTATCCTGTCTCAAAGGTCTCGGCCGGTCGGGCGATCAAGAACGTGCGGGTGGAAGACAGGATGGACAGGATATACAGGATGAAGCCGACCGGGCTGCAGGGAAAGGTGGAGCGGCGTGTCCTCAAGCCGCTGCGTTCGGAGGAGCCGAGGATTAGCCGCCTGGGGACAGGCGGCGCCACCATGACGGGGGAGGAAGAAACGCGACGGCAAAGCAGAATCCGAGGCCGCGCCCGGAGGCCATCCGGTCCATCCTGTTTATCCTGTCTCAAAGGTCTCGGCCGGTCGGGCGATCAAGAACATGCGGGTGGAAGACAGGATGAACAGGATCTACAGGATGAAGCCGACTGACGCCGCCCCTTCACTCCATCCGCACGACCACCGTGCCGGCGATCTTGTCCTCGACCGCCTGCCGGTTGGGTTCCCAGAGCAGCCGCAGGAAACCCATGAATCCCATCGCCACGCCGGCCACGTAGCCGCCGTTGCGAATGAAGCCGTCGAAGAACGTGAAGGGCTTCCCATCGATTTTCGCCGCCCGGATGCGCAGCACAAATTTGCCCAGGGTGCGTCCGCCGAGCGCGCCGGCCGCCAGCGTGAAGTAAACTCCGCCCCAGCCGAACGTGACGCCGAGCGTCGAGGCGAATGCCCGGGCCTGGTGCGTCCACGAGCGATGCGATTCCTCGAGCGCGCGGTGCTCCGCCTTCAGCGCCTCGACCTGTTGCTCGAGCTTCCGGGCGATGGCGGCGAGCTCGGCGGCGGTGGCGTTGGGCGGCACGAAATGCGTCTCGGTCATGGCTGCGCTCGGCGGCCGCCCGGTGAAGGCGTCGAGTTCGAGTCCGCCCGTCTTCACCGGCGAGACGTGGCCGAGCGCCAGCACCGAGAGCACGACGATCACCGCTCCGAGCAACCGGCACACCCAGCGCACGGCCTTGAGGACCAGCGGGGCCGAACTCGCGTTGCCGAACAGCACGACCAGCAGCGCACCGGTGGCGAGACCCAGGAACGGTCCCGCCAGCAGCGAGAGCAGGCTGATGACGGCAAGGTCGATCGCCATTGCCGCAAGCCGGCGCCACGGCTCGGCGAGCGGCTGTCCGGCCACCGCCGGCGCCACGACCAGTTGTTCGCCGTCGACGGCCCGGCGCGCTTTCGCCGGCGGTTTCACGCTCGCTTCAGCCATGATGCTGAGGGAGCCATGCGCGCGTCTCCGGGCAAGCGCGGAGTGCACGGCCCGGCTCGCAATGTCGCCGGCAGGCCGCAGGGAGAGGTGGCGCGGCTTGTCCTCAAGCCGCTGCGTTCAGACGAGTCGAACGTCAGCCGCCTGGGGACAGCCGGCTCCACCATGACGGCGAGGGCCCGACCAAGCGGGCGCCGCCTGCTCAGAAGCGACCGCTCACACCAAAGGTGATCGTCGTGCCCGGAACGATCGAGCTCTGCAGGCGCTCGCTGAAGCCGCGATAGAACTCCTGGCGCTCGTTGAAGAGGTTGGAGACGTCCATCGAGAGGGTGAGCGTCGGACGCACCTGGTAGGCCACCCCCACGTTCACGATCGTGCGCTCGTGCCGGTAGAGGTTGAGCGCCGGGTTGGCGACGTTGGCGGCATCGAGGTATCGGCCGGTGTAGTTGACGTTCACGCGCGAGCTGAAGCCGCGGTGCCGCCAGCTCAGGCCGAGGTTGCCGGTGCGCGGAATGAAGCCGGGCACGCTGTTCGTCGTGAGACTCGCGCCGCCACCCCAGTCGCCGTGCGTCGTGAGGTAGGTGTAGTTGGCGAACAGGCCGAGCCCTTTCAGCAGCCCGGGCAGGAAGGTGAACTGCTGCTGGTAGCTGAGCTCCCAGCCCTGGATCACCGCCTGGCCGAGGTTACCACGCCCCTGCAGCGCGAACCCTTCATACTCGCCGTTGAAGCCGTTGTTGGGACCGGACGGCACGATGCCGAACGGCACGTTGTTCTGGAAGAAGTCCTCGATGGTTTTGTGGAACCAGCCCACGGAGATGCTGCCGACCGGCTCGAAATAGTATTCGAGCGACGCATCCCAGTTCTCGGCGAGCTGCGGCTTCAGGTCGGGATTGTTGATCGTGATCGTCTGCTGGGTCTCGTTGATCGCCTCGTTGGGCATCAGGTTGGAAAGCGCAAACACATTGTCCAGCGCCGCCGGATTGCGCACGATGTCGTGCGTCAGGTGCACGCTGGGAAACCACTTCGTATAACTGCCCGACGTGGCCCGGAACGTGTCGGCATAGTCGCGCTGCGCCGATCCGACGGGATCCGCCTGCTGCTGCGCGGCCGTGCTGCCGAAGCGCTGGCGCACCCAGCCCCAGCTGTCGTCGTGGGTCTTCTCGCCCCGCACGCCGGCGAGGAAGCCAGTCTGGCCGATCCGCCCTTGAGTCATGATATACGCGGCATCGACGGTCTCGGTCACCCCGCGGGTGCCGGTGAACTTCGACATCTCGCGGAAATAAACGTCCTCCCGCCACAACGCGGAATCGAGCGGCGTGCGGCCGCGGGCGAGGGCGTTGGTGTGCCAGGAGGGGATCGACAGCCCGACGCGTTCCATCGCGACGGTCTGGATCGTGTTGTCGCGGGGCAGTTGTGCCGCGTTGGTCCCGGTGAAGGTGTAACGGCGGTTCTTGTTGATCTGCTCCAGCACCTCCTCGCGCCACCGGTAGCCGGCCTTCAGGAAGACCGAGACCTCCGTGGGCAGCTTGTAGCGGAAATTCGCGCGGTACTCCCGGATCTCGTGCGCGGTGTAGCCGTCGTTGAAGATGAAATTCTGGGGCCGGTACGACGCCGGGTCGGCGAGCGAGGGTCCGGCGGTTTGCGTGAAGGTGGGATAAATGTCCGATCGCGAACGGTCCAGCGTCCAGCCGATGCCCGTCGCCCGGAAGGTAAGGTCGCCGCCGTCACCGCTGCCGCCATTGATCCGGTCGATGCTCATCACGGCGTTGTAGTCGATCTCGAGCGGCCCCCACTTGTGCTCGACGCCCACGTCGCCATGGCGCTGGCGGTGAAAGAAATTGGACATCTGGGACTGGATGTCGAAGGTCGACGCCGCGACGGGACGGACCGATGTGACGAGGTCGGTGTAGCCCGGGATGACGCCGCTCGTGGTGGCATTGGGCACCGTGTTCTGGTTGCCGGTGAACGCCCGCGTGTAATAGCGCAGCCGGAACCGCTCCATCGCGTCGTTGTAGATCAGGTTGAGCGACACCTTGGTGTGCTCCGACACCCGGTAGTCGAACTTCGTGTTCACGCTCGATTGCTTCCGGTTGTTGTAATTGTCCTGCGTGCGGAAGTCCCAGACGTAGGCGGGGCGCGTGAGCGTGTTCTGCCAGTCGGTGGTGACGCGGTAGAAGCCCACGGCCTGCTCGCTGTAGAACAGGTTGACCGAGACGGCCAGGTTCTCCTCCGGGCTGCGGAAGACGGCGAACTTCTCCTGGTACGCGACGTTGAGCAGAGGGTGCAGCCGGTGCTGCTCGCGCATCGGGATCTGCTCCGTGAAGGGCGGCGCCCAGCGCGCGGAGAGATTGTACGTGATCCGCCGCTTCTCGCGCATGCTGAGCGGCGAGCGACTCTTGAGATTCAGCGTGCCACCGAGGGAGTCGGCGCCCTTGTCCGGCGTGTGGCCCTTGGTGAGCTCGAGCGAGTCGAACATCGAGCCGGTGATCGTGTGCATCCGGGTCTGGCGGGCGCCCGCGCCCTGGCTGCCCATGAGCGCGCCGTCGATCGTGATCGTGTTCGAGCCGGGGCCCATGCCGCGGATGGTGAAACCGACGATGTTGCCCTCGTCGCTGAGTTCGCCCGCGACGCCGGGCAGCAGCACCGCGAGCTCGCTGGCGTTCATGTTGGGCAGGTTGCCGTAGGCGTCGATGGCGACGACGTTCTTCACGTTGGGCGCATTGCGCTGCGCGGTGAGCGCCGCGGCGTTGCCCTCGCGCTCGCCGGTGACCTTGAACTCCGCGAGCTGGTAGATCGCGGCGGTGAGGTCGAAATTGCGGGCGACGCGCTGCCCCGCCGAGACGGTGACGGTGGCGCGCATCGGATCGAGGCCGAGGTAGGTGGCGACAAGCTCGTGGGCGCCGGCGGGAAGGTCGCTGAACTCGTACCGCCCCGTGTTGTCCGTGAGCGTGGTCCTTCCCAGGCTCGGGATCTCGACCCGCGCGCCTTCGAGCAGGTTGCCCGTGGCGGCGTTGCTGACATTGCCCGTGAGGGTTGCGGCCGAGGCGGCGCCCGTGAGCGCCAGGATCAGCGCGAAGATGACGGGGTAACGAAACCTGCGGAGACGGTGATGCGATGCGTTCATGCGCGAGGGGTTTGTAGGGTGAGACCGGGCAGGTCAGCCGCCGGCGGTCGAGGTCGTCGCAAAGCGAACGACGAAAAGGGAAAATGGCCAGCCCTCCTTTCTGTCGAAACCGACAGCCCGCGCCCGGGATGCTCCGGATCGGGCTGGTCGCGCGCGGGCAAACCCGCCACGGTGGCGCGCGTATGCGTATCCGAATCCTGGTTTCCCTCCTGTTCGCCGCGGTCACGCTCCGCGCCGCGGCGCCGATTCCCGATGTCGTGGTCTACGGCGGCACCTCCGGCGGCATCGCCGCCGCGATCCAGGCCGCGCGCATGGGCCGGTCCGCGGTCCTGATCGAGCCGACGCAGTTCCTCGGCGGCCTGACCACCGGCGGCCTGGGCGCGACCGACATCGGCAACAAGCGCGCGATCGGCGGCCTGTCCCGCGAGTTCTACGGCCGGGTGTGGCAGCACTACCAGAATCCCGCGGCGTGGACGCGCCAGCCGCGGGAGGCGTACGTGAACCGGCGCAGTGGCCCGAACGATCCCGCGGAAAAGACCATGTGGACGTTCGAGCCGCATGTCGCGACGAAGATCTACGACGAGCTGCTGCGCGAGGTGGGCGACCGCGTGACGGTGGTGAAGGGCGAGCGGCTCGACCTCGCCCGCGGCGTCGTGAAGCAGGGCACGCGGATCGTGCGGATCGTGATGGAGAGCGGCCGCGCGTTCGAAGGCCGCATGTTCATCGACGCGACGTACGAGGGAGACCTGATGGCGAAGGCCGGCGTGAGCTACCATGTGGGGCGCGAGGCCAACCGGGTCTACGGCGAGACGCTGAACGGCGTGCAGACCGCGCACGCGGTCAGCCACCAGTTCATCCGTCCGGTCGACCCTTACGTGAAGCCGGGCGACCCGCAGAGCGGCGTCCTGCCGGGCATCAACGTCGAGGGCCCGGGCGAGGAGTTCTCCGGCGACGCCAAGGTCCAGGCCTACAATTTCCGCATGTGCACGACCGACGTGCCGGAGAACCGCCGCGCCTGGGAGAAGCCGGCGAACTACGACCCGCAGTGGTACGAGCTGCTCCTGCGCAACTTCGAGGCGGGCGATCACCGCGCCCCATGGAACCCGGTGTGGATGCCCAACCGCAAGACCGACACGAACAATAACTACGCGATCAGCACCGATTTCATCGGGCAGAACTGGGCGTATCCTGAGGCCGACTACGCGACGCGCGCCCGGATCTGGCAGGCGCACGTCGACTGGCAGCGGGGCCTGATGTGGACCCTGGCGAACCATCCCCGCGTGCCCGAGCGGGTGCGCGAGGCGTTCCAGCGGCTGGGCCTGGCCAAGGACGAGTTCCTCGACAACGACAACTGGCCGCGGCAGCTCTATGTGCGCGAGGCCCGGCGGATGGTCTCCGACTACGTCATGACGGAGAAGAACTGCCGGCGCGACGAGGTGGCCGCCGACAGCGTCGGCATGGGCGCCTACAACATGGATTCGCACCACATCCAGCGCTACATCACCAAGGAGGGCCACGTGCGCAACGAAGGCGACGTGCAGGTACGCGTGCGCCCGTATCCAATCAGCTATCGCAGCATCCGGCCGAAGGCCGCCGAGTGCACCAATCTGCTCGTGCCGGTGTGCCTGAGCGCGTCGCACATCGCGTACGGCTCGATCCGCATGGAGCCGGTGTTCATGGTGCTCGGCCAGAGCGCGGCCACGGCGGCGGTGCATGCCATCGAGCAGGGCGTCGACGTGCAGCGCATCGATCCCTCCCGGCTGAAGGCGCGGCTCGAGCAGGATGGCCAGGTGCTCGACTTCGAGAGCGCGCCGCTGCCGCCTCCCACCGCGCGGATCGTGCTGCCGAAGTCCGGCCTTCCCGGGATCGTGGTCGACGATTTCGAGGCGGTGCGGGAGGGCTTCGATCGGAGCAGCTCCGCCCATACGGCGTACGTGGACGCCGGTTATCATCACGACAACAACGACAACAAGGGGCAGCAAACCGCCCGCTTCGTGCCCAACCTGCCGCGGGCCGGCCGCTACGAGGTCTTCGTCGCCTACCCGTACAACGCCAATCGCGCCACCAACACGCCGGTCGTCGTGCGCCACGCGGACGGCGAGACCCGGCTCACGCTCAACCAGCGCCAGAAGCCGCCCGTCCGCGACCTGTTCCGCTCGATCGGCACGTTCCGTTTCG
>CALFZM010000255.1 GCA_937952235.1 uncultured Opitutia bacterium | reverse complement strand
GAGTCGGACTCATGCAGTTGGCCTTCAAACCAGCCGTGAGAACGGCCGCACTGAAAGGTGGAGCGGCTTGTCCTCAAGCTGCTGCGGACCGGTCCGTCGTATGTCAGCCGCCTGGGGACAGGCGGCTCCACCCGCTGGAGCGCAGGCTGAGTCGGACTCATGCAGTTGGCCTTCAAACCAGCCGTGAGAACGGCCGCACTGAAAGGTGGAGCGGCTTGTCCTCAAGCTGCTGCGGACCGGTCCGTCGTATGTCAGCCGCCTGGGGACAGGCGGCTCCACCCGCTGGAGCGCAGGCTGAGTCGGACTCATGCAGTTGGCCTTCAAACCAGCCGTGAGAACGGCCGCACTGAGGGGTGGAGCGGCTTGTCCTCAAGCTGCTGCGGACCGGTCGATCGCACGTCAGCCGCCTGGGGACAGGCGGCTCCACCGCAACGGCATTAATCCGGCTGAAGCAGGGATTCAGAAACCGTCGAGCCGCCGAGACTCAGGCGGCTGACCGGCGCAGGATTCACCCGCAACGACCGGAGGAAAAGCGCTCCGCCCTTCGCTGCGGCGGCTTTCAGTCGCGCACGAAAGTGCCCTGCCGCTTCTCCGCCCGGGGTGGAAAATCGGCTCGCCACTCGCGCGCATCCACGGCGGTCTCGCAGCTCAGCTCATGCGCCAGATCGTGATCCTCGGCGGCGGCTTCGCCGGCACCCTCACCGCGGTGAACCTGGCCCGGCTCGCGCCCGGGGCGCTGGCCATCACGCTGGTCAATCACGGCCGGCCGGTCGGCCGCGGGGTGGCATACAGCACGCACCGGCCCGAGCACCTGCTCAACGTTGCCGCGCGCAACATGACGGCGCTCCCGGAGTTTCCCTCCCATTTCGTCGAATGGCTGCGCACGCGGACCGAGTACGCCGGCACTCCCGACGCCGACCTGCGCGAAGCCTTCCTCCCGCGCCAAGTCTACGGGGACTACGTCCGCAGCCTCCTCGTGCACCATCTCGGTTCGGCATCGGGAGCGGCGGGCCAGCATTTCCGGATCGTCGACGGTGAAGCAGTCGACGTCCGCGCCTCCGGCCGGGCGGCCGAGGTCGTGCTGGACGACGGGCGCACGCTTCCCGCCCATCGCGTGCTGCTCGCCACCGGCAACGAGACGCCCGCCACCCCGCCTGGCGCCGACGCCCTCGTCGACCACTCCGCGTACCGCCCGAACCCCTGGCTGGCCTGGGAGGATCGCCTGCCGCCCGCGGGCGGCCGGATCGTCCTGCTCGGCACCGGGCTCACGACCGTCGACGCGATCGTCACCCTCGGCGCGATCGGCTGGCACGGCTCGATCCACGCGATTTCCCGCCACGGCTGGCT
Organism: uncultured Opitutia bacterium; assembly: GCA_937952235.1. Lineage (GTDB taxonomy): Bacteria > Verrucomicrobiota > Verrucomicrobiia > Opitutales > Opitutaceae > ER46. Next base: position 23,238 of record CALFZM010000255.1, on the reverse strand, counting down.
GCCGCAGTCGCATTTCAAGGGCGGCGACTATCCTGACTTCCCGCCCGCCGGTGTCGACCTGGCCAGCCTGGGCCTGACCGCCCTCGTCCGCCTGCTGGAGGAGCACTGCGAGGTGCTGCGCCGGCGCGGCCTCAATCCCGCCATCGTCGTCGACAAGCTGCGCCCGCAGACCCAGCGCATCTGGCAGTCACTGACCTCCGCGGAGAAACGCGCGTTCGCCGCGGAGCACGCCGCGCGATGGAACATCCTCCGCCACCGCATCGCGCCGTCGATCCACCGGCAAGTCGTCGCCGCCCGCGATGCCGGCCGACTCGAGGTCACCGCCGGGCTCATCACCGGCCTGGTCCCGCACGGCGCCGGAGTCCGCGTGCACTACCGCGGCGCGCACGGCGGCACCGCCCACCTCGACGGCGACCTCGTGCTCAACTGCACCGGCCCGCAGAGCCGGCTCTCCGCGACCGGCTCGCGGGTGCTGCGCAACCTGCTCGCGTCGGGGGCCGCCGCCACCGACGCCACCGACCTCGGCCTCCACGTCGAACCCGATTTCGCCGTGGTCGACCGCGCCGGGCTGCGATCGCCCCATCTCTTCGCCATCGGTCCCCTGCTGCGGGGCACCTTGTGGGAAACCGTCGCCGTGCCCGAACTGCGCGTCCAGGCATTGCGCGTCGCCCAGACGCTGCTCAACGAATTGCTGCCGGACACCGCCCCGCCGTTCCGACCGCTCGCGGAGGCGCCGGTGATCGAGTACCAGATCTGAGCCGGAATGATGCCTTTGCGGTGGAGCCGCCTGTCCCGAGGCGGCTGACGTACGATGGACCGGTCCGCAGCAGCTTGAGGACAAGCTGCTCCACCTTTCACTGCGGCCTCACGGCTGATTTGAAGGCTCATCGCATGGGTCCGGCTGAGCCGAAACGATTGGGCGCGCGACCCTCACGCGCCCGCGTCACGGGGGGACTCCGCCCTTCGGCACCCTGGCGCCCACTCACGCGCCGCGCGCCACCGGCCGCTCCGGGGCCGCGATCCACTCGCTCCAGGAACCGGCATACAGTTTCGAGCCGCCCAGCCCGGCGTATTCCATCGCGAACACGTTCACGCACGCGGTGATGCCGGAGCCGCATTGGTGACCCACGTCTTCCGGCCGCCGGCCGGCCAGGAGCGCGTCGAATTCGCGGCGCAGTTCCTCTCGCGGTCGAAAGGTGAGATCGGGCCGCAGGTTCGCCTTGAAGAAACGGTTCGCCGCCCCGGGGATGTGGCCCGCGACGGGGTCGATCGGCTCGACCTCGCCCCGGAACCGTTCCGGCGCGCGCGCATCCACGACGAGCGAAGCGGGATCGGATCGCCGTTCCTCCACCTCCGCGGCGGTCCAGAGGCAGCCGGACTCGCTGCGCGCCTCGATTCCACCCGTGGCCAGCTCGGGGATCTCGTTGCTCACCGGGCGGGCCTCGGCGACCCATTTGGGCCAGCCGCCATCGAGCAGCGCCACCGGCGGGCCGCCGATCCACCGGACGAGCCACCACAAACGGGCCGCGAACTGGCCGCCGACGTCGTCGTAGGCCACCAAACGGGACTGCGGTGTCACCCCACCGCCGCTGAGAAAGCCCGCGAAGAGCCGCGGGTCGGGCAACGGGTGCCGGCCGTTGGCGCCCGTCTTCGGGCCCGAGAGCACGACGTCGACGGGCGCAAAGCGCGCGCCCGGGACATGGCTTTCCTCGTAGAGCCGCTGCCCCTTGGCCGGATCGAGCAAGTCGTGACGGCAGTCGAAGATCACCCACGACGGATCGTGCAGGTGGGCGGCGAGGTCGGCGGTGGAGACGAGCATGAGCGGAGGACAAAAGCGCCCCGGCGCGCCCGTGGCACGCGAAATTCCACGCCGCCGCGCCGGCTCACCCGGCCGGCTTCCGGAAGACGATGATGTGCTGCCAGGGCAGCGTCGCCACCGTGCGTTCGTAGGTGAGGGCGTGCGAGCCAAGCTCCCGGCGCACCTGCGCCACGGTCATCTTGTGCAGCGGCTTGATCGGCACCGCCGGGTCCTCGCCGCGATACTCGACGAGCACGAGGCGGCCGCCCGGCTTCAACGCCCGCACCATCGCCTGCGTCATCTCGAACGGGTACTCGAGTTCGTGATACACGTCGACCAGCAGGATCGTGTCCACGCCCTCCGCGGGCAGTTGCGGATCGCGCACGGTGCCGAGGAGCGGCTGCACGACGTCGGCCACGCCGCGCCGGCGCATGTTGGCGGCGAGGAGGTCGAGCATCTCCTGCTGGATGTCGACGGCCAGCACCCGGCCCGCCGGCGCGACCTGCCGGGCCATCCGCCAGGTGTAGTAGCCGCTGCCGGCGCCGATGTCGGCCACGACCTCCCCCGGGCGGAGCGCGAGCGCCTGCAGCAGCAGGTCGGTGCGCTCCTCCTGCTCGCGCTCGGGCCGCTCCAGCCAACCCGCGCCGAGATGCCCCATCACCTGCGAGATCTCGCGGCCGAAAAACGTCTTCCCGATCCCGTCACGGCTCGGCCGCGCCAGCCGGCCGTATTCCGCCTCCGGCGGGCGGTGGAGAGCGGCGTCGGCCGCGGACAGCGGCCGGGCGGCGGCAAACAGCAGCAGGACGGCGGAACCGAGTCGGAGCGCGAGGTGCATGGGGCAGGCGGGCCTCACTGAACCCGGAACCGCGGCATTGTCCACCGCGCGCCCGCCGTCGTGGAGTTGACCCGCCCGGGGTTCCCCCGCAGCAACGCCTCATGCCGTCACCCCGCGTCCTGCTTTCGCTGCTCGCCGCCGTCGCCGCATTCGCCGGCGCCGGGGCCGCGTCCTGCGCCGCCGCCCCCGCCTCGATCTCCTACCCGGCCGGACCGGGCCCGGGCGCGGGCCGGCATCTCGTGTTTCTCACCGGCGACGAGGAATACCGGGGCGAGGAGGGCCTGCCGATGCTGGCCAAACTCCTCAGCCAGCGGCACGGATTCCGGTGCACGGTGCTGTTCGCCTTGGACCCGGATGGGACGATCAATCCCGACAACAACGCGAGCGTCGGTGACAGCGGGGCGCTCGACTCTGCCGACGGCATCGTGATGGCGCTGCGCTTCCGCCAGTGGCCCGATGACGCGATGCGGAGGTTCGCCGCCGCGGTGGCGCGCGGCGTGCCGATCGTCGCGCTGCGCACGAGCACGCACGCATTCCGCTTCCCCGCCGCGCATCCGGGAGCGTACAAGGCCTACAACGATTTCGGCCGCCAGGTGCTGGGGGAAAACTGGGTCAGCCACTGGGGACCCAACCGGCGGGGCGCCACCCGGGGCGTGATCGAGCCCGGCGCGGAGCACGAACCGATCCTGCGCGGCGTCTCCGGCGTCTTCGGCGATTCGGGGGTCTACGAAACCCATCCCGTCGCCGGATCCCGCATCCTCCTGCGCGGCCTGGTGCTGAAGGGCATGCGGCCCGACGACCCGCCCGACGACTACAAGAAGACGCGCAAGGCCGACCAGCGCGAGCAGGGCATCAACGATCCGGCGATGCCGGTCGCGTGGACGCGTATCCACACGCCCGCGACCGGGCGGCCCAACCGGGTGTTCTGCACCACGCTCGGCGCCGCCACGGACCTGGCCAACGAGGGTCTGCGCCGACTGGTGGTCAACGCGGTGTACTGGGGCTTCGAACTCGAGATTCCCGCCCGCGCCGACGTCCGTTACGTGGATCCCTACGAACCCGCGCCCTACGCTTTCAAAGGCTATCGCCGCGGGCTCACGCCCGCCGATCACGCGCTCGGCAGGAAGCTGCCACCCGGGCTGCCGCGGCCGCCGGCCGCGCCCGGTGCACGTCCGAACCAGCGCTGATCCGCTGCGCCATGCGCGAGACCTGCTACCGCTGCTTCTGGCCGCGCGACCTTTGTTGGTGCGGCTCGGTCACGCGCATGGAGACCCGGACCCACTTCGTGTTCCTGATGCACCCGAAGGAGTTCAAGCACGAGAAAGCCGCGACCGGCCGGCTCACGCACCTGTGCCTCGCGCAGAGCGAGATCCACATGGGCGTCGGCTTCGATGCGCACGAGCCGGTGCAGGAGCTGATCCGCGATGCGGCCCATTTCCCCGTCCTGCTCTACCCAGGGCGCGAGGCCCTGGACCTGGGTTCCGGGCGCGAAGACGGCGAGCGCCCGGGGCTGGCGTCGCTCCAGGCTGCCCTTGCCGGACGGCGGCTGCGGGTGTTCCTGCTCGACGCCACCTGGTCGCTCGGTCGGAAAATGCTGCGCCTGAGCCCGAGCCTGCAACGGCTGCCTCGGATCATGTTCACCCCCGGCGCTCCGAGCCGCTACGTCATCAAGCAGCAGCCGCATCCCGGCTGCCTCTCGACCCTGGAGGCGACGCACGAGCTGCTCCTGGTGCTCGAGCGCGCCGGCCTCGACCGGTACGAGCGGCCCGCGCAGTTGCTCGAGCTGTTCGACCGAATGCAGGAATTCCAGCTTCGGTGCGCCTCCGACCCCCTTCGATCCGGTTACCGCCGGCGGGCGTACAAACCCGTAGCCGAGCGTTCCGCGCCCGCGGGCCGCAGCGGCCGCCGCCGGGCCAGCGTCTTCCAGGCGCCTGCCGCGGCCGAACCTGCGCCCCCGGCGCACGGTTGAGCCACTTCGCCCGATCTGGGCGGGTGCCCGCGGCAGTGCGGAGACTACGCACCGTCCGGCCGGTCAGGATATTCCGCGTCCGCCGCGCCGGATAAGGGGCTAAACCTTTCGTCACCCCAGCCGATTGACCGGCTATTCACCTTTGTCAGTCGGTCACTTCCAGCCCATGCACCCAACGTCGTCCGAGCCCGCCGCGCGGAACAACCGCGTCCTGGTGATTGACGACAATCCCGCCATCCACGCGGATGTGCGGAAGATCCTTTGCCCGGAGGTCAGCAGTGCCGCGCAGGCGCTCGCGAGCCTCGAGGCCGAGCTGCTGGGTGACCCGCCGGCCGTGCCCGCCACGAGCGCCCGCTTCGAGGTCGACAGCGCCCACCAGGGGCAGGAAGGGCTGGAACGCGTGCAGCAGGCGATCGCCGCCGGACGGCCGTACGCGATGGCCTTCGTCGACGTGCGCATGCCGCCGGGCTGGGACGGCGTCGAGACGACGCTCGAGCTCTGGAAGGCGGAACCCGACCTGCAGATCGTGATCTGCACGGCGTATGCGGACTACTCCTGGGAGGAAATCCTCGCGCGCCTGGGGAAGTCCGACCGGCTCGTCGTCCTGAAGAAGCCGTTCGACACGATCGAGGTGCTGCAACTCGCGAACGCGCTCACCGAGAAGTGGAATCTCATCCAACAGACCCATGCGCACGCCGCGGAGCTGGAGGATCGGGTCCGGCAGCGCACCGCCGCGCTCGAGGCGACGAACCGCGCCCTCCAGGACGAGATCCTTCGGCGTCTCCGCACGGAAGTGGATCTCAAGCGCGCGAAGAACGCCGCGGAAAGCGCCGACCGGGCAAAGAGCGCGTTCCTCGCCAACATGAGCCATGAGATCCGCACGCCGATGAACGGCGTGATCGGCATGGCCAACCTGCTGCTCTCGACCGGCCTCACCGCCGAGCAGCGCGACCTCGCCGACACGCTCTGCCACAGCAGCGAGGCACTGCTGACGATCATCAACGACATCCTCGACTTCTCGAAGATCGAGGCCGGCCGCCTGGAGCTCGAGGCGATCGACTTCGACCTCGCCGAGCACCTCGAGCTGGCCCTCGACCTGCACGCCGACGCCGCGGGCAGCAAGGGCCTAGAACTCGTGATGCAGCTCGACCCGGCAGTGCCCGCGCGCGTGCGCGGCGACCCGGTGCGGCTCCGGCAGATCGTGCTCAATCTCGTCGGCAACGCCATCAAGTTCACTCCGCACGGCGAAGTCGTGCTGCGCGTGACGCCCGATGGCGAACGTGACGGCCGGCCCGTGCTGCGCTTCGAGGTGAGGGACACCGGCGTCGGCGTGCCCGCCTCCGTCCAGGCCAACCTGTTCCAACCCTTCGTCCAGGCCGACTCCTCCACCACCCGCCGTTACGGCGGCACCGGGCTCGGGCTCGCGATCTGCAAGCGCCTGGCCGAGCTCATGCAAGGCGAGATCGGCGTGGAAAGCGACGGGGAGAAAGGCTCGACGTTCTGGTTCACCGCGACGTTTGAGAGCCCGCTCGATCCGCTGCCCGACGCGGCGCGGCCGCCCGCGTTCGGGGACGAGCACGTGCTGATCGTCGACGACAACGCCACCAACCGGAAGCTGCTCGTCCACCTGTGCACCGCCTGGCAGCTCTCCCACCGCACGGCCGAAGGTGCGCGGGCCGCGATGGAGGAACTGCACGCCGCGGTGCGGGCCGGCCGGCCGTTCGACGTCGTGCTGCTCGATCATCACATGCCGGAGATCGACGGCCTTGGCCTCGCGGTCCTCATCAACGGCGAGCCCGACCTGCCCCGGCCCGGCCTGGTGCTCCTGACTTCGCGCGGGGAACGGCTGACGCCGGCGCAGATGGACGACTACGGTCTCTCCGCGTGCGAGCTGAAGCCGGTGCACCCGGACAAGCTGCGGCACACGCTCGCCCGCGTGCTGGGCGCGCCGCGCAAGCCGGCGGGCCGCACCAGCACGCCGCCGATGCCGGTTCCGGCGCCGTCCGCTCCTGCCACCGTCGCGCCCGCGCGTGTCCTGGTGGTCGAGGACAATGCCGTGAACCAGAAGGTCACGCTGCTGCAGCTGCGCAACTTCGGCTTTGCCGCCGATCTCGCGGGCAACGGACGCGAGGCGATCGAGGCCATCCGCCGGCAGCCCTACGTGCTCGTGCTCATGGACGCGCAGATGCCGGAGATGGACGGCATGGCGGCCACCCGGCTGATTCGCGCCGCGCAGGCGGCGGGCGATCCGTCCTTCCCCCGCGAGCTGCGGATCATCGCGATGACCGCCAACGCGATGGTGGGAGATCGCGAAGCCTGCCTCGAGGCCGGCATGGACGACTACCTGCCCAAGCCGGTCCGGCCCGAAGACCTGCGGGCCGTCCTCGACCGCTACGTGCCGCGCGCGCACGGCGCGGACCTGGTCCTGGCCCGATGAAGGCCGCGGCCCTGCCGACCGGCGCGCCGTCCGGGGCGCCCTCGGACCGGATGCTCGTCTCGACCTTCCTCGACTACGTCCCCGACCACATCTGTTTCAAGGACCGCGCGTCGCGGTTCCTCGCGCTCAGCCGTTCGCTCGTGCGTTACCTGGGCGGCCAGTCCGCCGCGGACATCATCGGGCGCACGGCCGCCGACTTCCAGCCGGACACCGTCGCAGCGCTGCACGCCGAGGAGCAGCGCATCCTCTGCACCGGGCAGCCCGTCTGCGGCCGGCTCGAGGCGGAAACGGGGCCCGACGGCCGCGCGCGCTGGTTCGTCGCGCATCGCCTGCCGCTCCGCGATGCGACCGGCGCGATCATCGGCACCTTCACCGTGCGCAAGGACGTCACGCGCCGGAAGGAAATGGAAGCCGCCCTCGAGCAGGCCCGCCGCGAACTGCCCGCCGTATCGCGCTCGGCCGGCATGGCGGAGCTCGCCAACGGCATCCTGCACAACGTCGGCAACGTGCTCAACAGCCTCAACGTCTCCGCCGCGATGATCGGCGCCGGCCTGCGCCAGACGAAGGCGGAAAGCCTCGTGCGCCTGGGCGAGCTGCTGCAGGCGCAGGGCGGCGACCTCGCCCGCTTCGTCGACGAGGACCCGCGGGGCCGGCAGATCGGCGAATTCGTGCACCAGCTGGCGCGACACGCCGTCGAGAATCGCAGCCGGCTGCGCCAGGAGGTGCAGGTGCTGCAGAAGAACATCGACCACATCAAGGAGATCGTCGCGATGCAGCAGCGCTACGCCAAGGTGGGCGGCGTCACCGAGCACCTCGAGGCCGCGGACCTGCTGGGGGACGCGGTGAGGATGAGCGCCGACGCGCTCCAGCGCCACGACCTGAACATCACCTGCGACTACGATCCCGTGCCCGCCCTCTGCGGGGAGCGGGCGAAGGTCGTGCAGATCCTCGTCAACCTGATCTGCAACGCCCAACACGCCTGTGATGCGCACGGAGGCGCCGACCGGCGCATCCGGCTCGGCCTCGCCACCACGCCGGCGCGCGACCGCGTGCGTTTCATCGTCGCGGATGAAGGCGTCGGCATTCCCGCGGAGAACCTCACGCGCATCTTCGCGCAGGGCTTCACCACCCGCGCCGGCGGCCACGGTTTCGGCCTGCACTCCGCCGCCAACGCCGCCCGGGAGATGAGGGGCACGCTCACCGCCGCGAGCCCCGGTCCCGGGGCGGGCGCCACGTTCACCCTCGAACTGCCCGCCGCCGCATGAGCTCCGGTTCCTCCGTCCCGTTCGAACCGCCGGAACGGCCCGCGCCGCCGCTCGACCGCACGCTGGTGGAGGCGTTCCTCGCGCACGTGCCCGACTTCGTCTTCTTCAAGGACGCCGCGAGCCATTTCATCGCGGTCAGCCACTCCAAGGCGCACCGGCACGGCTGCGAACCGGAGGACATGCTGGGCCTGAGCGACGCCGATTTCTTCACCGCGGACCACGCCCGTGCCGCCCGGGCGGACGAGGAGGAGATCATGGCCTCGGGGAAACCCCGGCTCGCCCGGCTCGAACATACGGCCTTCCGCGACGGCCGCGAAGCGTGGACCGAGGTGAGCAAGCTCCCGCTGCGCGACGAACAGGGCGCCGTGGTCGGCACCTTCGGCCTCTGCACCGACGTCACCGAGACGCAGACGATCAAGCTGGAACTCGAGCAGGCCCTCCGCGAGCTCACCCATGCCTCGCGCCTCGCCGGCATGGCCGAGGTCGCCACGGGCGTGCTGCACAACGTGGGCAACGTGCTCACGAGCGTGAACGTCGCCGCGGGCGTGCTTGCCTCGGGCCTGGCCCAGTCGAAGGCCGCCAGCCTCGAGCGCGTCTCGGAGCTCCTGCAGTCCCATGCCGGCGACCTCGGGCACTACCTCACCGCGGATCCCAAGGGCCGGCTCGTGCCCGAGTTCATCGCCTCGCTCGGCCGCCACTGGCTCGACGAACGCGAACGGCTGCGCCGCGAACTTTCGTCGCTCCAGCAGAGCATCGACCATATCAAGGAGATCGTCGGCATGCAGCAGGCGTGCCACACCACCGCGGGCACGATCGCGCTGCACGATCCCGCGCAGTTGATGGAGGACGCCCTGCGCATGAACGCCGGTTCGCTCGAGCGGCACGAAGTGCGGTGCGTGCGCGAGTTCGCCGCGGCGCCGCCGGTCCGGGCCGACAAGTCCAAGGTGCTCCAGATCCTGATCAACCTCATCCGCAACGCGAAGTTCGCCGTGGTCGAGGGCGGGGCGTCACCGCGGGTCGTCACGGTGCGCATCGGCCCGGGGGACGGCGGCCGCGTGCGCCTGGTCGTGACGGACAACGGCATCGGCATTCCCGCCCGCAACCTCGGGCGCATCTTCACGCACGGCTTCACCACGCGCCCGGGCGGCCACGGGTTCGGACTGCATTCGTCCCTCGCGGCGGCGCGGGCGATGGACGGGGACCTCACTGCTCACAGCGACGGTCCCGGCAGCGGCGCCACGTTCACGCTGGAACTGCCGGCGGGCTGAAGCCCGGGCCGCCCCGCGGTTTCACCCGCAGCAGCGGCGCGAGTCCGGTGAAGGTGGCGTCGCCGAAGCCGAGCGCGCGTTTGATCTGCACGTCCCGCTCGAGCGGATTCGGCAGCCGCCCACTTGACCGCCACTGCCGCCACGATACCGCGCCGCCCAGCCAGAGCGTGAAGGCGCTGACGGGCACCGGCACGTCGCTCCCGTGCAGGATGCGCCCCGCGAGCTCGGAGCTCACCATGCGGCGCAGGACCGCGGGCTTGCCGCGCAGGTTGCAGCACGCGAGGGCGCTGTTGTCGCCGTAGAGCCGGGGAAACCGCCGCGTCATCGCCACGAACTCCTCGAAGTAACACGGATCGAGCATCGCCGTGCCCGTGCCGCTGTGCGCCGCGATGCACGTCACGCCGATCTCGAGCGCCCGCGTGAGCACGCGCGGGCTCGCCAGCCGGGCGTCGAGCACGGGCAGCGTGCGCTCGCTGCCGGTGTGCGCGAGCAGGATGAGACCGCTCTCCGCCATGCGTTCGAGAAAGCCCGTGTAGCGGCGGTCGTTCCAGTCGATGTTCTGGCAGTTGGGCAGGCACTTCAGCATCACCGCCCCGGCGGCAAGACACCGCTCGAGCTCCTCGCGGGCGTCGCTCCGCGCCGGGTGGATCGACACGGCCGGCAGGAACTCCGGGTGCCGCCGCGCCAGGCCCAGGACGAAGTCGTTGGGGACGTAGAACGAGCCCACGCCGTCGATCCGCCGACCCTCCGCGGTGTGCGGCTCGTCCTGGGCGAGGACCACGGCGCCGTCGAGCGACGACTCGCGGATGAACCGCAGCATCTGCCGCGCGTACAGCCCCTCGAGGTCGCCCCGCAGCGCCGCTCGCGGCAGCCCGACATTGCGCAGCATCAGCGGCGCCCCGAAGCGCGTGATTCCGCGCGGCCGGTACCAGCACCCGGTCCCGCCCGTGCCGTTGCCGACGACATGAAGGTGACAGTCGAGGCGCATGCGAAGGGTCAGCGGATCGCGTACCGGCCGCGGCCGACGGCGCGGCCCGCGCCCGGCGGTCCAGGATCAGGCGTCATGGCTCACGCTGCCGGGTGCCGTCCTACTTCCCCACCTCGAGCGCCAGCTCCCGGCAGCGCTTCATGTCGGTCTTGCCGGTGCCCAGCATCGGGATCGCCTCCACGCGCCGGATGATCTTCGGCACCCAGAGGTTCGGCACGCCAAGCTCGGCGAGCTTGCCGCGGACGATCTCGACCGTGACGTCCTGCGTCGTGATGAGCACGAGCGCCTCGCCCTTGGCGGGATCGGGGATGCCGGTGACGAAGGCGGCGAGGCTGTCGAGCTGGTCCCAGCCGAAGGCCTCGACGATCTTCTGCTCCACGGTGCCATGCGGCACCATCTCGCCGCCGATCTTCGAGAACCGCGAGAGGCGGCCCTCGATGAAGAGAAAGCCTTCGGAATCGAACCGCCCGAGATCGCCGGTGACGAACCAGCCGTCGCGAAACGCCGCGCGCGTCTTGTCCGGATCGTCCAGGTAGCCGCCGAAGACGTTGGGTCCCCGGAAGAGCACCACGCCGGTCTCCTGCAGCGGGAGGTCGCGGCCGGTATCCGGATCCATGATTCGCGCCGTCATGCCGGGCATCATGCGGCCGACGGAGCCATAGCGCTTGCCGACCTGGGGCTCGTTGGTCGAAGTCACGACGGGCGGGTGCGGCTGGTTGATGTTGGCGGCCGGGGTCGTCTCGGTGAGCCCGTAGCCCTGGAGGATGTCGATGTGGAACTGCTCGAGGAACGACTGGTGCAGGTCGGCGGGCAGCTTCTCCGCGCCGGTGACGACGAGGTCGAGCGAGCGCAGTTCGGCCGACTCCGCCTTCTTCAGGATCGGGCGCACGAACGTCGGCGCCGCGATCAGCACCGTGCATTCCTCGTCGCGGATCGCGTCGACCATCTTGCGCGTCTCGAGCGGGCTCGGGATCGTGACGACGCGGGAGCCGCGCAGCAGCGGGTACCACAGCGTGACGGTGAAGCCGAAGCTGTGGAACACCGGCAGGCACGCGAGCAGCACGCAGGTTTCCGGCAGGATGGACAGCGACGAGATCTGGGCGCAGTTGGCGAGGATGTTGCGGTGCGTCAGCGCCACTCCCTTGGGCTCGCCCGAGCTGCCGCTGGTGAAGAGCAGTCCGGCCTCCGCGCGGTCGCCGACCGCCGGCGTGCCGAGCAGCCCGGCGCACCACTGGTTGGGCAGCAGCCAGGCGGCGAGCAGCCAGGGCAGCATTGCCTTCTTCCCGCCCGCGGCCTCGATCTCGGCCTTCAGGTCGAGGGTCCGCTCGGGCCAGGGAAAGTTCGGCACCTTGGCCCGCATCGCCTCGGCGGAGAGCACCGTGCTGATGCCGCCGATCCGGAGGCTCGTCTCGAGCGCGGCGCGGCCCGCGGTGAAGTTGAGGTTCACCGGCACCTTGCCGGCGCAGGCGATCGCGAGATTGGCGATGAAGGCTCCCGCCCCGGTGGGCAGCACGATCCCGACCCGCTTCTCCGGCACCGTCGCGCGAATCCGGCGCGACAGCACGGCGGCCGCGGCGTAGAGCTGCGCGCAGGTGAGCGCCCGGCGCTGGAACGTGCGATCGACGATCGCCACCCGGCCGGGATGCTTGGTGATGGCGCGCACGCATTCCCGCCCGAGGTGGCGCTTCAGCACGGGCCGCTCGTTGAAGGCCCGTTCGCCCAGGTCCAGCAGCTCCCGGCGCGCCCATTCGGCCGAAACCTCCCCCGGCGGCGTGGGCCGGCCGAAGGCGATGAACACCGGCGTGGGCTTCAGCCGCGGCGATTTCCAGAGGTACTTGTTGCCGGCGAAGGAGAAGATCGAGCCCCACAGCCCGTCGATCGAGGCCGCCATGACCGGGGCCGACGCCAGCCGCGCGATCAGCTCGAAGCCCTCCTTGATCTCGAGCAGCTGGCCCGTGCGGGAGATGTGCCCTTCGGGACAGAGGCAGACCAGCTCGCCGCGCCGCAGCGCCCGCACCGCCGCGCGCACGCCCTCCATCGGATGCTCGGGCGCCATGCTGAGGCAGCCGCTGATCTCGAAGCACCAGTTGAAGAAGGCATTTCGGCGCAGGCCGCGGTACCCGACGAACCGGATCGGCCGGGGGCACACGAGCTGGAGCACGACGACGTCGGCGTACGAGATGTGGTTCGAGATGAGCAGGACGCCGCCCTCGCGGGGAAGGTGCTCGAGGCCGCTCGTGCGCACCCGGTAGAGCGCCCGGGCCACGAGGCTGGCGATGAGTTCGAGGACGTACGGCAGGTAGGTGCGCCGGCGGAAAAGCGGGGGAGGCATACGCGCGGATTCCTTATGCGGGAGGATTTCGGGCGGACACAAGGATATCAGGCTCGCGCGGCGGCGGAAACCGATCGCGGCGGTCAGCGCGCGTCAGTCCGCGGCGGCATCCGGCGCAGGTCGGCCGCGAGCGCGGCAAATCCCGGAAAATCGTTCTCCAGCCGCCGGGGATCGCGACGATGGCGCTCGGCCTCCCGCACGGCCACGGCCGTCTGCAGCACCAGCGAAGGCCGGTCCGTCCCATAGACGCGGCGCTTCAGATCGGCGCGGTCGTAGGGCAGCCGGCCGCGTTCCTGGCCCTCGATCCACGCCGCCTCGCTGACCGTGGCGTCGCGGCCGCAGAGATACCACGCCTCGATCGCCGGCACCGCCACTCCGATCGCGCGCACCACGCGGTCGCGCCCCTGCGCCGGCGGGAGCCTGCGGGTCGTCAGCCGGTAGATGGCCCGCAGCTGGCACATGCGGCACTGCGGGTGGAAATAGCCGGGGGCATCGTGCGCGGGGGAGTGCACGACGGAGTCGTCGGAATCGACCACCACGACGAGGGCCTCCGCGTCCGTGTTGAAGTGCAGGTGCCGGAGCACGGATGGCATCACCTGGCCAACGTTGGGCCAGCCGCGCGCACGGTATCCGGGTCCCACATACTGCAGCGCGTCCGGCAGCAGGGCCGCGACCAGGACCCGCAGGGCCGCTTCGTCGGCGGGCGATTCGCTCAGCAGCGCGACCTTCATCCCTCCTCCGGCACGCCTCCCAGGATGCCGCTGAACCACATGTCGCCGAGCGAGCCGTCACGCAGCAGCTCACCCAGGTCGGGCCGGTCGATCAGCCGGGAGAAGGTCGCCGCGCGGCCGTGCTTGTGCGAGATCACGACCTCCTCGGGATGATCCCGGAACAGGTCGATGAAGTAGGGCGAATGCGAGGTGGTGATGACCTGCACGGGCCGGCGGGCAACCCCGGACGCCTGGGGATAGCTGAGCCGGTAAAGGAGGTCGCGCAGCGCCCGCAGCATCCGCGGATGAATGCCGCGATCGACCTCCTCGATGCACAGCAGGCGCGGCGGATCGGGGTCGTACGCGAGGGCGAGGATGCCGGTGAGGTAGAGCATCCCCTGCGACAGCTCCGCGGCTGGCACCAGCCCGTTGTCGATCAGCCTCAGGCCGAACTCGACGCCGCCTTCCGGCAGCTCGGTCAGCACCAGCTCGCGAAATTCCGGCATCAGCCGCAGCATCTCGCCCGTCAGGTCGGCAAACGCCGCGGGGGCATGGTCCCGCCGGTGCGCGAGCACGGCGGCGAGGTTGTCGCCCGTGCGCCCCAGCTCGGCCCCGTCGCCGCGCCTGGCCACGCGGGCCAGGGCCTCGTGGTCCAGCACGTAGGAGCGGATCGTCCCGAGCTCGGCCTGGAGCTCGGGCCAGCGCCCGACATCCCGCACGCCGACGCGAAGCGCGTCGCAGCGGACATCGGACACGCAGCTCATGTGCACGACCACGCCGGCGAACGGCTCGTCGAACGTCACGTCGATCTCCGGCCCGCCCGGCAGCTTCGTCTCGACCTCGCCGGTGCCGAGGCCGAGCTTCGAGAGGGTGCTAAGCCGCATGACCGCCTCGATCAGGCTCGTCTTGCCGCTGCCGTTGGGCCCGATGACGACGTTGAAGGGCACGAGGCGCACCTGCGTGTTGCGCAGGGCACGGAAGTTGCGGAACGCGATCGACGAGATCACACGGGAAAGGTGCCGGCCCCTCCGGGACTGGCAATGCCGGAGAGCGAATTTTGCCCCCCGGCTGCGGAAGGGTCCCGGCTAGGCGCCGACGGTCACCACTTCTTCCGGCGGGACGCCCGCCCAGAACAGCTGGCCGGGCTGCGCCGGGCAGCCGCCGGCGCGCAGCACCAGCAGGCGCGTGCCGCCGTCGGTGACGACGGTGAGCTGCTCCAGGGCGCCCCGGAAGACGGTCTCCTCCACGCGCACGCGAAATCCGTTCGGTCCCGGAGGCGGCGCCGGCGCCAGCGCGACCCGCTCGGGCCGCACGGAAATCCACGCCGGCGCCGCGGCCCCGGCCGCGGCGGATGCGAGCGTCACCGCCGCGTCGATACGCCAGCCCTCCCCCGCGCGGACGGCCGGGAGCAGGTTGGTCAGCCCGAGGAACTCCGCGACGAACGCCGTGGCCGGGCGGCGGTAGAGTTCCGGACCGGTGCCCACCTGGACGAGCCGTCCCGCCTGCAGCACGGCGATCCGGTCGCTGAGGACCATGGCCTCATCCTGGTCGTGCGTCACGAACACGAACGTGGTGCCGACCTGCCGCTGCAGCCGCTTGAGTTCCTCCTGCATGGTGCGGCGCAGGCGCGCATCGAGCGCCGACAGGGGCTCGTCGAGCAGCAGCACCGCCGGGCGCGGCGCCAGCGCACGGGCCAGCGCCACGCGCTGGCGCTGTCCGCCGGAGAGTTCGTGCGGCCAGCGGGCCTCGCAACCCTGCAGCGCCACGAGCTCCACCGCCTCCCTGACCCGGGCCGTCACCGCCGCACCGGGAAGTCCCTGCCGGCGCAGGCCGAAGGCGATGTTGTCCCGGACGGTAAGATGGGGAAACAAGGCGTAGCTCTGGAACACCTGGTTCACATCGCGCCGGAACGGCGGTTCGTGGGTGACGTCCGCACCGCCGAGCCAGATCGTGCCGGCTTCCGGTGTCTCGAAGCCCGCGGCGAGCCGGAGCAGGGTCGTCTTGCCGCAGCCCGACGGCCCGAGCAGCGTGAGAAACTCCCCCGCTTGCACGACGAGGCTGACCTCGTCGACCGCCGTGACGGTCCCGAAGCGCCGCCGCACCGCACGCCACTCGACGGCCGCGCTCATCCCAGCCGCACCTCCGCGCGCCGCCGCAGCAGCGCGTACGAGACCAGGAAAAGCAGCAGGAACACCACCCCGAGGGCCGCCCCGAACGGCTTGTCGCGGGCCTGACCGACAAACTGGTCCTGGATCACGTTGCCGAGCATGGGCACCCGCGCGCCGCCCATCAGGTCGCTGATCGCGAACATCCCGATCGCCGGCACGAACACCATCATCACGCCGGCGGCGAGACCGGGCCGGGTGAGGGGGAGCACGATGGTCGCGAACGTCCGCCAGGGTCCGCAGCCGAGATCGTGCGCGGCCTCGATCAACGAGGGCTCGACCTTCTCCGCGCTTGCATAGAGCGGCAGGATCATGAACGGCAGGTACGCATAGACGAGCCCCAGCACGACCGCGCCGGGCGTGTACAGGAACTCGAGCGGCGCCGCGATGAGCCCGGCGTGGCGCAGCACGCCGTTGAGCAGCCCTTCCTGCTTCAGGATCGTGATCCATGCGTAGGTGCGGATGAGGAAGCTGGTCCAGAACGGGATCATCACGAGCAGCAGCAGCCGCTGCCGCCAGGGGGCGCCGAGCCGCGCGATGTGCCAGGCGACCGGATACGCCAGCGCGATGCACAGCACGGTCGTGAGCGCGGCGTAGCCGACGGACCGCGCAAAGATGCCGAGATACACCGGATCGAACACGCGCCCATAGTTCTCGAGCGAGAACGCGAACACCACGCGACCGAGGTCGTCGCGGGTCGCGAAACTGATCACGAGGAGGATCAGCGCCGGCGCGAGCACGAACGCCACCAGCCAGCCCGCCAGCGGCAGGAGCAGCCAGCCCGTCCTGCTGCCGGAAGCCCGGGTGGGAGTGGCGGCGCCGGACCTCACGGCCGGTTCTTCAGGTCGGTCATCATCCGGTCGATGTCGGCCGCCGCGCGCCCGATGTCGCGAAACGTGTTCCACGCCGTCATGGGCGGATAGCTCGCGGGATTGGCCCGTTGCGCCGGGGTGAGCAGCCGGCGGGCGCCGAGATTGGGGTTGGTGTAGGGAAACTCGTCCGAGACGAGCTTGGCCACCTCCGGCCGCAGGAGGTAGTCCAGAAAACGGTGCGCGGCGGCGACGTTCCTCGCGGTGGTCGGGATCGCGAGCACATCGACGAAGGGATGATAGCCCTCGACGGGCAGGACGTAGGTGAACTTCGGATTCTCCTGGATCAGGCGCGCGGCCTCGCCACTCCAGACGACGCCGAGATCGACGTCGCC
The DNA here is from genome assembly GCA_937952235.1 of uncultured Opitutia bacterium. Lineage (GTDB taxonomy): Bacteria > Verrucomicrobiota > Verrucomicrobiia > Opitutales > Opitutaceae > ER46. The sequence goes on along the minus strand of CALFZM010000255.1, from coordinate 6,267 downwards.
ATTGAGCAGGGGCGTCTTCGGGCTGTCGGAATCGAAGACCTTCACGAGCTTGATCCACTCCGCCACGAGCGGCCGGGCGCGCGCGAGGTTCGCCGGCGTGATCGCGTTTTGATCGAGGCCCAGCGTGACGAGCGCCCAGCTCACGATCTCCCGGTTGTCGTTCACCACCACGATCCGGTTGCGGTACTTCTCCTGGAAGAGGTCACGGTAGCCCCGGACCGGCTCCTTCACCTTCGCGGTGTTCACGACGATGCCGACCGTGCCCGTCATGTACGGGACGGTGTACTTCATCCCGGGATCGTGCGGCAGAGCCCGCACTTCCGGCGCGATCTGGTCAAGGCGCGTGAGCCGCCCCGCGTCGAGCGGTCGGAGCAGCTTGTTCCGGATCATCGCCTCCGCGATGTAGTCCGGCGGCTGCACCAGATCGTACGCCGCGCCCCCGGTGAGCAGCTTCGAAAGCATTTCCTCGCCCGACGCATAGGTCTCGTAGTCGACCTGGATGCCGGTCTCGCGAGTGAAGCCCTCGATGACGCGGGCCGGGACGTATTCCGACCAGGCGAAGAGGCTCAGTTTTTCCGCGGCCCGCGCCGCCAGCGCGGTGGCGGCGAGCAGGGCGGCGGCGAGGGACGGACGCAACAGACGGAACGGTCGGCGCAGGTGCATGGGAAGGAGGAGCGAGGAAGAGTTCGGGCGGTCAAGGAGGGCGGCAGCTCAGACCCCGGCGGGGCCGGAGGACGTGCGCCTCTGGTCGCGGGCGAGCAACACCGCGAGCACGGCGGCGCCGACGAAAAGGGTCGAGAGCGCATTGAGCATCGGATTGAGCCCGACTCTCGCGAGGCCGAAGATGCGCAGCGGCAGCGTCGCCGCGCCCGGGCTGGCGGTGAAATAGGTCACGATCACCTCGTCGAGCGACAGGGTGAACGCCAGCAGCGCACCCGCCGTGATGGCCGGTCGCAGCGCGGGGGCGATCACGAGCCAGAACGCCCGCAGGGGTGTCGCGCCGAGATCGAGCGCCGCCTCCTCGAGCGCCGGATCGAGGCCCTGCAGTCGGGCCCGCACCGTGAGCAGGACGAAGGGGAAGCAGAACGTGACGTGCGCGACGACCACCGTGCCGTGGCCGAGCGGCACGGCCAGGGTGCTGAAGAGCAGGAGCAGGCTGACCCCGAGGATGATCTCGGGCATCGCGATCGGCAGCCCCACGAGCGCCTCGAGCCAGCGCCGCCCCCGGAACCGATGTCGGTGCAGCAGCCAGGCCCCCAGCGTGCCGAGCACCACCGAGATCACGGCGGTGAGCACCGCCACGACAAGGCTGTTGACCGCCGCCCGCAGCAGCACCGGGCTGGACCAGATCTCCGCGTACCATCGCAGCGTGAACCCTTCCCACCGGACGTTGAGCCGCGAGGTGTTGAAGGAGTACGCCACCAGCACGACGATCGGCAGGTGGAGAAACGCCAGCACCAGCGCCGTCCAGGAACCGGTGGCGAAGCGGAAGCAACGGGGGCTCGAGAGCCAGCGCATCACCGCTGCAGTCAAGGGCGATTGCCCGGCGGGGGAAGCCGGAAGTGCCGGGCCGCGTGGCGCGCGGCGGCGATCGACGGCCGACTCCGACCCGTCACTCCGCCCGCGGGAGCAGCTTCGCCTTCACCGTCCGGCGGTCGAGGTCGAGCCTCCGGGCGGTTTCCTCGATCGAACCGGCCTGGGCATGCACGAGCCGCACATAGCGGCGCAGGAGGGCGTCGGCCGTCAGGGAGCCGCTGCCGATCAGCGCGTTCCAGTCGTCCGTGCCGGCGCGCTGGAGCGGACCGGCCGGGCGATATTCGCCGCGCAGGAGCAGGTTGCGCGCGCATTGCTCGAGCTCGCGGAAATTTCCCGGCCAGGGATAGCGCGGGCCCAGGTGCCGCTCGATCCAGCCCACGGTCTCGCGAGTGAAGGCCTCCGCCTCCTCCGCATCGAGCAGCCTGCCGGCGATGTGCGAGACCAGGGTCCGCAAGTCGTCCGGCGCGGCATCGAGCTGCTCCCGCAGCGACGGCGTGGCAAGCAGGTCGGAGCACAGCCGGTAGTAGAAATCCTCCCGAAACCGTCCGGCCCGGATCTCGTCGGCCAGGTCGCGGTTGGTGGCCGCGATGATCTTGCCGGAAAACCGGCGCGACTCCGTCGAGCCCAGCGGCTGGAACGTTCGCGACTGCAGGACCCGCAGCAGCTTCACCTGGATGTCCGTGCCGACCTCGCCGATCTCGTCGAGGAACACCGCGCCCGACGGCGGGCACACCTCCATCCACCCGGCCCGGTCGGCGAGGGCGCCGGTGAACGCGCCGCGCCGGTGGCCGAACAATTCGGACTCGATCAGCGTCGGCGAGAGGGCCGCGAGGTTCAGCGGAAAGAATCCCGCGGCGAAATCCCCCGCGAACCCGCCGCGCTGCGGCTCGTACGGCACATAGCGCGAGAGCGCGATCGCCCGCGCCACGAGTTCCTTGCCGGTGCCGGACGGACCCGTCACCAGCGTGGCGAAGTCCGCCATGCGCGCATGCAACCCCCGCCGGTAGCGCCCGAGGTCACGCGAGAAGATCGACTGCCAGATCGCCGCGCGCAGCCGCGCCATCGGCGCGGATCCGCCGACGAGCGAGCGAAAGATGCCGTGGAACGCGCGCCGGATCTGGAACGCGCTCGCGAAGAGATGCGCCGGGTCGCCGGCGCCGAACCGTTCCGCCCAGCCCGGCACGCCCAGCCTCGCCTCCACCTCGCCCCGAAACGCCGGGTAGAAATCCACCCGCTGCCCTCCCCCGCCCTCCCATGCCGTCCGGATGAGCGCGTCGAAGCGAGGCGCAAACCGCTGGTACAACCAGAACCCGGTCATCGCCTCGTAGAGGGAGGCGTCATCCGGCGCGACGCGCCCGTCGCGAGGCCACCGCGACCGGGCCCGCGCGAGCACCTCGTGGCAACGGGCGAGGAGGAGTTCATGATTGCGGGCGGTGCCGCTCGCGGGCGGCCGGGTGTTCCAATCCGCGCCGCGCTCCTCGAACTCCGGCCCGAGCGCGGCGCGTTCCGCCGCGATGCGCTCCGGCAGGAACGGATTGGCCGCCGCCATCACCCGCACCGCGTGGCCGAAAGCGCGATCCGGACCGGAGAACAGAAGGGACGTCTTGGACATATTTTGTCGGGCGTTGGACATTTCCTGCTTAACGGCCCAAACCGCCACGACCAGCGCGAAAACGACATCCCGGTGGTTTCCAGGCGCTAGCGCCACGCGACCCTCCCGTGGCACGAGGCGAGCAAAGGAGCGTGACGGGGACGGATCCCACGTGGCTCGTTCCCGCTTCAACCATGAAAATCCATCGCTTCCTCCGCCTGCTCCGGCCGCTCGGCTTCCTGCTGGTTGCCGCCACGGCGGTCCACGCCGCCGGCACGCTCACTCCCGCCGGCTCCGGCCACGCGCCACTGGCCACGCGCTCCCACCAGGTGAACGTCACGCTGAACAACGGCTTCGCCCAGACCGAGGTGCTGCAGACGTTCTTCAACCCGCACGCCGCCGACCTCGAGGCGATCTACGCGTTCCCGGTGCCGCGCAGCGCCAGCCTGGCGGAGGTGACGATCGTCACGGGAGAGAAGACGCTCCAGGGCGAGGTGCGCCCGCGCGGAGAGGCCGAGGCTGCCTACGCCGAGGAGCGAAAGGCCGGCAACGAGGCCGGCCTGGCGACGAAGAACGGCTACCAGACGTACGAGTTCCGCGTCGCCCCGGTGCGCGCGCAGGCGGAGGTGCAGTTGCGCTTCGTCTACTACCAGCCGCTCGAGGTCGATGCGGGCGTCGGCCGCTACCTGTACCCGCTCGAGGAGGGCGGCACCGACGAGGTGGCGCGGAATTTCTGGACCACGAACGCGCGGGTCGAGGGCAGCCTTGCGATCAATGTCGAACTGAAGTCCGCCTGGCCGGTGGACGACGTCCGCACGCCGGGCTTCGAAACCGCCGCCGTCGTCAAGCGGCTCGATGCCGGCACGTATCGCGTGACGCTCGACCAGCCGGGCGCCACCCTCACCCGCGACTTCGTGCTCTACTATCGCCTGGCCGACAACCTCCCCGGCCGGATCGAGGTCATTCCGTATCGGGCGGCCCGGGACAAGCCGGGCACGTTCATGCTCGTGGTGACGCCGGGCATCGACCTCCGGCCGCTCGCCGAGGGCGCCGACTACACCTACGTCCTCGATGTCTCAGGCTCGATGCAGGGCAAGCTGTCCACCCTGGCCGGCGGCGTCGCGCAGGCCCTCGGCTGCATGTCGCCCCGCGACCGCTTCCGCATCGTGACGTTCAACCAGCAGGCCCGCGAACTGCTCCCCTGGACGTCAGCCTCGACCGAAAATGTGCAGCAGGCCGTCGCCGCCGTGAAGGCGCTCGCTCCGTCCGGCGGCACCAACCTCCACGAAGGCCTCCGCCTCGCACTCAAGGAACTCGACGCCGACCGCGCCGCGAGCGTGGTCCTCGTGACCGACGGCGTCGCCAACCAGGGCGTGGTCGATCCGGCCGCGTTTCACCAGTTGCTCCAGCAGGTCGATGTCCGGGTGTTCGGCTTCCTCATGGGCAACAGCGCCAACTGGCCGCTGATGCGCACGATCGCCGGCGCGAGCGGCGGCTTCTACGCCGGCGTTTCCAATGCCGACGACATCGTCGGCCAGATCATGCTGGCCAAGGGCAAGGTCACCCACGAGGCGCTGCACCATGCGTCCTTCAAGTTCAGCGGCCCGGTGCGCGTCTTCGACACCACGGGCGACGCGCCGCAGAAGATCTACCGCGGACAGCAGCTCGTGCTCTTCGGCCGTTACGAAGGCGCAGGCAAGTCGACCGTCACCCTGCGCGCCTCGTTGAGCGGCGAAGACAAGGTCTACTCCACGACGCTGGAACTGCCGGAGATCGACACCGACCATCCGGAGATCGAGCGGCTCTGGGCGCTCTCGCTCATCGAGCAGATCGAGGCCCGGGCGTCCGCGGGCCTGCAGCCGGCGAACGAAGCCGGTGACGCCGTGCGCGATCTCGGAGTCGCGTACCAGCTCGTGACGGACCAGACGGCGATGATCGTGCTCGACGACGCGTCGCATGCGCGGCGGGGGATCGCGCGGGACAACCAGGCGCGGGTGGCGGCGGAGCGCACCGCGCAGTCGACCCGCGCCGCCCAACCGGCGCGTCCCGCACGCGTCGACGCCGCCCAGCCCGCATTCCCCGCCCCCGCCGCGCACGTGAGCCGCCCGGGCGGAGGCGGCAACGGCGGCGGCGACCTCAGCGGCGCCTGGGGGTGGCTGCTCTTCACCGGCGCGATCCTCGCCGCCGGCCTGGCGTTCGGCCGCTGCGGCCGTCCTGCTTCCGGCGACCGTGCAACCTGCGGTGGACGTGCGCTTCCGTCGGCCCGGCGCGCGCCGGCACAACCGCGGTCGTGACGCGCCGGCGCCAAGACCCCGACACGGTCCCGCACGTGGAACCGCCCTTCCGGACTCCGCTTTTCACGCCGGCCCTGGCCGCGGTGGCCGTCGCGCTGCACCTGCTTCCGCCCGCATGGGCCGCGGCGCTGCAGTTCGATCGCACCGCCATCGAGGCCGGCGAGCTGTGGCGGTTGCTGACGGCGCACCTCACGCACTTCGACGCCAATCACCTCGGCTGGGATGTGGCGGTGTTCGCGGCGCTCGGCTGCGCCTGCGAACGGAACTCGCGCACGGCCACGGCACTCACCCTCCTGCTCGCCGCGGGAGCGATTTCCGTGGGCGTGTGGACCGCGCTGCCGGAGTTCGACGTCTACCGTGGGCTCTCGGGACTCGACTGCGCCCTGTTCGCCCTGCTCGCCGGCCAGCTCTGGCACCGACCGGAGCGGGCCGCGCGGCTGGCGGGGCTGGCCGGCTGCCTCAGCCTGGGCGCGAAGTGCGTGGCCGAGATCGCGTTTGCCCGCACGCTGTTTGCCAGCGGCGCCGGCTACGCGCCTGTGCCGCTGGCGCACCTTCTCGGCGGAGCGGTCGGCCTGCTCGCCGCCAGGGCGGCGGCGCATCGCTCCCGGCGCCCGTCCGGAGAAAGTCCCCGCTTCGCTCCGCGCGAATCGTTGCAAAACGATGCGGGGTGCCAAACCTTGCAGGGACATGTCGGACCTGCGTCCCATCATCGATGAACTCGCCAGCCGGGCGGACGATTTCCTCACCGGCGTAAGCGACCGCGCGCAAGCGCGGGCAGGGATCGAGGAGGCCATCACGATCGACTATCCCGGTCTCGACCCGGTCGATCGTCGTGAAGTCGTGGCG
>CALFZM010000254.1 GCA_937952235.1 uncultured Opitutia bacterium | reverse complement strand
GGTCAACGTCGTCCTGCACCTCGGGCTGAACAGCACGCCCGCCGACGCGGCGGCGCAGTTCGACACCGTGGTGAAGTTTTCCCGCCGGTACCCGAGCCGGGTGGTCGTGCTGTGCCCGCTCGCGACGGACATCGCCGAGCCGGTGATGCGGGCGAAGATCTTCGGCGAGTGCTTCCTCGGCCGCTCGAAGGCGGACAAGCGGTGCGTCGAGTTCGTGATGCTGAGCTATTCCCGCAGCGCACGGCCGTTTCTCGAGAACCAGGCGTCGATCTGCCTTTCGACCGACCTGCCGCTGTATTACTGGGCGCACCGGTTTTCCGCCAGCGGCCGGCTGGCGGACTACCGCTACCTGCTCGGGCGCGCGAAACGGGTGTTGATCGACAGCGCGATCGCACCGCCCGACGCCCTGACGTACCCGTGGCCCAACCCGGCCGCGACGCGCGACCTCGTTTATTCGCGGCTGCTGCCGGTGCGGCAGTCGATCGGCCAGTTCCTCGCCGCCTATCCGCCGGCCCGGCTCGTCGAGATGCTGCAGGGTGTGACGGTCGTGCACGCGGCCGCGCTGGCGGCGGAGGGGCGGGTGTTGCTCGCCTGGTTTCGCCGGCGGCTCGCGGCCTGCGGCGCGCCGGTCGATACGCTGACGTTCTCCGCCGGGGACCAGGGCAGGGACGAGTCGGGCAGCCTCGCGGTCCGTTTCGATTATGGCCGTCCCGAGCGGTACTTTCGCTGGCGCGGCGACCTTGCGTCCACCCACGCCTGGTTCGAGGCCGACCTGGGCACGGGTGCCACGAAGCTACCCGCGTCGATCGCGCTGCTCAGTCCGGAAATGACGCTGAGCGAAGCGATGTTCTTCTGACGGTTTGCGCCGGCGCCCCCGCGCACCGAGGAGCGAAGCCGCTCTCAACGGACCGGCGGGAGACCTTCCGGCAGGGCGTCCAGGGGCGTGATCTCGAGGATCTCGTCGAAGTACCAGATTTTTCCCGTCGCCTTCCGCGAGCCGACCACGCGGCTTGAGTACCGCGTGCAACGCGGGAGTGTCTTCCAGTCGGAGAAGCGATGGATGTCGTTTCTCCAGTCGATCCGCACGAGCAGGTGGGAGTCGGGGGCGAAGTAGAGCTCCATGGCGGGACTGACGCTGCCGCTCACCCGCAAGCCCCGAAGGGTGATGGCGCCTTCGGTGACCGGGCTCACGACTTCGATCCGCGACGCGGGATCGACGAGTGCCTGCAGCGTCCAGGCCCACACGAGATACTTGGCCGGTTCGCCGGTGCGTTCGCTGTGGCCCGACTTCGTCTTGAGCCACCAGGCGCGAGGCGCATCCAGTACGCTTTCGCGATGGTTGCCGGCCCCCGTATCCTGTTCGCCGATCAGCACCCGATCCTTCATCTGGAAGTGGCGGAGAAGGTGGGCCTCACCGCCGGCGGCTTGGAGCGCCTGCCGGATCAGGAGGCCGGCGTCGGGGGAGATGGCTGCGTGCGGCGGGGCAACGATGTGCTCCGCGCCGGCGAGCGGCCGGGTCAGCACAAGCGAAATCACGAGCGGCAGGGAGCGGACGCAGAACAAAGTGAGCAGCGATGTCGGCATGGGAGCGGCTGGAATGCCTGCGCCATCAAGGGTGCAGCGGCGCGGGATGACGATCCTGGAACGACGGTCCGCCTCCGTTTCCCCTGCGGGGCGGGCGCACCGTCGTTCGGGTACCCGCGGCGCCGAAGTACCGTCCCGCGCCGGGACCTCCGTTCGGGTGTATGCCGCCTGCACGCTGAAGTTGAGACTGGTGATGCACCGGGTTGAGCTTCATGAAAGCGTCATCCCGCCCGCCACCCTTGGAGGGCCCCCCGGGTCCTGGCAGCCGAGCGTTGAAACTTCTCCCCTAGGAAAACGAGTTCCCATGTTGCTTCGTGCCTCGAGTCCACCTCCGGCTCCTCGGAGGATCCTGATCGCCGTGTGGGCGTCGCTGGTGGGTCTCCTTTCCGCGCCGCTGCTCGCCTACAAGGAAGTGCCACCGCCGGCGAAAGTGGTGCTCCCCCGGGCACTTTCCCCGGCCGAGTCGCTCGCCGCGATCGCGGTGCCTCCGGGCCTCGAGGTTGAGCTCGTCGCCGCCGAGCCGCAGGTGAGGGATCCCGTTGACGTCACCTGGGGCGCGGACGGCCGCATGTGGGTCGTGGAGATGGCCGACTACCCGAACGGGATGGACGGCAAAGGCAAACCGGGCGGCCGGATCCGCGTGCTCGAATCTACGCGCGGCGACGGGCGCTACGATCGGATGACGCTGTTCGCGGACGGACTGAGCTTCCCCAATTCCGTCATGCCCTGGCGCAACGGCGTCCTGGTCACCTCGATCCCGCACCTCCTTTATCTCGAGGACACCGACGGCGACGGCCGCGCCGACCGTCGCACCGTGCTGTATTCCGGGCTCGGCGAGGGCAACCAGCAGCATCTCGTCAACGGTTTCCAGTGGAGCCTCGACGGCTCGCTGCACATGGCCAACGGCGACAGCGGCGGGAAAGTGACCTCTCCGCAAATGCCGGCGGTGATCGAGCTCGGCCGGCGCGATTTCCGCATCTGGCCGGACACCGGGCGCGCGGAACTGCTGGCGGGCCACTCGCAGGTGGGGCGCAACCGCGACGACTGGGGGAGTTGGTTCGGCTGCAACAACTCGAATCCGATCTGGCACTACGCGCTCGAGGAGCGTTACCTCCGACGCAATCCCCACCTCGCGCCCCCCAACGGCACCGTGGCGGTGGCGTCGGTCCCGGGCGCGGCCCGGATCTTTCCGCGGAGCGAGACCTTCGCGCGGTTCAACGACCCGCACGGTTTCAACCACATCACCTCCGCGTGCGGCGTGATGATCTACCGCGACGACTGGCTCGGCGTGGAGTACGCGGGCAACGTCTTCGTCGGCGAACCCGTGCACAACCTCGTGCACCGCGAGGTGGTGCGACCGGCCGGCACGACTTTCAAGAGCGAGCGTGCGGCGGGCGAGCAGACCTCGGAATTTTTCGCGTCGAAGGACCTCTGGTCACGTTTCGTGGCGATCCGGGGCGGGCCGGACGGTGCGCTTTACATCGTCGACATGTACCGGCTCGTGATCGAGCACCCGAAGTGGATTCCCGACGCCTGGCAGAAGCAGCTCGGCGACGTGCGCGCCGGGGAAAACGCCGGGCGGATCTACAGGGTGAGGCCGAAGGGTGCGACCCTGCGACCCGTGCCGCGGCTCGACCGCGCGGATGCGGCGGGCCTGGTGGCCGCGCTCGATCACCCGAGCGGGCTCGTGCGGGACCTCGCGCAGCAGCAACTCACCTGGCGGCGGGAGCAGGCGGCGGCTCCGGCGCTTGCCCGGCTCGCGGCGGAGTCCGCGCGACCGCAGGCGCGGGCGCAGGCGTTGTGGAGCCTGGCGACGCTCGGTGGGCTCACGCCGGCGGCGGTCGAGCGCGCGTTGGTCGACCCGCACCCGGGCGTGCGCCGGCAGGCGGTGCGCCTGAGCGAGGAATTTGCCGCGACCGGCAGCGCGGGGTTGCTGGAGCGGGTGGCGGCGCTGGCGGACGACGCCGACGCACAGGTGAGGATGCAGGTCGCATACACATTGGGCGAGTGGCCGGCACCCGCTGCGGGCGCGGCGCTGGCGCGACTGCTCCGCGGTTCCGACGACCGTTTCCTGCGCGCGGCGGCGATGAGCTCGGCGCTCGTGCATGCGGACACGCTGCTCGCTGAACTGGGCGCCGGGGGGCGCAGCGCCGACCCGCTGTTCATCGAAATCGCGGCGGTCACGGAGAACGCGCGCGCGCTGACGACGTTGCTGGAGGACATCGCGAAGGCGGGGGCGGGCGCGGACGAACGGCAGGCGTTCGTGACGCTTGGACTGCTACTCGACTGGCTGCAGCGGAACAACAAGACGCTCGCGCAATTGCATGCCTCCGGGGGCGCTCCGCTCGCAGCGGCGCTGACCGGAGCGGATCGCGTGTTTGCCGCGGCGCGCGTTGCGGCGGCGAACAGCGCGGCCGCGCCGGCTGTCCGGCTGGCCGCGGTGAATGTCCTGGGCCGCGGCCGCACGCAGGTGACGGAGGACGTCGAAACCCTCGCCCGCCTGCTCGCGCCGGCCGTGCCGGTGGACCTGCAGCTCGCGGCGATCGGATCGCTGGGGCGGATCAACCGGCCGACGGTGCCGGAGAAACTGCTCGCCGGCTGGAACGGCCACAGCGGCGCAGTGCGGGCGGCGATCCTCGACTTGCTCACGAGCCGCCTCGCCTGGGCGCATGTGCTGCTGGATCGCGCGGAGCAGGACCGCACGATGCTGGCGCAGATCGGGCCCGCGCGCCGCGCCGCCCTCACCCAGAGCAGCAACCCGAAGGTGGCTGAGCGCGCCGCGAAGATCCTGAACGCCGGCATGGACGGCGACCGGCAGCGGGTGATCGATCGTTACCAGGCCGCGGTGGAGAAGCGCCCGGGGGATCCGGCGAAAGGCGCGACGGTCTTCGCGCAGGCGTGCAGCGCGTGCCACGCTTTCGGCGCCGTGCCGGGACGTGCGATCGGGCCCGATCTCGCGGTGGTGAAGGATCGCAGCGCGCCATACCTGCTGGCGCACATCCTCGATCCCAATCGCGCGGTGGAGGACCGTTACGTTTTCTACACCGCCTCGACGCTGGACGGCCGCACCGTCGCCGGGATGGTCACCGGCGAGGCGGGCAACAGCCTCACGCTCGTGGGACTTGATGGCGCGGAACAGACGATCCTGCGCAACGAAGTCCGGTCGCTCGTCAGCAGCGGTCGTTCGCTCATGCCCGAAGGACTCGAGAGCGCGATCGACGAGACGGCGATGGCCGACCTGCTCGCTTTTCTCGCCGGCGGAGGCCGGTGAGATTCACGCGGCTGAGGTGCGACGGAGCCGTCCGCAGCGACTTGAGGACAAGCCGATCTGAGGGCTGCCTGCATGGTGTTGACTGAGGTCGCGGCATGAAGCGACTCCGGCAGGCCCGGCTGGTGGAGCAGCCTGTCCCCTGGCTGCTCTTCATCGGGCACGGCGCGCGCCAACCCAGCGGCGTGGGGACACGCCGCTCCACCTCGCCATAGGGTTCCGCCGACGGTCACGTTGCCCGCAACACCGTATACGTCCGCTTGCCCTTGCGGAGCAGGACGTACTTTCCGAACCGCAAGTCGGCCGCCGTGAGGTGCCGCGCGATCTCGGCGGCGCGCACATTGTTCACGTAAATCCCACCGCCCTCGACGTCCTTGCGGGCCTGGCCCTTCGAGGGCGCGAGACCGCTGTGCACGAGGGCGTCGACCAGCGGGAGGCCCGCGCCGTCCAGCGTGCTGCGCTCGAGATCCTTCGTGGGCGCTTCGCCGACGACGTCGCTGAAGACCGCCTCGCTCACGCCGTCGAGAGAGCCTCCGAACAGGATCTCACTGGCCTTGAGGGCGCCGGCGAGCGCCTCGGCACCGTGCACGAGCTGCACGACCTCGCGGGCGAGCGCGCGGTGCGCCTCGCGGGCACCCGGATTGGCGGCGTGGGCGGCCTCCAGCGGCTCGATCTGCTCGCGGGACAGGAAGGTGAACTTGCGGAGATACTCGGAAACCTTCGCGTCCTCCGTGTTCACGAAGAACTGATACAGGCGGTAGGGGCTCGTCCTGGCCGCGTCGAGCCACACGGCGCCACCCGCGGTTTTACCGAACTTCGTGCCGTCGCTCTTCGTGATCAACGGAAACGTCCAGCCCCAGGCAGCCACCCCCAGCTTTTTCCGAATGAAGTCCGTGCCGGCGGTGATGTTGCCCCACTGGTCGGAGCCGCCGATCTGCACTTCGCAGCCGAAGACCTTGCGCAGGTGGTAGAAATCGAAGGCTTGGAGGAGCTGGTAGCTGAACTCGGTGTAACTGATGCCGCCGTCACCCTCCATCCGCGACTTCACGGAGTCCTTCGCCAGCATGACGTTCAGCGAAAAATGTTTCCCGACGTCGCGCAGGAACTCCAGGTAGCTCATCGGCGCGGTCCAGTCGGCATTGTCGACCAGTCGCGCGGGATTCGCCGCCACGTCGAAGTCGAGCAGGCGGGTCAACTGGACCTTGATGCACCGGATGTTGTGGTCGAGTTGGTCGCGGGTGAGCAGGTTGCGCTCGGTGGAGCGACCCGAGGGATCGCCGATCATCCCGGTGGCGCCGCCGGCCAGGGCGATGACATGGTGCCCGGCGAGCTGGAACCGGCGCAGGGTGAGCTGGCCCATGAGGTGGCCGACGTGCAGCGAATCGCCGGTGGGATCGAAACCGCAATAAACGGTGATCGGACCTTGGGCGATGCGCTGGGAAAGCGCGTCGAAATCCGTGCAGTCGGCGTGCAGGCCACGCCACTTCAATTCTTCGAGGAGCGTCATTGCGGGAGCGGGCAGTAAACCCGTGGACGACGCGGGCGCGCAAGTGCGATTCAGGGGCTGGGGAGGAGAGGAGAACCACGAAACACACGAAACCCAGGAAACGTCGGGTGGCCCACGGAACACACGGAGCACATGGAAGGCTCGAGTTGTTTCTCCGTGTGGTCCGTGGGTTCCGTGGGCCCCCTGCCCGTTTCCTTTTCGTGTACTTCGTGTGTTTCGTGGTCACCCCGCTCGGAGTCGCTCGCAACCCCGGCTAATGGCCCGCGTTGGCAAACTAGAATCGCGGCTGCTATCCGGAAAAACCCATTGCCGCGACGACGGCGGCGGCTCAACGTCGCAGGCCATTTCTCCCGCGCCTCCGCGCGTCACTTCCCTCGACTCACTCCTGTCTCCATGCCACTCGCCGTCGGCACTCCCGCTCCCGATTTCACGCTGAAGACCCGGACCGCCGACGGGCTGAAGGAGGTGAAGCTGAGCGATCATCGCGGCCGCCAGCAGGTGGTGTTATTGTTCTTTCCGGCCGTGTTCACCGCCGTGTGCACGCAGGAGATGTGCGATCAGTCCAGTGGGCTGGGGGAGTACGAGAAGCTCGGCGCCGCGGTTTACGGCGTGAGCGTCGACGGGCCGGCCGCGCAGGAGGCCTGGGCGAAGCAGCATCGGATCGGGATCACGCTGCTCTCCGATCTCAACAAGACCGTCGCCCGGGCGTACGGCGTGCTCGTCGCCGGCGCGGCGGGCGACCTGGCGGCGCGGGCGGCGTTCGTGATCACCCGCGAAGGCGTGATCGCCTACGCGGAGCAGACGCCGACGCTGAAAGACCTGCCGAATTTCGCCGCGGTCAAGGCCGCGCTGGCCCGGTGAACCTCACTCGCCGGCGCGGGTTTGGCCCGCGTCCGGAGACGGCCTGAAGCCGCACCCATTCTCCGAACCTTTATCCGCATGTCCGCCCAACTCCCGAATCCCTTCAACACGCTGCAGACGTTCCAGGCGAACGGCGCGGCGCACCGGTTCTACTCGCTGCCCGCCCTCGAGCAGTCGGGTTTCAAGGTCTCGCGCCTGCCGGTGTCGATCCGGCTGGTGCTCGAGTCGCTGTTGCGCAACTGCGACGGAAAGCGCGTGGCTGACGGCGCGATCCGGGACCTGGCGAGCTGGGGCGCCAAGTCGCCGCGCACGGAGGAGATTCCGTTCGTCGTCGCGCGCATCGTGCTGCAGGACTTCACGGGCGTGCCGCTGCTGGTGGACCTCGCGGCGATGCGCTCCGCGGTGGCGCGGATGGGCAAGAACCCGAAGATCATCGAGCCGCTCGTGCCGGTGGATCTCGTCGTCGACCACTCGGTCCAGGTGGATTTCGCGGGCTCGGCCGACGCCCTCCGGAAGAACCTGGAGCTGGAGTTCTCCCGCAACCGCGAGCGGTACCAGTTCCTCAAGTGGGGCATGCAGGCGTTCGACACCTTCAAGGTCGTACCCCCGGGCATCGGCATCGTCCACCAGGTCAATCTTGAGTACCTCGCCAAGGGCGTGCTGCAGGACGGCAGCGGTGTTTGCTATCCGGATACCCTCGTCGGCACCGACTCCCACACCACGATGATCAACGGCATCGGCATCGTCGGCTGGGGCGTCGGCGGCATCGAGGCTGAGGCCGGCATGCTGGGCCAGCCGGTTTATTTCCTGACGCCCGACGTCGTCGGCGTGCACCTCACCGGCGCGCTGCGGGAGGGCGTCACCGCGACGGACCTCGCGCTCACGGTCACGCAGATGCTGCGCAAGGCGAAGGTCGTGGGCAAATTCGTCGAGTTCTACGGGCCCGGCGCGAAGGCGCTCCCGGTCGTCGACCGCGCCACGATCGCAAACATGGCGCCCGAGTACGGTGCGACGATGGGTTTCTTCCCGATCGACGAGGAGTGCACGAACTACCTCCGCGCGACCGGCCGCGACGAGAAGCACGTCGCCCTATACGAGGCCTATTACAAGGCGCAGGGCCTGTGGGGCATCCCGGCCCGCGGCAGCATCGATTATTCGCAGGACCTTGAGCTCGATCTCGCCACGGTGGCGCCGAGCGTGGCCGGCCCGAAACGGCCGCAGGATCGCATCGAGCTGCCGAAGCTGGGCCAGGAGTTCGTCACGGCGTTCTCGAAGCCGGTCACCGAAAACGGTTTTGGCAAGGATTTCGCCGAGCTGCACAAGACGGTGCACGTCTCGGGCGAGGGCTGGACGAAGCCCGTGAGCGGCGGCGGCAGCCAGCGTCCGGTCTCGCCGGAGGCGGCCGCGGCCAAGGACACGAGCCTTACCACCGAGCGCGAGATGGCCAACAACCATCCGACCTCGACGGCGGTTTCGCTCAAGGCACAGCGCGTCGACGGCGAGATCGGGCATGGATCGGTGCTGATTGCGGCGATCACGAGCTGCACGAACACCTCGAATCCGAGCGTCATGCTCGCGGCCGGCCTGCTGGCGAAGAAGGCGGTCGAGCGCGGCCTCAAGGTGAATCCGGTCGTGAAGTCCTCGCTGGCGCCCGGTTCGCGGGTCGTGACCGACTACCTGACCAAGACCGGCCTGCAGCCCTACCTCGACCAGCTCGGTTTCCAGACCGTCGGCTACGGCTGCACGACCTGCATCGGCAACTCGGGCCCGCTGCACCCGGCCATCGAGGAAGCGGTCATGAAGAACGACTTCGTCGCGGCGTCGGTGCTCTCGGGCAACCGGAATTTCGAGGCCCGCGTGCACCAGAACATCAAGGCCAACTTCCTGATGTCGCCGCCGCTCGTGGTGGCCTTCGCCCTGGCGGGCCGGGTCGACATCGACCTGTCGAAGGAGCCGCTCGGACGCGATCGGAATGGTCGCGACGTGCTCCTGAAGGACATCTGGCCGACGTTGCAGGAAGTACGCGACCAGTTGCAGGCGGCGCTGAAGCCGGAGGTCTTCCGCAAACTCTACACGGACTTCGCGGCCCAGAATCCGAAGTGGAACGAGATCCCTTCGACCACGGGCAACGTTTACCAGTTCGACCCGAAATCGACCTACATCCAGGAGCCGCCGTTCTTCGCCGGCTTCTCGATGTCTCCGGGTACGATCGCCGAGATCACGGGGGCGAAGGCGCTGGGCATCTTCGGCGACTCGGTCACGACCGACCACATCTCGCCGGCCGGTGCGATCAAGAAGTCTTCTCCCGCCGGGCGGTACCTGATCGAAAACGGGGTGCCGTTCGAGGAGTTCAACTCGTACGGTTCGCGGCGCGGCAATGACCGGGTCATGGTGCGCGGTACGTTCGCCAATGTCCGCATCAAGAACCTCATGCTCGGCGGCAAGGAAGGGGGCAACACGCTCTACCAGCCGACGGGCGAGGAGATGTCGATCTACGACGCGGCGGCGAAGCACATCGCCGCGAAGACGCCCCTGATCGTGATCGCCGGCCAGGAATACGGCACCGGCTCGTCCCGCGACTGGGCGGCCAAGGGGACCAACCTCCTGGGCGTGAAGGTCGTGGTGGCGCAGAGTTTCGAGCGCATCCACCGTTCCAACCTCGTCGGCATGGGTGTCCTGCCGCTGCAGTTCAAGGA
>CALFZM010000253.1 GCA_937952235.1 uncultured Opitutia bacterium | reverse complement strand
TGTTGATGGGAGGCGGAGGGGCCGCAAGGTGGAGCGGCTTGTCCTCAAGCCGCTGGTTCGGATCAGTCGAACGTCAGCCGCCTGGGGACAGGCGGCTCCACCCGGCGTCATCGCGGCTCAGAACTTGTACCGCGCCTGCACGTACACCACGCGACCGATCGGATCGTAGGTGTTGATGGGAGGCGGAGGGGCCGCAAGGTGGAGCGGCTTGTCCTCAAGCCGCTGGTTCGGATCAGTCGAACGTCAGCCGCCTGGGGACAGGCGGCTCCACCCGGCGTCATCGCGGCTCAGAACTTGTACCGCGCCTGCACGTACACCAGGCGACCGATCGGATCGTAGGTGTTGATGTCGTGCGACTGGTTGCCCTCCGACGGAATGCGCGGCGGGAACCGGTTCATGAGGTTGTTCACGCCGACGGTCACCTGCAGGCCCCGGAGGTAGCGGATGCCGGTGCGCGACAGCGTCGTGCCGACCTGCACGTCGAAGGCGTTGTAGTTGCCCACGCGGAAGGGCGTCGGGTTGGTCTTGTCGTCGAGGCTGGGGATGTAGGTGTGCGCCAGGCTCGCGGTGAAGCTGCGCAGCGTCCACTCCAGCCGGTTGTTGACCCGGTAGCGGGGAAACACGCCTTCGCGCCCGAGACCCGAGCCGCGGACGAAGTGGCCGTCCTGATACTCCACCGGCGGCTGCGACGGCAGGGCCTGGAACACGTACTTGCGCAGGTAGGTGCCGGTCGACGTGAGGGTGAAGCGGCCCCAGTCGCGGACGTCGTACTTGTAGTTCAGCGTCAGGTCCATGCCGTCCTGCCACGCGCCCGCGACATTGACGTTGGAGTTCTTGATCCAGACTTCGTCGGAAGCCCGGCTCGTGAGCTGGCCGGGGCCGGTGATCGGCGCGCCGGTGTCGAAATGAACTTCACCCGCCACGCTGCGCGCGACGCGCACGCGGCTGGCGTACGGCGACGCGGTGCCGCGCTGTTCGACGTCCTGGACGATGAGGCTGATCGGGATCGTGGAGATCAGGTCGCGCTCATCGATGTTGAAGTAGTCGGCCGCGATCGAGAAGCCCTTGATCGCCTTCGGCGACCAGACCACGCCGGCGCTCCAGTTGCGGGAGCGGGCGGGGAGCAGGTCGGCGTTGGCGCCCGTCTGCTGGCGGTACTGCCGCTGGCCCGAGGCGCCGAGGGAATTCCCGTTCGCATCGTAGCGGATAACATTAAGTGACGGCGTGAAGCCGACCGTGAGCGGGCCGTATAGCTCGTAGAGGCTCGGCGCGACGAACGACTCGGAGTACGTGGCGCGGAAGGCGAGCTCGTCGTTGAACGGCAGCCAGCGAAGGGAGTACTTCGGCACGGTCGGATCGTCCGTCGTGCTGTAGATGTCGTGCCGCGCGGCGACGGACACCTCGAGCGTGTGCAGGCCGCGGCGGGCGTTCTTCTCGCTGAAGATCGGGATGCGGGCCTCGGCAAAGAAGCTGTCGGTGTTCAGGCGCGCGTTGAACGGCTGCCGGGGCGTGGCCTGCAGCCAGCCGCCGGTCTGGTCGTAGCGGTCGTTGGTGAAGTCGAGCTCTTCCCAGGTGAACGCGGCGCCCACGCCGAGCTGCACCGAACCGCCGGGAAGCTCGAAGGCGGAGCCGTTGACCTTCAGATCGAACGCGCGCAGCGTGCTCACGAAATCGCGCACCTGCGTGCCGAGCATGCTTTCGATGATGCCGGGCGCCTGCGTGCGGGCGAAGGGATTGAACGTGCGATCCGCGACCAGCGAATTGTACTTCGCGCCGTCGATCAGGTTGCGGTTGCGGAACGCATGCGTGATCCGGTTCCAGTTCACCGCGGCGTCGTAGTTCCAGTTGCGGGCGAAACTTCCTTTCACGCCAGCCACGGCGCGAAGCGTGTTCGCCTGGTTGGCGTAGATGCGGGGGAACGCCAGGAAGCGATTGCGCGCCGTCACGTCGATGCTGAAGGGATTGAGCGGGCTGCTGGCCACCACCAGGCCGGTGACGGGCTGCGCGTTGAGCACCGTCTCCGTCTCGGCCACGGAGTACATGAAGTCGCCGAACAGCGTCGTGGACGGGTTGAGCTTGTGCTCGACCATCGCGGTGAAGCTCCGGCGTTCCGCCGCGCCGATGAGCGTGGGATAGGCCGAGAGATCCTGCACCTGCGAGGCGGCGGTCTGATCCACCGGTCCGCTGTAAAGGCCCTGGGCGACCGCCTGCGCCGGAGTCAGGTCGAGATTCAGCGGCGGCGCATTGAGGCTGGGATTGAGAATGTAGAACTGCTGGTTGCCCCCGGCCGTGAAGTCGATGACCCCGGCGAAGCTCGGCGTGCGGAACAGTCCGGTCGAGAAAGCCCGGTCCTTCTGGATGAGCGGATCGGCACGCTTCCACTCGGTCGAGATCGTCACGCTCGTGGCCCCGGACGTGGCGCCCGCCACCGCGAAGAAATTACGGTTCGTCCAATGCTCGCTGTTGGTGCTCATCGCGAACGTCCCGCCGATCTCGGCGCCGGAGTAGTTCGATTTCAGGATGATGTTCACCACGCCGGAAACCGCGTCGGAGCCGTAGGTGGCGGACGCGCCGTCGGAAAGGATCTCCACGCGCTCGATCGCGGCGAGGGGGATCGCGCTCACGTCGACGAACGCGAGGCCGCCCGTGGCCGCCACCGGCGAGACCGGCGCACGCCGGCCGTTGATGAGGACCAGCGTCGAACGATTGCGGAACGCCAGGCCGGAACCGCCGTTGGTGTCGCCCGAGTTGATGTTGGCGACTTCGGCGCCGACGTTGTTCGACCCGTAGAACTGCGGCTGCGCCTTGCGGAGCACGTCGAGCAGGTCGGTGGTCACGCCGGTGCGCTCGATCTCGGGCGTTCCCAGCACCGTGACCGGGACGGCCGGCGAACCGGCCGCGATGGGAATCAACGAACCGGTGACGACGAACTTCTCGAGCGTCACCTTCTCGTCATTCTGGATCGAAGGTGCGGCCGCAGCCCGGGCCACCGGAGACAAAACAGCGCCGGCGCCCGCAATCAGGGCAAGGCCGGCCGCAAACTTCCGCGAGCGGATGTTCATGGTGTCAGTGTAGTGTAGGTTGTAGTGCCCGGCCCGCCGCGAGAGACCTCCCGGGAGCCGGTCGGCTCAAGAAGCTAAGGAAGTGTCATAATTCAAGGGGATACGCGGGGGACGCCCCGGGAGGTCCCCCACCGTCGGACGGTCCGGCCGCTTGCCTTTTCGCCGCTTATCCGGCGTGTTCGCCGGGTCCGATGAAAGAACTTCCGGCCATCGTCGCGGCGCTTTCTTCGCCTGGCGCCTCGCCCGCCGTGCTCGCCACCCTCGTCTCGGTGGAAGGATCGTCCTACCGGCGGCCCGGGGCGCGGCTGCTCTTGACTGGCACCGGGATACGCATCGGCTCGATTTCGGGCGGCTGCCTCGAGGAGGACGTGCTGACCCGGGCTCGCCAGGTGCTGGCGACGGGAACGCCCGAGGCAGTGGTTTACGACACCACGTCGGAGAACGACCTGGTGTGGGGCGTCGGTCTCGGCTGTCACGGCGTGGTGAGGGTATTAATTGAACGAATATCACCGCCGGTCCCCTGGTTGAGCGTCCTGGCGGCCAACAGCCTGCGACGCCGGCCCACGGCCCTGACGGTCGTGCACGGCGGCGTGGAAACGACGTCGTGGGGCACACGGCTCGCCGCGCCGGGCGATTGCGACGACCCGGGTGCGCTGTTTCTGGAAGACGTGGCGCCGCCGCCCGCGCTCTGCGTGTTCGGCGCGGGCGACGACGCCCAGCCGCTGGTTCACCTCGCTGCCGCGCTCGGCTGGGACATCACGGTCGCCGATCCACGCGCGACGTTCTGCACGAAAGACCGATTCCCGGCCGCCCGCCGGCACCTGGTTGCTCCCGCCGCCCAACTGGTCGCAGCCGCGGCGCCGGAACCCGATGCGCTGGCGGTGGTGATGACCCATCACTACGTCCACGACGTCCCGATCCTGCGCGACCTGCTCGCGCGACCGCTCGGCTACGTCGGATTGCTCGGGCCGCGCCAGCGCGCCGAGCGGATCCTGGCGGACATCGCCGCTGGCGGAGCGAGCGTGGATGCCGGCGCGCGCGCGCGCCTCCACGCCCCGGTGGGGCTCGACCTGGGGGCGGACGGCCCCGAGCAGGTCGCGCTCTCGATCCTCGCCGAGATGCAAGCGGTGCGCAGCGGTCGCGACGCCAGGCCGCTGCGGGAACGCCGCCGTCCCATCCATGGCTGACGCTCCTGATCCACCCGCGGAGACCCCCCTGCGCTGCGGGGCGATCGTGCTGGCCGCCGGCGCCTCGCAGCGGCTCGGTCAGCCCAAGCAATTGCTCGTCGTCGAGGGCGAACCACTCCTGGTGCGCACCGTGCGCGCAGTCCTCGCTTCGCCGGTTTGGCCGGTGGTGGTGGTGCTCGGCGCTCACGCCGAGACGCTGCGACCGCTGCTTGCCCCCTTTCCGGTGCTCGTGATCGAGAACGCCGCCTGGCCCGAGGGCATGGCCGCCTCCCTGCGCGCCGGAGTCACGACCCTGCGGCAGTTTTCCCGTCGGCTCGATGCCGGGATCGTCTGCCTCTGCGACCAGCCGGCCTTTTCGGCGGCAGCCATCGACGCCCTGCTCGCCGCCCAGCGCGCCAGCGGCCGCACCATCGCCGCGGCCCGCTACGGCGGGAGGTTGGGGGCGCCCGCGCTCTTCCTCGCGCGTCACTTCGACGAACTCGCTCACCTCACGGGCGAAGCCGGGGCCCGCGCGCTGCTCGACGGCAGCCGCGGGGAGGTGGCGGCCGTCGACCTGCCCGCCCTCGCGGTCGACCTCGACACCCCGGCCGATGTCGCCGCCTGGCAAGCCAGCGCCCGACCGTAGCGCGCAGACTGCGGCAACGGACCGCCGCGATCAGCCAACGATTTCGTCGCGGTGGAGCCGCCTGTCCCCAGGCGGCTGACGTTCGACGCCCCCGACCGCAGCAGCATGAGGACGAGCCGCTCCACCTTTCCGCGCGACCGCACTCATGGGAGATCCGAAGGCTGAAACCCTGGCTCCGGATCAGAGCTGCGCCTGCAGCTCTTTCGCGCGCGCCAGCGCGGCCTCGAGGTTCCGGTCCCGCACCGTGAAGTGTCCCATCTTCCGGCCGAATCGCGGCTCGGCCTTGCCGTAGAGGTGCAGCTTGGCGCGCGGTTCGGCGAGCAGCGCGCGCCAGTTGGGGTCGCCCGCGACGCGTCCGTCGCGCCAGTGCCAGGCGTCACCGAGGATGTTCACCATCACCGTCGGTTCCCTCACTCCCACCGGGCCGAGCGGCAGGCCGCAGACGGCCCGGAGATGCTGCTCGAACTGGCTCGTCTCGCAGCCGTCGAGCGTCCAGTGGCCGCTGTTGTGCGGGCGCGGCGCAAGTTCGTTGACGAGCACCTCGCCGCTGGAGGCGACGAACATCTCCACGGCCAGCAGGCCGACGACCCCGAGCCGCTCGGCGATGGCGACCGCCAGGTGTTCGGCCTCGCGCGTCACCGCGGCGCCGACGCGCGCGGGCACGATCGACAGGTCGAGGATGTGGCGCGCGTGAATGTTCTCCGCCACCGGAAACGCCCGCACTTCGCCCGCGCTGGAGCGCGCCACGATCACCGAAAGCTCGCACGAGAAATCCACCCAGCGCTCCACCACGCACCGCCGGCCCCGGAAGATCGCGACCGCCTTTTCCAGGTCCGCGTCGTCGACGATCTTCATCTGCCCCTTCCCGTCGTAACCGAAGTCTGCCGTCTTCACCACGCACGGCCGGCCGACCTGGCCGATCACCGCGGCGATGTCGCCATCGAGCGCCTCCGCGTACCGGACGTGCGGGAATCCGTTCGCACGGAGCCAGGCCTTCTCGCGCTGACGGTTCTGGGTGATGTGCAACACCTCCGCCCGCGGCAGGAGCGGCACGAGCGGGGCGATGGCCTCGAGGGGCGCCGCGGGGATGTTCTCGAACTCGTACGTCACCACCGCACACGCCCGTGCGAACGCCTTCAGCGCCTCGAGGTCCTCGTAGCTCGCGTTCACCTCGAGGTTGGCGACCGCACCCGCCGGACACGGCCCGACCGGCTCGAACACGTGCACGCGGTACCCCATCGCCTGGGCCGCCTGGCCAAGCATCCGGCCGAGCTGGCCGCCACCGAGTATGCCGATCGTGCTGCCGGGAGAAATCATGATTGCGGACAAGAGGAGAAGGTTGAACGGAGAAACCTCCGCCCGGGCAAGCCGGCGGTCGGGCTTTTCGCCTCGCGGCCACCGGGGCGGCGGCGCCTCACGGCAGGCGCGCTTTCAGCACCTTGGCCGTCTGGTCGGTGCGGAACTTCTTCCAGGCCCGCCGGGTCCCGGCGTCGCTCTGCGCCAGCAGCGACGCCGCGAACAATGCCGCGTTGATCGCGCCGGCCTTGCCTACGGCGAACGTCGCGACGGGCACGCCTCCCGGCATCTGCGCGATCGACAACAGCGAGTCGAGGCCCTTGAGCGCCTTCGATTCCACCGGCACACCGAGCACCGGCAGCGTGGTCATCGAAGCCGTCATGCCCGGCAGGTGCGCCGCGCCGCCGGCCCCGGCAATGATGACCTTCAGGCCGCGGCGCTCCGCGCTCTCCGCGTAGCTGACCAGCAGCCGCGGCGTGCGGTGCGCCGAGACGACGCGGCGCTCGAACGGCACGCCGAGCGCCTCGAGCTGTGCGGCCGCGTGCTGCATCGTCTCCCAGTCGGAGGTGCTGCCCATGATGACGCCGACGAGTGGTTTGGTCATGAGCGCAACCCATCGCGCATCGCTTCCCGGCTGTCAGCCCGAAACTCGGACGCGCCGCCGCCAGCGCCGCACCGTTCCGCCGGTCACACCAGCGGCGTGCCCTTGGGCACCCGCACGACCGTCGTGCCGGCGATCTTGTCGTGCCACGACTGCTTTTCGTCGTCGAAGGCCACCCACACGAAGCCGAGCCCTCCGACCACGAGCGACAGGAAACAGCCCAGCGCCCGGACAACCGCCGTCGCCCAGTCCAGCTCGCGCTGGTCGAGTCGCACGACCTTCAGGCCGCACACGATGCCGCCGATGGTCGTGCCGCGGAGTTTCCACAAACACGCGGCATAGACCGCCAGCACGACGAGGAGCCCGCCCGGCCCGTGCTGGATCTGCAGGAAGCGCGGCAGCAGCCCGGAGGTCAGGTTCAGGATCATGCCGACCAGGATCGCGTCCAGCGCCAGCGCCGCCATGCGGATGAAGAAACCCGCGCGCGGCAACGCCAGCGCCGGCGGCACCGGCAGCGGCCCGCTCGCGGCCGGCGGCGGCGCCGGGGGCGGACTTCCCGAAGGCGGCACGCCGCCCGCCGGAGGGACCGTCGTCTCCGCCGCGGCCGGCAGGGAGGGTGCGGGCGCAGCGACGCTCGCGGGCGGCACCGCCACCGGAATCCCGGCGGGAGCAGGGACATCGTCCGCGGGAGGCGTACCTGCAGCGGTGTCATGGGAAACCACCGGTGGCACGAAG
The DNA here is from genome assembly GCA_937952235.1 of uncultured Opitutia bacterium. Classification (GTDB taxonomy): domain Bacteria; phylum Verrucomicrobiota; class Verrucomicrobiia; order Opitutales; family Opitutaceae; genus ER46. The sequence goes on along the minus strand of CALFZM010000253.1, from coordinate 43,074 downwards.
CCCGGCGCGGCTGCCGCGGGCGGCACCGCGGGCGCCCGATGGACGAATGGCGGCGAAGGCGGGACGCCACCGGCCGGCGGCACGATGCCGACCGGCGCCACGCCGGCCGCCGGCACTGCCAGCGGACCCTCGCGTCGCGTCGCGAGGGCCACCGCATACACCACCGCCCCGAGGCCGACCCAGCTCAGTACCTTGAAGGTGAGAAACCCGACCACCGGCACGGTGTAAAGCAGCGTCACGAGCACACCGCCGGTCAGGACCGCGAGCACCGGCGCCCCGCCGGCCGGGGTGAGGCGCCGGCCCAGCCAGGCGAGCATGACGGTCTTGCCGAAGATCGCCCCGAAGAAGAGCGCGAGGCCGAACAGCGGTACCACGAGGGCACCGACGATAGTCAGCGCCAGCAACGCGATCGCCACCGGGCTCAGGATCACCGTGAGCGCGAGCGCGAGCAGGGAACCGCCCGGCCGGGTCTCGAGGGTCTGCGCGCCGTGCACCACCGCCCGCGGGAACAGGAGCGACACCAGCAGGTGGAAACCCAGCGCGATGCCGGCGACGAGCCACGCCCAGCCCAAGCGGGCATCGAACGCGAGGGGCCGTCCCCACAGCAGGCAGCGCTCGAACCAGACACCCAGCCCGCCGAAGTCGGCACCCTGCGGCAGGAACGGCAGGTGCACGACCTCCCCGTGGATCTCCGCCGCGGGGTCGCGCTCCAGCCGGCCGCCCACCACGACGACATCGCGGGCGATCACCGCCCTGGGCCCGAGGTGCAAGTTGCCCAGCACGGTCACGACATCTCCGCCCACCGGCCCGTTGATCGCGGTGGCACCGAGCACGCTGACGGTATCCTCCCCGACGCTGCCCCGCAGGTCGATTCGTCCCAGCACCGCCACCACGCTGCCGCCGACCGTCCCGCCGTCCTCGACCCGGGTACGGCCGAAGATCGAGACCGCGTCCCGCGTCACCCTCCCTTCCACGACCGCGCCGCCGAAGAACGCGATGACCTCGCGCATCGTCCGCCCCGCCGGCACGTGCTGGTAACCCACGGGCGGCCAGCCCTCGCGCCGGTCGGACTCGGGCGCAGCGGGAGACGACGTATCCAGCCGCCGGAGACCCGCGCGCTCCTCCGTTTCCGGGCCGGGCGCGCGCGGCTCCGCGGGCTCGGCCGCGGGCGCCGGCGGCGCGGGAGGGGCGGGCGGCTGCTGTGCCCGGACGCCCGCCACCACGACCCAGGCGGCCAGCAGCAGGAAGGAAAGACGAAGGAGGGGACGACAAGGCATGGTGGAATCGGCGGCGGCGGACAGCGCGGATGACATCAACGGGCTTCAGGTCCGGGGCAGCAGCGCGCGGTAGGCTGCCGCGCCGAGCCCGAAGAGGGTGAGATAGAGGGAGGCAACGACCGCCAGCCCGCCATAGAGCCAGCCCGCCGGGATGGCGCGCTCCGCGACCGCGCCACAGCGATGCAGCGCGCGCCCGACGGTCCAGGCGTGCTCGAGCCAGCGCGGCGCCGGGTCGAGCGCCGCCGGCAGGCGGGCCTCGACGCCGCCGCCAATCCAGATTCCGGATACGACCACGACGGCCGCCGCCGCGAGCGCGAGCGCCAGCAACCCCGCACGCGCAGCTCGAGGGTAGGCGGCGCGGCCCGGGGTGGCAGGTCGCGGATCGTCCCGCGCACCCACTGTTCCAGTCGCGCCTCGCGGTCGGGGGCAGGTTTCATGACGGAGTCAGGTCTCCCGCCTGGCCGGGCGCGGCGCCCCGGCGGTGGAGGATGCGCGCGAGGGCCGCCCGGGCGCGCAGGATGTCGGTCTTGACCTTGGCGAGCGACACGCCGAGCCGGCGCGCGATCTCGTCATAGGCCATCTCCTCGAAGTGGAACAGGACGAGCGGGAGCCGCTGGTGCTCCGGCAGCTCCGCCAGCGCGGCCTCGACCACCTCGCGTCGCTCCCGCGCATCGAGCGCCGGGAAGAAGACCTCCGGCGCAGCAAACTCGACCGGCACCGGATCGCCCTCCCCCTCTGTCTCCGCCCGTTCAAACTCGGAGAAAAACCGCCAGCGGCGGCGGTAACGGGTCAGGTGGTTCAGCGACAGGTTGGTCGCGACGGTCTTGAGCCAGCCCCCCGCGGTCGGACTGGCGGCGAGGCGCGGGAAATTCTCGTAGGCCTTGAGGAACACCTCCTGCGCGATGTCCTCGGCCTGCGCGTCGTTGCCGGTCAGCCGCGCGGCGGTGGAAAAGACCATGTCCTGGTAGTTGCGCATGAAGGTCGTGAAGTCGACCGGCGTCGCTACGCCCGGCTCGGAGGTGTGCACGGCAGGATCATCGTTCCTCCGCACAACCCCCGGCGCCTGCCCAAAGTTGCAGGGTTTCTCCGGCGGGGTGTCCGCTCGCGCATCGCCCCGCCGCGGCGAAGCCGGTTCGTCCGGCGGAAACTCGCGCAGGGACGGCATGTGCAGGTCTGCCCTACCGAGGCGACCCGATGGACGCAAGGATGCGCCCGCGCCCCGCCGGTGGCCGGGCCTTTACTTGCCGGCGCGCTTTCGTGGTCCCTGGCCCGGGGCCAGGATGCCTCGCGTCACCTCAAGCCACGCTGGCGCAGAGCAGCACGTAGTGGGCGCGGGCGCGGTTGGCGCACTCGTCGAGATCGGCTTCGGTGACCCCCGCCAGCGTGAGCTTGGCCGGGGTGCAATCCCAGACGCCCTCCTCCCCCGGCAGGTCGAGCCCGAAACGGGCCGCGACACCGCAGGCGAGATTCAAGACGCACGCGCTGAGATTCACGCCGTCCGTGCCGACGGGCTCGAAGTGTCCGCGGACCGCGTCGACCAGCTCGTCCGGAAAACGCCAGTGCTCGAGCAGCGTCGTCGCCACCTCAATGGACGTGACGCCGAAGGTGGACCGCTCCCAGTCCAGGATCGACGGCCACTCGGCCTCGCCCGGGTACACTTTGCCGAGGCCCGCCGCGTCGATCACGACGCGTCCGAGCGTGCGCAGGAGGCCGGCGGTGTAGGCCAGGCCCGGATCGCGTCCGGCGCGTTGCGCGAGCACCTCGGCCGCGGCCGCCGAGGCGACGGCGTTTTCCCACAGCCGGCTGGCCGTGATGCGATAGGCCTTCAGGTCGCGCTGGCAGATCTGCTGCGTCGTCGCGAGTCCGACCAGCCGGAAGATCTCCCCGAGCCCCACCCGCCCAATCGCGGTGTCGAGGCAGTCCGTGCGCTCCCGCATGCCGAACAGCACGCTGTTGCTCACGCGCACGACGTGAAAGGTCAGCGCCTGATCGAGCCGGATCAGTTGGGAGATCTCGCTCAGATCCGTGTCCGGATCCATGAGCATGGACCGCAGGCGGCTGAACGTCACCGCGGCCGGGGCAATCTTGTTACCGAGCGTGATGATGGCTTCGCGCGAAAGCGGCATGGCGAAAAAGATGGTAACACTTCGGCACATTCCCCCCTTCGGATGAGGAGAAAACGCACGCGCCGCAAAAAAATCGCCGCGCTCAGAAGTCGATCGCCTTCAACGTCCCGATCTGCACATCAAACCGCTCGTCAAAGAGCTTCACGTGACGCAAGTCCGTCCGCTTCAACTCCATCGAACCACCGATCGGCACGAAGAGCACCGACGCCGCCGCATCGCCCTCGATCCCCACCAGCGCCGGCGGATACTTGGGGTCGATCGTCGCGAAGTTCAGCGTGCCTTCGCCGGACTTCACCTTGAACACGAGGCGCGATCGAAACGACTCGCGCAGCTTGACCGCGATGCTCTCGAGCCGGGCGCCCTCCTTCCGGATGCGCGCCAGGACTTGAAACTTCTCGGGCGGGAAACGTTCGTTGCCCTGCTTGAGCAACGGGACCTCGAAGACGAGATGCGTCGGCGATTCGCTCGCGATGCTCGCGCGGTCCAGCTCGATCAGTTCGCCCAAGGTCCGGCGGTTGCGCGCATCCGGATGTCGCACGTAGCCGAATTGCGACTCCGAGTCCGCGCCCTTCTCGCCCCGACGCCGGTATTGCGCCTTTTCCCGTTCGGTCGGTTCGCGGCCATTGATCGAAATCGGCACCCACTGCTCCGCATACGGCTTCGACGGATCGTGCGTCAGACGGGTCTCCGTCTTGATCTGGCCCTTGGTGTCGCGCACGATCCGGTGCTCGGAAAACGCCCACCGGCGGTAATGCTCCGCGGTCTGGTGCAGCACGTCATGCAGCAGCGCGAGTTCCTCGCGCGTCGCGGTCCGCGCCCCGCCCGCGGCGGATTCCGCCCGAGCCGGGCCGCCAGCCAGGGCGAGCACCGAGAGAGCGAGGGAACCCACGAGGAAACGAATACGGGAAACGGCGGACGTGCGCATAAGGGGGGCGAGGATGAGCCCCGCCAATTTCCCGTACGCGACCTCCTTCCGCAAGGCGTCCCGGGAGGAAATTCCCAGGAAAAACTTCCCCGGCCGACGGAACCGCCGGCAGTAACTCAGTACAATGCGGCGCGCTGCCGCTCGAACGAGGCCGCCGCCTGGTTGCTCGCGCGCAGGTACTGCTCCTCGTCCAGGCCGGCCGCCTCCAGCCGCGCCGGCGTCACGTTCCAGCACGACGACTCTCCGGGAAGCGCGAGTTTGCGCTCCGCGACGATGCCACCGGCGAGGTGCAGGATCAGGCTGAAACGGTCGACCGCGGCCTCGTCGTCGACCCGCAGGTGCTGCCGCATGGCGTTCGCAAGTTGTGGAGGAAACTGCCACGATTCGAACACGAGTGCGGCCGCTTCCATCCCGGTGACACCGAAGCGCTCTTCCTCCCAAGCGGCGTAGGTCGCATGGCGCGCCGGGTCGAAGGCCTCGGCGGCCTTTAGAACGAGTCGACCCGCATGATCGACCACCATCATGCCCACGGCGCGCAGCAGCCCGGCGGAATACGCATCCCGCGAATCGAGCCCCGCGCGCGCGGCCAGCGCCTCGGCGGCCAGGCCGTGCAGCAGCATCGTCTCGCGCAGCCGGTCGGCCGAGATGCCGTAGCACGAAAGTTCCCGGTCGACCACGCCGGCGACCGTGGCGGCCCCGACGAGCTGCAGCACTTCGCCAAAACCGACGCGCGTCACCGCCTCGTCCACCGAACCGATGCGCTGTCCGCCGGAAAAGGCGGCACTGTTGCTCACGCGCAGCACGCGCGCCGCGAGGGCCGGCTCAAGCCGGATCTCCGCCGCGATGCGATCGAGGTCGACGTTGGCATCGGCCAGCAGTTCACAGAGCCCGCCCAACACCTGGGGCGCCGCGGGCAGGAGGCGGGCATGGACGAGGATGTTTTCCCGCGTCAGCGCGATCGCTGGGGCGACGACGGATTCACTCATGACGTCCGTTATCGGCACGGCGAAGCGGCCACTTGAGCGGCCCGCCGCGGCCGTCACGGGCGGAGACGGCCGCGCGTCAGCCCTTGAGGGCCGCCTTCGCGCCGGCGAACGCCTCCTCGACCGCCGTGAGCGTGGCGGCAAGATCGATGCCGGCCGCCGCTGGAAGAGCGAGGCTCTGCGGGGAAAAGTTCCACCAACTGGCCTCCCCCACAAAGCCCCGCCCGCTGCGATCCGCGAGCCCCGCGGCGACGTGCAGGATCACCGTCAGGGGATCCTCTCGATCGGATGCACGCGAAAGATGATGGCCGCGGATCGCCGTCGTCAGCTCCGTGGGAAAGCGCCATTCCTCCAGGATCATCGCGGCGACCTCGCCGCTTCCCAGGCCGAAGAGGCTGCCTTCCCACGCCGAATAGTTCGGCCAGCGGTCCGGGGCGAATGCCTGGGCGGGGGCGAGCTGCCCCCGGCAGGCGCGGTCGAGCACCATCAGGCCGAGCGGACGCATCAGCCCGGCGGTATACGCCACGCGCGCATCGACGCCGGCGGCGCACGCCAGCGCCTCGGCGGCGAGCGCGCAGAACAGCATGTTGTCGCCCAGCAGCTCCGCCGGGATGCCGTAATGCTCCAGCGCGCGATCCGAAAAGCGCGCGGCCGAGGCGGTGCCGACAAGCTTGAGGATCTCCCCGAAGCCGACGCGATTCACGGCCTCCTCGGTCGACGCCACCTGGCCGCCGCCACCGAAAACCGAGCTGTTGCTCACCCGCACGATCCGCGTCGCCAGCGCGACGTCCTTGCGCAGGAGCGCCGCCACGGCGTCGAGGTCGCTGTTGACGTCCTGCAGCATCTCGCCGAGCTGCGAGAGTACCTGCAGGTCCGCCGGCAGCATCCGCGCCACCTGCAGGAGTTTTTCACGGGAAAATGTCGAACTGCTCGCGGAAACGACGGCCATGCGCCGCTGCAATCGGCACAATCGCGACAAACGTGAGCATCCCCGCGCAGGCGAAAAACCTCAGGGCGCGCGCGGGAAAACCACCGGGCGCGGCGCGAGAGACCGGGCGTACGCGGCGCATGCGGCTGTCCGAAATGTCAGCGTACCCTTCGTGACGCCGCGCGTCTGGCGTCTTTTGCTCCGTTCAGCCGCCCGGAGGCGCTCCACCCCACCAGACCCCGACATCCGCCCTGCCGGGCCCGCGAGCCACGCGGAGACCAGCTTCAGCGGAAGTAACATGGTTCAGGGAGGACCGCCGGGCGGCCCCAATTTCCTCAGAGACCCATTCCCACACTTTTCCGACGTCAAGGGGACGTTCTTACGGTAGTTGGAACGTTGACGTCTGAAAGGGCAAAAAACGGAGGCGCGGTGGCAACACCGCGCCTCTCGTGTTTTCCGGTGCGAGCGCCGTTTGCGCCTACATGCGGCAGATCAGCAGCTCGCGCTCGTACACCATCTCCTTCGGCAGGTGGGAATGGAGATCGATGAACAGCTCCTCATGGCCGAGGACCTCGGCGCGCCACGCCGCGCGGTCGAACGCCTGCAGTTCCTCGAACCGCTCCTCCGCGAAATCGAGCCCGGTCCAGTCGATGTCCTTGTAGCGCGGCACCCAGCCGATCGGCGTCTCCCTGGCCCGGCCGCCCGCCCGCACGCGGTCGAAGATCCAGCGAAGCACGCGCATGTTTTCCGAAAAGCCCGGCCACATGAATTTTCCGTCCTTGTCCTTGCGAAACCAGTTCACGTGGAAGATCCGCGGCGTCTCGCTGAGCAGGCGCTGCATGCTGATCCAGTGGCGGAAGTAGTCGCCCATGTTGTAGCCGCAGAACGGCAGCATCGCCATCGGATCCCGCCGCACCTTGCCGATCGTGCCCGCCGCGGCGGCCGTCATCTCCGAACCCATGGTGGCGCCCACGTACACCCCGCTCGACCAGTTGAACGCCTGATAGACGAGCGGCATCGTGGCGGCGCGCCGGCCGCCGAAAACAAACGCGCTGATCGGCACGCCCTCGGGTTTCTCCCAGTCGGCGTCCATGGTGGGACACTGCTTCGCCGGCGCCGTGAAGCGTGCATTCGGGTGGGCCGCCTTGGCGCCGGTGGCCTGCGCGATCTCGGGCGTCCACACGCGTCCCTGCCAATCCGTCGCCATCGGCGGCGGCTCATCGGTCATGCCCTCCCACCACACGCCTCCGGCAGGAGTGAGCGCGCAGTTGGTGAAGATCGTGTTCTTCGCGAGCGCCGCCATCGCGTTCGGGTTGGTCCGGGCGCTCGTGCCGGGCGCGACGCCAAAGAAGCCGGCCTCGGGATTGATCGCACGCAGCCGGCCGTTCGCATCGGGCTTGATCCACGCGATGTCGTCGCCGACGGTCGTGACTTTCCACCCCTGCTTCCGGAACGGCTCGGGCGGAATGAGCATCGCGAAGTTGGTCTTGCCGCAGGCGCTCGGAAACGCGGCGCCGAAGTAGTGCTTGTGGCCCGCCGGATCCTGGACGCCGACGATGAGCATGTGCTCGGCCATCCAGCCTTCATCGCGCGCCATCGCCGAGGCGATGCGCAGCGCGAAGCATTTCTTGCCCAGGAGGGCGTTGCCGCCGTAGCCCGAGCCATAGCTCCAGATCTCGCGGGTCTCGGGGAAGTGCACGATGTACTTCTCCCGGTTGCACGGCCAGGCGACGTCCTTCTGCCCGGGTTTGAGGGGCGCCCCGACGGAATGCACGCAGGGGACGACGCGCTTGAAGTCCTGGTCGATCAGCTCGAAGACCTTCTTACCGATGCGCGCCATGATGCGCATGTTCACGACCACGTAGGCCGAGTCGGTGAGCTGCACGCCGATCTGGGACATCGGCGAGCCGACCGGCCCCATGCTGAACGGCAGGACGTACATCGTCCGACCCTGCATGCAGCCCTGGAAAAGCCCCTTGAGCGTCTTCCGCATGTCGAACGGGTTGACCCAGTTGTTGGTCGGGCCCGCCGCGTCCTTCGAAAGCGAGCAGATGAACGTGCGGTCCTCGACGCGGGCGACGTCGCTCGCATCGGAGCGGGCGAGATAGCACCCCGGCCAGAGTTTCTGGTTCAGCTTGATGAACGTGCCGCCCGCGACGAGCTGCGCGCAGAGCTGGTCATACTCCTCCTTCGAACCGTCGACCCAGTGGATCGCCGCCGGCTCGCAGAGCGCGGCCATCTTCTCGACCCACCGCAGCAGGTGTTTGTTCTCGGCGAGGGGACGGGCTGGATTCCGCTTCTTCATCCCGGCGAAAGTGGCGGGCCCCCGTCGCGAGTAAACGGGAAAGGATGGAGCAGCCGGTCCCCCGGCTGCTGGCGGTACGAGCCGGCGTGCAGGCTGCAGAACGGCCCTGGGACAGGCCGTTCCTCCTGCCCGGCCGTCAGAATTTCTTCGTCACCTGCAGGCTGTAGCTGCGGCCGCGCGCCATCGTGTTGTACAGCGACGGATCGTAGCCGCGCGAGTCGCTCGAAAGCGGCGGCTCCGCGTCGAAGAGGTTGGTCACGCCCACGCGCACGCTGGTGTTGTTCACCCAGCGGTTGCGGCTGTCGAACCGGTAGGTGGCGTACGTGTTGTAGCTGATCGTGTCGGAGACGACAAACCGGTAGACGTTGCCGCCGTTGGTGAAGACCGGGCGGATGTAGTCCGGACGTCCGAGCGACTCCCAAGTCGCGAGCGAGGTCGTCGCACCGGTGTCGGTGTAGTCGCCCACATAATACGCGCCGAGCCCCGCGCTCCACTGGCGCCGGCTCCAGGAGACGGTCGTCGATCCGCGCCACTTCGGCGTCGCGCCCGAGGCGGCATTGGAGCCGAGGAGGTCGGTCCGCGGCGCGCCGGCGGAATTGTACGCGTGGTAGTCGTTGAGCCGCGTCCAGCTCGTATTGAGCGTGAACTGGCCGATCTCGAGGCGCGGCAGCCGGTAGGTCACGTCGAAGTCAAAACCGTTCACGAACTCCTGCGCGCGGTTGAAGTAGGTCGTGCGGATGATGTCGATCGCGCCAACCACGGCACGCTGGTTGCCCGGCGCGCGCGTCGCATTGTACGCGTTGAAGAAGTCACGATCGGCCTGCGTGACGGGCAGGCGCACCACCGAGGGATCGCCGCGATAGGCGGCGGTGCCGCTGCCGAGGTCGATCGAACCGATGGCCTGGCCGGCGGCCAGCGCCGCCTGCGTGGCGGCATTCAACGCCGCGGTGTCGTCGGCGATGCCGCCGCCGGAGGCGATGATGTCCCGGCGCCGAATCTCCCAGTAGTCGACCGAGACCGTCAGGCCGCGCACGCCGGGCACCTCGACGACGACGCCGGCCGATTTGCCGGTCGACTTCTCGGGGCTGAGATTCTGGTTGCCCGACGCCACGCTGCGGCGGTTCGACGGACCGTCGGTGGGCAGGCCGGTGACGGCGCTGCGGTACGAATCGGTGCTGCCCGTGACGGTGCGGATGAGCGTGCCGGTGAAGAGCTGCGCGAGATTGGGCGCGCGGAAGCCCTCGTTGTAGGAGGCGCGCACGATCGCCCAGCCCGTCGGGCGCCAGTTCACGCCGTACTTCGGCTTGGTGGTCTCGCCGAAGTCGGTGTAGCTCTCGTAACGGGCGGCGGCCGTGAGTTCGAGCGAACGGACGAGCGGCAGGGTGAAGTTGCGGCCCGCGAGCGGGATCACCGTCTCGACATAGGCGGCGCTGACGTGCCGGTTGCCGTGCGTGTCCGAGTTGGGCGAGAAGCCGAGGAAATCGTTGGCGTTCGGATCCAGCCCGGAGCCCGGCGGATTGAGCCCGGCGTAAGGCGGGCGGAAATCGTCGTAGACTTCGTAGCGATACTCGCCGCCGAAGGCCGCGCTGATCGCATTGCCGCCCCAGATCGGGAGCACGTCGCCCCCGGCGCGGACATCGCCGCTCGAGAGCTTCGTGATGCCGCTGCGGACGAAGGACGAGCGGAACGTCTGCTGGACCGACTCCGGATTGCGGTAGTCGCCCGTGACCGCCAGCGTCCCGTTGCGCACGGCGAACGTGCGCGTGAACGGGTTGAAGGCCCGCGCGGGATCGGTCTGGTTGATCGCGTTCACGAGCAGGCTCTTTCGCGAGGGACCTTCCTCGTTCTCGTCCACGCGCGCCGCCGAGTAGAGGAACGCCGCCTCCCAGTTCCAGGTGTCGAGCAACCGGCCGCGGGCACCGAACACGCCGCGCACCACCGAGGTATCAACCCAGTCGGTACGCGTCGCCAGGTCGGTCAGGCGCTTGTTGCTGATGAGCACCACGGCGGGCGTGCCGGTGAGGCGCGGGGTTCCGTCGGCATTCGGCGCGCCGGTCGGAGACCAGAAACGCTCGCCGAACGGATTGTACGGGTTGCTCACCGGCACGATGATGTTGCCGTCGGTCGAAGCCGTGATGCCGTCGGGCTCGCGGTAGGTGACCGACTCTGCCAGATACGCGCTGCCCTCGGCGAAGAGCGTGATGCGGCTGTTCAGGTCGAACTCGCCGGCGGCATAGACGTTCGTGCGCTGCGTCTTCGGCTGGATGACGCGATATTCGTTGTTGTTCCAGTAATACTTACCGGTGGTGCCGAGCCGGCTCGGCGTGGCGGTGAGGAATGAGACGCCGCCCGCGTCGTTGGGGGCGAGGAAGAACTGGCCCGAGGCGGCCGTGAGGGTCGCCGGGATGCCCGCCGTGCGGCCTGCGGTGAAGACGCCCGCCGCGTTCACGGTGCCGATCGAGTAATTGCCGTATTCGCTCGTGGCCGACCGCAGGTTGAAGGTGGTGTTGGTCGAGACGTTCCACGGCGCGGGCGCCCGGCTGCTGTTGTCGGCTTCGGCGGCAAAGGAGCGGTCGCGCACGTACATCGCCTGGCGCGTGTAAAGGTCCGCCGTGAGCATCGCGCGACCCCGCTTGCCGGCAAACGTGAGCCCGTGCGTGAGCGTGGCCCGGAACTCTCCGCCGTCGCCATAGCGCGTCTCGCCGTAGCGCAGGGCCAGCTCGGTGCCGCGGAAATTCCGCCGCATGACGTAATTCACCACGCCGGCCACCGCGTCGGTGCCGTAGATGGAGGAGGCGCCATCCCGCAGGATGTCCACGCGCTCGAGGCCGCGGTTCGGCATCTGGTTCACGTTGGTCGACAGCGTGGGCACGCCCGCCTCGCCCTGGCTGATCGGATGCGGCACGAGCCGGCGTCCGTTGAGGAGCATGAGCGTGTTGCTCGAAGGAATGCCGCGAAGGGAAACGCTCGCGTTGTCGCCGCGGGCGGTGGCGCCCAGCGTCGCCGTCTCGTTGCCGGGCAATCCCGTCACCTGCGGCAGCGCCATGAGGAGGTCCGACGGCTGCGACGCATCGCGGATGTCGATGTCCGCCGCGCTCATGACCGTGATCGGAAGCACGTTCTCGACCTCGATGCGCTTGAGGTTCGAACCCGTGACGGTGAAGGCCTCGAGCCGGACGGCTTCCTCCCCGGAAGGAGCGGAGGCGCGGGGGGCGGTGGGAGCGGTCTGGGCGATGGCCGAGGCGGATGCGCCGAGCGCCAGGAGGGCGGCGAGGGCGCGGAATCGACGAAGCGAGGCGGGTGGGTTCATGCGGTAGTCGGTTTGGGTCAGGACAGGCGACGGGACAGGTCACCATCCCGGCACAAGCCAACCTGCAGCATACGAACAGGCGTCCGTGAGCGCAAGCGGCGAGACCGACGCGGAAATCAGTCCGCCGGCTCGACGTGCACCGTCACGTCGCTGATCCGGTGCCGCGCCGAAGCGAGCAGGGAATCCTTGACCGCGTGGGCGATCTCATGCCCGACCCGCACCGGGAGCTCACCCTTCACGCGTATCTGGATATCAACCAGATAACTCAGACCGCTCTTGCGCATGCGCACCTTGTCAAGCGCCTGCACTCCCGCCACGGCCAGCGCCAGCTCCCGCACCTCGCGCTCGAAATGGACCGGAACGGCCTGGTCCATCACATCGGCCAGCCCCCGCATGACCATGCCGGCCCCGTTGAAAGCGATGAAGGCACAGGCCAGCAACGCGGCCCAGTCGTCGGCCGCCTCCCAGCCTTTCCCGCCCACCAGCGCGATCGCGATGCCGACGAAGGCGGCGGCCGAGGTCACCGCGTCACTCCAGTGATGCAGCGCCTCCGCTCCCAGCGCCGTGCTGCCCGATTCGATTCCCGCGGACTGCAGCCGCCGGGCGAACCACAGCTTGACAGCGACGACTCCGGCCAGAAGTGGCAGCGTCCACCAACTCGGCCCCTGGTGCGGCGTGATGATCTCGCGCACGGCATGGTACCCCACCCAGCCGGCGGTCCCGAAGATGAACGCCGCCACCAGCAGCGCCGCCAGCGCCTCGGCCTTGCCGTGACCGTAAGGGTGATTCGCATCGGGTGGCAGCGCGGCGACCCGGAAGCCGGCCCAGACCAGGATCGACGAAAAGATATCGACCAGCGACTCCGCCGCATCGGCGACGAGCGCGTACGTGTTGCCCAGGACGCCCCCGGCGAACTTGACGGCGGCCAGGCCCACGTTGAGCACCACGCCCCGGAGCACGAGCCGCGCTGCCCGCCGGGCTGCCTGCGCCGCGAGGGCATGGGCGGGCGGAGGGGGTGGAGTCACGCCCTCAGCGTGATGCAGCCGTACGGCGACTTCAAGCGACCGCACTGCGAACGGGTGCTTTCCACCCAGCCATTGACCCGCGACGCACCTGCGCCCAGCCTGCGCCGATGGCCGCGCAGATCAGCACTACGCCGGTTGACCCGGTGAAACAGTTTTCCGTTTTCGCCGAGAATCGCCTGGGGCGACTCTACGATCTGACGACGGTGCTGAAGGACAACAACGTCCACGTCATGGGTATTACGGTGCTGGATACCACCGACAGCGCGATCGTGCGGTTCATCGTCGACGATCCTGAGAAGGCGCGGGAGCTGCTCATCAATAACGATTTTCCCTACGTGGAGTGCGACGTGCTCGCGGTGGAGATCGCCGATGAGTCGCAGCTTCGCGACGTGCTGGCCGCGCTGTTCGAGGCTGAGATCAACATCCACTACATCTACAGCTTCATCAAGCGACCCGACGGCCGCTCCGCGCTCGCCATCAACGCCGAAGACGGCGATGTCGCCAGCCAGGCGCTGGCGACCCGCGGCTTCCGCATCCTCACGCAGGGCGACGTGTCGCGCTGAGCGACGGTGGATTTGCCGGGACGAACGGGCCGGTAGAAAACGGGTGCCGCCCCCGGCCGGCCTTCAGCCCTGAACTTCGCCCATCTTCTCGCCCTTGAGCTCGTAGAGGCCGGTCATGTAGCCGTTCTCGAACATGGCGCCGACCTTGAGTTCGCCGTAGAAGGCGACGGGCACATCCATCATCGGCTGCACGCCCTTCTCCATCTTCACGATCACCCACTCGTTCATGTTGGGCACCGTGCCGAAGCAGCAGGCCATCGTGTTCCGCATCAGCAGGAATTCGGTGACGAGGCCCTTGTCCATCTTCACCGGGACCATGTAGCCGGTGATCACGGCCTTCTTGCCGTTCCAGCCCTTCACCATCGCCGGGATCTGCTCCTCGCCGGTCGGCGGCACGGCCTTCGGATCGGCCGTCGGGTCAAACGCCGGCGGCGTGAATGGGTACGACGCCAATTGGTCGAAGCCTAGCTTGAGGTAACCATTCTCCACCTCCGGCGCCGTGAGGGGACCGGGCGCCGACGCGGGCTTGTCCCCGGTGGCATCCGCCGCCATCACCACCAGCGGCAGGGCAAACGTCGCAGCGACCAGAGTCCGAAGAGTGGAGGGGGCCAGCTTCATAGTGGCGCGAACCGTAATCACGATCGTTCCGCCGTCAAAACGGAAAGGGCCTTCGTAAGCCGGTTCGGCATGGCACCTTCGTACCCGAGGTGAAGCCGCCTGTCCCAGGCGGCTCCCCGGCCTGAACTCCCCGGTGACGCTCCAAGCCGCGTGAGGACACGCGGCTCCACCTCAGGACACCGGCGCCAGCGTCTCCGCCACGGGCGTCCGATACGCCTTCCATGCCGGTACGAGGCCGCCCAGCGCGCACAGCGCGATCATGCCCACCGGGCAGAGCCAGAGCACCGGATGACCGGCGCCGAGGTCCAGCACCACGCCCGTCTGCGAACGAATGAGGCTGGCCACGCCGGCAAAGAGCCCAAAGTAAACGGCGAAACCCAGCGCCGCGCCGATCGCGCCGATGCACGCGGCCTCGGCCAGCACCGCCCCGAAGATCGTCCGCCGCTTCGCTCCCAACGCCCGCAGGATCGCCAGGTCCCGCCGCCGGGCGCTCATGGAATTGTAGATGCTCGCCAGCACCGAACCTGCCGCCACCAGCGCAACCAGGTAGGCGACGAGCGCCAGCACCTGGTCGAACCACGCGATCTTGCCGAAAAGCTCCGCCACGATGGCGCCCACCGGATACGCGAAGGTCAGCCGGTTGCCCTGCTTGTTGTACATCATGTCCATCTGCAGGCCCGCCATCGGCGTGCGCAACTGCAGCAGGACGGCGCTCACATCGGTGGCCGCCTTCGGATCGTGACCGCTCATCGTCTGCAGCCCGCGCAGCGGCAGCCAGATCACGCGATCGACGGGCGTGTTCGTCGGCTCGAGCACGCCGACCACCTTGAACTCGTCGGCGTGTTCCGCCTTCGGGTCGTAGGCCAGCCCGTGGAACGGCCGGAACGTATCGCCGACCTTCAGTTTCAATCGTTGCGCCGCGAAACTGCCCGCCACGGCCTCCTTGGCATCGGCGGTGAACACGTTTCCGCCGGCCTGCACCGCGAATTTTTTTCCCGGCGAATACTCCACGTTGGTGAACAGCTCAGGCGCCGTGCCGACCAGCCGGTAGCCGCGGAGGTTGTCGCCCACGGCGATCGGGATGGCCGTCTTGATCATCGGATGCTTCCGGATCATCTCGTAGTCGGCGGCCGCCACGTTGCCCGGCGACGCCTCGAGATGGAAAATCGCGTTGAGCACGAGCTGCAGTTTCGAGCCCCGCGCGCCCAGCACCGCATCGAAGCCGGCCGTGGTCTGCGTGAACGCCGCCTGCGACTGCGTCTTCACCATCCACACGCACATGAGCAACCCGCACGCGAGCGCGATGCCCGCCGCGGTCACGACGGTCGAAAGCGCATGCTGGCGCAGGGAACGGTAGATGATCAGCGGCAGCGTCACGGAGAATGTCTTGAAATCCTCCCGGCCGCGCCCTTCCCGGCCGCAAAACCGAAGGGCACGATCGGCGCGCATCGCGCACGAACGAAATCCCCGCTTCGACCGTCTGGACCGCGTGCCTTCATCGCGGCGCTTCCGCCAGCACGCGGTTGATCTGGGCGAAATCCTGCTGGGCTTCGAACGCGCCCAGCACTTCGCGATCGTGGCTCACGAGCAGCAGGGCGGCATTCTGCTCGCGGCAGACCTCGCGGATCAGCGTCAGCGCCTCCGCAGCGTGCCGGCGGTCGAGGTTGCCGGTGGGCTCGTCGGCCAGCACGAGCTTGGGCCGGTTGGCCAGAGCACGCGCCACGGCAACACGCTGCTGCTGGCCGGTGGAGAGCTGACGCGGAAAGTGGTGCAGCCGGTGTTGCAGGCCGACCCGCTCCAGGATGCCGGCCGCATGCGCCTTGTCCGCACCGGGGCCGAATGACATCCCGAGCAGCACATTCTCGAGCACGGTGTATCCCTGGAGCAGGTTGAAGGTCTGAAAGATGTATCCGATCTTCTCCGCCCGCAGCCGGTCACGGCGGGCTTCCGAGAGCGCCGTCATCTCCTGGCCGTCCAGCGTCACCCGACCTTCGTCGGCCGCGAGGATGCCGGCGATGAGGTTGAGAAAGGTCGTCTTGCCCGAACCGCTCTCGCCGCGCAGCGCCAGCTGTTCGCCCGCGCCGAGTCCAAAGTGCGCCACGTCGACAATCCTCACCCTGTCTCCCTCCGGAGCGACAAAGGATTTTTTCAGGGCAGTGACCGCAAGCATCGGGTGAATACCCACGCTACTAGATGCAATTGTGGCAAACCCGGAAGTCGTTTCTTTAGTCGCACGATGCTGTTTGGTGCCGCCCGGGGCTCCCGTCCGCAATGGGAGGTTGTGCCCGGCCGCCCCCGCCGCCAGCAAGGAGCGGCAGCCATGTGCCATTTCTGCTTTCTTCCCCCGGAGCCGCCGCAACCGCTGTCCGCGGCCGGTCGGGCGGAAGCGGCGGCACGCCTCCGCCGCCAGCAGGCCCGCCAGCGCCGCCCACGCTGCCACGCCGCGCCCGGCCCCGCGCCCCAGCAGCCGTTTCCTCCGGAGGGGTGCGCCCCGTCGCAGCCGCCGCGCCGACCGGAGCGACGCCCTCTGAAGAGGGCGGCAGGACCTCGTCGTAAGCTGTAACCTCGAGCCGGCTATTCGGGCTCCCATCTCGCCAGCATCGGCGGGAGCGCACCCCACGGTGCCGCCGGCGGGCGCTCAGCGTGGCACCGCGTGCCGCCGCACGTACTCGTCGGCCGCCGACTGGTCGGGCGGGCTGTAATGAAAATACTCGGCCTGCTTCAAGCCGTACGCCACGGCCCGCTGGCTGTCCCGCGCCAGCGCGATCTCGCGCGTGAAGGCGCGGTTGGCCTGTTCGTCGGTGCCATCGAGCAGCGGCAGCCGCTTGCCCTCGGCCGCGAGCCGGGCACGCAGGTTCACGCCGCTGTTGCCGGCCGGGCCCTGCGTCACGTTGGCGAGGTTCGCCCAGACTTTGGCTTCGAAGAAGTCCCCGATGTCGACCACGCGATTCACGAGCTGCGGACCGCGGGAGAAATAGTACTTGTCCGCCGGCCCATGCGGCTGCAGGCCCACCGCCCGATGCTCGGGGTAATCCCACGACGAGCGCGCCATCCAGCAGGCCGATTCGACCGCCTTGGCCCCGACGGTGTGATCGGGATTGCGTTCGTACAGACCGGACGGGTCGTACGTGAGCACGGTGTCGACCTTGAACGCGCGAAACAGGAACACGAGCCGCGCCCGCATCTCCACGACCGGCCAGGCATCCATGTTGTGGTTGGGGTAATTCAGGAAGAGGCACTCCTTCAGGCCGAGCCGGCGCGCCACTTCGATCGTGTCGCGCTCGTTGCGGGCGGCCACGTCGCCATGCCACTGGCCGGAGCCGGCCATGGAATCGTCGCTCATCGTGATGAGGATGCCCTCGTAGCCTTCGTCGAGCAGCTTGAGCACCGTGCCCGCGGCGTAGATCGCGATGTCGTCGCAATGCGGCTGGATCGCCGCGAGCACCTTGCCGCGATGCGGTCTGCCCTCGCGGCGACGCTCGACCGTCACCGGCAGTTGATACGAGGTCCCGCTGCCCCCGCCCGCGATGAGCTCGCCGGTCGGAGGCGGCGGCGCCGGCGGCCGGATGTCGGCCGTGGCGCCGACGGCGGAGGCCGCGTGCGCCGACGCGGTCGCCGCACCGAAGGCGGCACTGGCGGTGAGGGTGCGTTCGATGAATTCGCGGCGTTCCATAAAGCGGTGCAACGCGCCGTCGGGACTACGGCCGCGGCGGCGGCACGACGACATCGATGCCTTCGCGCAGACCGTAGTCGCCAGGCAGCCGCGCATAATCGGTCCCGGCGCGGCCGTTCCAATCCCACACGATCTTCCCGTCGCGCAACGTCAGCTCGCAGGTGATCCGCTGCGTGCCCCGCATCCGGCCGCTCTTGCTGTCGACATAGAAAAACTCCCCCTGGCTCACGCGCAGCACCGCCACGTCGGCCGGCGCCCCGACCGAAAGGTGCCCCAGTTCCGTCCGCCGGATCATCTGCGCCGGGTTCCACGTCGCGCGCAGGACCACCTCCCGCAGCGGCATGCCCATCACGAGGAACTTCGACAGGGTCGTCGGGAGATCGAGCATCGCCACGTTCATGCTCAGCGTGTGCAGGTCAGTCGAAATCGAGTCCGGGTAGAACCCCGCCTTGATCGCCGGCACCGCGTTGCGAAACACCAGGCTGCCCGCGCCGTGCCCCACGTCGAATTTCACCCCGCGCTGCCGGGCCGCGTGCAGATATGCATGTACGGCGCCGCTCTCGTCCATCCACGGCACGCTCGCGCGATAGGCATGCGTGCTGATGTCGCCCGGTCGCAGTTTCCGGGTCACGAGCTGCCAGTACGGACGTTCCGGCCGGAAGTATCCGAAATCGACCATCACCGGGACATCCGCGGCCGCACCCGCCTCCACCGCCCGCTCGACCGAACTCCAGTCGGAAGCCTCGTAGTGCGCCGTCTTCACCCCGACCACGACGTCCCGGTGCTTGCGCGCGAGCGCCACGACCTCGGCCGGCTGGAACTCGGCGACGACCTGCTCCGCGGCATTGGTCATCATGCCGAGGCCGGCGATGTTGATCATCGCCAGCACGCGGGTCTGCGCCCGATCGATGACGGTGTGGCGGAAGGTCTCGAAATTGCGCCAGCCCGACGAACCCGCGTCGACCATGGTCGTGACGCCGCTGCGGAAACTGAAGCCGTCCGGCAGGACGCTGTTGTCGCCCGCCCACGCGCCCTTGACGCCGGTCGTCGCGAAGACGTGCACATGCAGGTCGATCAAGCCGGGCGTGACATACAAACCGGCCGCGTCGATGACCGTCGTGCCCGCGCCGGCCGCCAGGCCGGTCCCCACCGCCACGATCCGCCCGCCCGCAATGGCGACGTCCCGCACGCCGTCGATCGCGTTGCGCGGATCGATCACGTGGCCGCCCTTGAGCAGCAGTTCCACCGGCTGCGCCCGGGCCGGCGTGGCGAGCGCAGCGAGCAGCGCGAGAAAGCCGGCGCGCGCCAAACGTGTGCGCAAGGCGGGCAGGGAGAGACCAGCAGGCATGGCGGGACCGGGGTGGAAAGTTGGCACTCCGCGACGGGGATCGGCGCGCGCAGCGACGTCACTTCGCCGCAATCGCTCGTTCCGGTCAACCGTGGTCCCGTGAAAAAGCCCGGCCACCGCAGGCTCACCGGAACCGGTCCACCCCGTCCGTTCGGAGAGGGCGGAGTCGCCACCTCGCCCCGATTGCCACCAGCGGCTCGCGCCCGATCGAGACGCACCGGCACACTCGTCGCGTTTCGGGTTGTCCCCGGTTGCGGGCAGTACGTTCCTACCAGGCGTGCCTGCCGTCTCACCGCGCGACGCGATCGCCCCGCTTGATCTCACGCCGGTGATCAACGTGTCCGGCGCCGAAACCGCCTACGGCGCGTCGCCGGTCTGCCCTGAGGTCATCGCTGCCATCGCCGCCCTGGGGCCGGAGTGGGTCGACATGCGCGAACTGCGGCGGGCGGCGTCCGACGCGATCGCGGGCACCTTTTCCTGCGAGGCCGGAGCCGTCGCGCACTGCTCGGCCGCCGGCATCGCGCTGGCGATCGCCGGCTGCATGACCGGCGAGGACCTGCCGCGAATCCACCAGCTCCCGGATACCACCGGCCTCCGGCACGAGGTCGTCCTGCCGCTCGCGCACGACATCGATTACGGTGCGCCCATCCGGCAGAATGTCGCCATGACCGGCGCCCGCGTGGTCACAGTCGGCAGCGTCTCCCGCTGCACCGCGGCGGACCTCGCCGCCGCACTCACGCCGCGCACCGCGGCGGCGCTGTTTGTCGTCTCCCATCAGGTGCCGCCCGGCGACCTGATCGACGTCGGCACCTTCTGCCGCACCTGCCGGGAAGCCGGCGTGCCGTCCATCGTCGACGCCGCGGCGGAGCCCGACGTTCGTCCCTTTCTCGCCGCCGGGGCCGACCTCGTCATCACCAGCGCGCACAAGCGCCTCGCGAGCGTGACCTCGGCGATCGTCGCCGGCCGGGCCGCGCTCGTGCGAGCCTGCCTCGCGCAGGAGGCCGGTCTCGGCCGGCCGATGAAAGCCGGCAAGGAGGCGCTCGTCGGCGCCCTCGCCGCCCTCGAACGCTGGCGCCGCACGGACCAGCCCGCCGCCCGCGCCGCGCTCGAGGCGCGTCTCGTTCGCGGCCGGGAGCGGCTCGCCGGCGTCCCCGGTCTGGCCGTGAACATCGCCCCCGACGCGACGAGCGGCCTGTTCTCGCGGCTGCACATCGCGGTCGGCCCCGCGGCCGGCCTCGACGCCGCCACGCTGGCCGCGCGCCTGCGCGCCGGGCGGCCGGCCATCATCGTCCGGGAGGCGCCGGGCCCGGGATTGCTCCAGCTCGACTTCCGCCACGTCAGTCTCGAGACCGTGGATACGGTGACGGAAGCGATCGCGGCGACCGTCGCGGCGGCAAGGACGGGCGGCGCCGGCGGGGCGCGGTGAGATCGAGGCCGTCGCATCGTCACGCGGCGGGTGCGCGGCGGGTTATATCAAACCGGTTACGATTGCACCGTCGCGACGCGCGCGGGCGGGCGCACGCTGGGCGGCGTCATGAAGCATACGAACCTACTCCTCCGTCCGGCCACCGCGCTCGCGCTGGCCGTTCTTGCCCTGGTGCTCTGTGTTCCCGCCGCCGAGGCCCGCGGCGGGAAGGATGACCCCGCCGGCCAGCAGGCAGGCGACGACAGCAAGCGGGGCCGCGGTGGCCAGGACGACCCGGCGAATCACGACCTGGGCGACGACCGCGGCGGCGCCCGGAATCGCGACGATCGCGGCGGCGCCGACGACCCGGCGGGCGACGACCACGGCGGACTGCGCGACGGCGGCGGAAGCGGCCGCGGCGGCTTCGATGACCCGGCGAATCACGACCTCGGCGACGATCGCGGCGGCGACCGGAAGCGCGGCGGCAAAGGCCGCGGCGGGCGGGACGACCTGCCTGGTCACACCTGAGCCGGACGCATGCCGCTGGCCTTCAAATCAGCCACGAAGAAGGCCGGACCAAAAGGTGAAGCGGCTAGTCCTCAAGCCGCTGCGGACCGGTCCTTCGCACGCCAGCCGCCTGGGGACAGGCGGCTCCACCGCAACGGCATGCTTCCGGCTCAGAACCGCAGGTTCAACTGCGACGCGTAGTTCATCCGGAGATTCTCGTGCTGGCCTGCCTCGCGCTGGCCGCTTGCCTGGAGCTTCAGGACGAGGCGCGCTGTGAAACGATAGCCGGCGGCGACGTCGACCCGCCAGAGGCTGCTGCCCCAGCGGACGCGCCCGCCGGCGCCGTCGCTGAGCGCGGAAAATCCCTGCCGGTTCCAGCGCACCGCGCCGTAGATCCGCGGGTTGAACTTGTACTTCGCCTCGATGTAGCCGGCAACCGTTCGCACCGTACCTACGCGCGGGACCTCGAACCAGACCTGAAAGACTTCGGCCCATACCTGCAGGTGCCGCCACGCGTAGCTCACCTCCTGCCCCAGGAGCCGCTGACGGAAATCGCGCCAGCTCGTGCCAGCCGGCAGGTGTTCGGCTCCCGGCGCCAGGTAGGCGCTGTCGCTGGCCGAAAAGCCCAGCTTCCAGCGGAGATCGGGACGGAAACCGAGGCGCGCGGCAAAAGCCGGGCGGTCGAAACCCAGGTCGCGGATCGACCAAAGCTCGGGGCGGGAGGAAGGTCCGCCGTTTTTCACTTCCAGCGCGAGCTCGAACCGCCCCAGCTTCCCGGCCACCGCCGCACCCGTCGCGTAGCTGGGTCCCCAGATGATGGGATTGTATTCATACTTCTCGGCCGGATCGAAGCTGACGAAGTCGTCCAGGGACAGCGGCGCCTCGCTGTCGTAGATCGAGGTCTGGTGCTCGTAGGGCAGCGGCGCGGTGACGAACGGGTTCTCCCACGAATCGTGCCGCGCCATCCAGTTGCCGATCACCGACGCGAACTGGCCCACCTGCACGCTCAGCGCCGTGCCGGCCCGCGGCACGAAGGTGACGGCGTATTCGTCGAGCCGGAGGCGCAGCCGCTCGGTGGCGGGATCGAAACCGCGGTCGACCCGCGCCTGCACGAAGCCGAAGAGCCGCGGCCCCGCCTGGCCGTTCAGGAAGAGTGCAAGGCGCGGGTTGAACAGGCGGTTGCTGCGGGTGAAAACCAGGCCCGGCGGAGGTTGCGAGATCGCATAGCCTTCCAGCGAAAGGATTCCGCTGAGCCGCGCCCGCACCGCGTCGTCCCATGCCGAGACGGCAAGCCTCTCCTCCAGCCGGTCGAACCACGCGTCGCTCGCCCACGCCGTGGCCGCGGCTCCTGCCGCCAGACATGAAATCACCACCCTGACCCACCTCATGTCCGACTACGCATGGGGCCCCGGGCGGAGGTTGCTAGCCGAAAAATCACCTCAAACTCCGTCCAGTCGCCGGACGATCGGAGCAGCCGCACGTCCCCGCCGTGCAGCCGGGCCAGCTCGCGGGCGAGATTGAGGCCCAGCCCGTGGCCGGGCACGTCCTCGCTGGCGGCGCCCCGGTGGAAGCGATGGAAGATGTGGGGTTGCGAGGAAACGGGGATCACGCGGCCGGTGTTGCCCACGGTGAGGCGAGCGACCGACTCCGACACCTCGATCGCGACATGGATCCGCCCGTCCGGCCGATTGTACTTCCGGGCATTCTCGAAGAGATTCTGCAGGACCATCGAAACGTAGCGCCGTTCCCCGGCGATGGCGACCGCCGCCGGCAGGTCGGTCGTGATCGAGATCCGCAGCTCGTTGGGCAGGAAACTGAGGTCATCCAGCCACGACGCGACCAGGT
Source organism: uncultured Opitutia bacterium (assembly GCA_937952235.1). Lineage (GTDB taxonomy): Bacteria > Verrucomicrobiota > Verrucomicrobiia > Opitutales > Opitutaceae > ER46. The sequence goes on along the minus strand of CALFZM010000253.1, from coordinate 20,236 downwards.
GCGAGAGATCCACCTCCGCGAAATCGATCTTCAGGCGTCCCTCGTCGACGCGCGACAGGAGCAGCAGGTCCTCGATCATGCCGGTGAGCCGGTGGGTCTGGTGCACGAGGGTGGCAAGCTCCTCGCGCACCGGCTCGGTGAGATCGGTCCGGGCCAGCAATTCGTCTAGGCCCGCACGCAGCACCGCAAGGGGCGTCTTGAGCTGGTGGGAGGCGTCGGCGGAAAATCGCGCGGCGCGCTGCAACTCCGCCTGGGTGAGCTCGAGCGCGGCCTCGGCGCGGTCGCGCCGGACGATGTTCTGCGCCGAATCGGCCGCGAGTTTTTCGACGGGACGAGCGAGCCGGGCGGCGACGACCTGGCTGGTGGCAAGGCCCGCCAGCAGCAGCAACGATCCGAGCGCGAGGATCTGCCAGCGGAGCCGGCGCTGGCGCGCGTGGGTCGCGGCGAGGGGATACAGCGAGATCTCGTAGGCGATCGGATAATCGGACCCGGGATTGACCGGCTCGAACAGGAGCAGGTAGGCCGAGCCCTCCAGCGTGAGCGGCGTCGCGCGACCCGCCCCCCGTTCGAGCGGCAGCACCCGCCGGAGGTGATCGTCGAGCGCCCGCCGCGCCTCCGGGGCGAGGCCGCCGATCTGCAGCCGGTGCTCGGCCCAGAGGCCGCGCCGCACGGCCGATTCGCCGCCGATCGCGCGTTCGTCGTGGGCCGCAAAACCCACGGCCAGGGCGGCGATCGGCTTTCGCGTCGCGGTCGAGAAGATCGGCGTCGTGATCACCTGGTCGAAACCGCCGCCCTCACTCCCCTCCGCGGCGCGCCAGAGGTAGCCGAGCTGGGGCGTCGATGGCACCCGCGGCAGGGCCAGGCGCGCCGTCTCCGCGGCCGAGAGCGGGCCGAAGTCGTCCGCCGGCTCGGCCGGGATGACGACCCCGCGGAGGTCGAGGAAGCGCCAGAAGGTGGCGGGGTGCGCCGGGCCGCGGCGCGGACCGGGTGCGGCGGCGGCCATCAGGTCGCTGAGTTCGTCGCGAGCGTTCGGATACAGCAGGTCGAGGGCGTCGTCCTCGAGCGCGGCGTGGATCCGGACCTTCTGCACCAGGCTCAGGCAGCGTTGCTGGAGAGCCTGGATCCGCGTCTCGCGCACGACGCGCAGGCCGTCGAGCGCCGCGTGGAAGTCGCGCTCGACTTCCCGTCCGGCCTCGGCCCCGGCATGACGGTGGGCGAACCAAAGCCCGGCCGAGGTCAGGCCGCCCACCACCACCATGATCGCCGCCACCAGCCGGCGCCGAAAGGTCCGGAAACGGTTCGGCGCCGCGTCCATGCCGGTCAGGGGAAATCCACCCGCAGGACCGTGTCCGGCCCCAGCTCGACCGGCCGGGCGTGCGTGGTGGCGGCGTCGAGCCACGCCTTCACCACGAACCTGCCCGCGGGCAGGCCGGTCAGCCGGAAGTTCCCGTGCTCATCGGTCGTGACGAAGTGGGGCGTGCCCAGCACGAGGATCTGGCCCCGCATGTGGCTGTGAATCTCGCAGCGCAGGGTGACCAGGCCGAGCTTGTCGAAGACCTGCGACGGCACCGGCCGATCCTCGGTGCGGTAGCGGCCCAGGTCGAAACGCTTGGGCGGCGAAAAGGAGAACACGTTGTGGTAGAGATCGTCGTAGTTGGGAAACTCGACCTTCGTTCCCACCTGGATCGGCAGCAGGGCCGGAATAAACGCCTGGCCCTTTTGCACCAACTGCACCGTGGGCGCTGGATTGGCCGGAGGGAATTCGCCTTCGAGGTACACGACGGCGGCCGGTTTGACCGGCGCGAGGGCGCCGCCGGAGGCGACGGGCTCGTAGTTCTGCGTCTTCACCGGCGCGTTGAGCTGCCGGGGCAATTCCACGCGGCCGGCGATCTCGGCGCCGGCGGCGCAGGGCGGAAGGAGAAGGGCGAGGAGCCCGCCCGCAACCTTGCGGGCGGCCCTGCGCAGTGCGGGAGTCATGAGGGGAGGCGAAGGGTGTAACCGACGTTGCGCACCGTATGGATGAGCGGACGGCCGGATTCGGCGTCAATCTTCTTGCGCAGCCGGGTGATGAACATGTCGATGATCCGCACGTCGAAATCCGGCTCTCCCTGCCACACCCGGTCGCGCAGCTCGCTGCGCGCAAACACCCGTCCGGGCTCCTGCATCATCACCTGCAGCACATCGAACTCCCGCGGAGAAAGCGCCACCGCCCGCCCGCCGCGGACAACCTGCCGGTGGGGGACGTCGAGGTGAAGATCGTCGAGGTGCATGCGGCCGGCGGAAGACGGCGCCCCGCCCCGCCGGCCGAGGGTGGCAACCCGGGCGATCAGCTCCTCGACCGCGAAGGGCTTGGCCAGGTAATCGTCGGCTCCGGCCTTGAGCCCCTTGATCCGGTCAGCCACGTCGCCACGCGCGGTCAGCATCAGCACCCTGGCGACGCACCTGGCCTGGCGCAGCCGCGCCAGGACTTCGAACCCGTCCATCGACGGGAGGTTGATGTCCAGGATCACCAGGTCGGGCTGGTCGCGGATCGCGACCTGCAGCGCGACGCTCCCGTCGGCCTCGGCTTCCGCCGCGTGCCCGTGTCGGATGAGGGCCGCGCGGATATGCCGCGCCAGCTGCGGTTCGTCCTCCACGATCAGGATGCGCATTTCGCCGGCTTCTATGCGTGGGCGCGGACCGGGTGGAGGGAAAAACGAGGGACCCGGAAGCGTTCGCCCGGGCGGCCCGAGCCCTCAACGATCCCGCAGCACGCCGTAGTCGACCTTCGTCAGGCCCGGCTTGTAGAGAAAACTGAACTTCGATTGCTGGGTCGCGCTGGTGAAGACGATCTCGACCGCGCTGTTGAGACCTCCGTTCTTTTTCACGACGTACGTGAAACCCGGCTCAGGGATGACCGAGACGAGGGTCGTCAGGATCTTGGTCTGGCCGCTGACCACCATGATCTCCATCCGGAGCGCGACGGTGGCGGAGAAGGCCGAACCATCGGGAGTGAAGCCCACCTGGTCGGCGTAGGTAATGACGTTGCCATTGACCGTCCAATCGCCCGCGCCGGCGCGGCTCGGGAGAAGAAAGGCGGAGACAGCCAGGAGGCCGGCGAGGCAGAGCGTGGCGAGGATGCGGGAAGGGAGCGAGGAGTGCGACATGGGTGGCGCGGTCGGTGGTTGCAATCGGAGCGTGGTGGATGCCCCGCGTGCCGGTCCCGCGGGAAGCGGTCTCGGCGGCCGGGAGGCGACGACCAACCCATCGCGGCTCGGGACGCAAGGTAAGCGCGGTACCGTAACGATCCTGATATATTTACCGGGACTTCCGCCGGAGCGAATCACGCCCTGGGCTCCGGCCGCTCTCTAGAACGTCCCCTTGACGCCGAAGGTCCACAGTGAACCGGCATGTTCGCGGCTGCGGAACTGGGCGTGCAGCGGGGTCTGCGGGCCCTCGACCTCGCGCTGGTCGGGCGTGTCCCCGACGTTGCGCAGCGCGAAGTACAGCCCGAGCCGCTTCGTGAAATAGTACTCGCCCAGCACGTCGAGGAACACCCGCTTCGACTGCCAGTTGTAGGTGCCGGGGCCGATGCTGTTGCCTGCGCCGACCTCGCCCAGCCGGTTCTTGTCCTGGAAGCTCCAGTTCATCCGGAAATTGAAGCGTTCGCGCACGACGCTGAAGCCGAAGCTGGCCTTGCGCGGAATGTAGCCGTTGAAGTTCGCCGTGGCGTCGCCCTCCGTGCGCTGCGCCGCGGCGTTGGCGAAGGCATGCACGCCGCGCGCCCAGCGCGGGAGGAAGGTGAGCGCCTGCCGGTAGCTGACGTCGACGCCGGACATGCGCACGGTGCTCGCGATGTTGTGCTGCGTCGCCACTTCGAACGGGGCGTACGTGTTGGGATCGAGCCCGTAGAGCGCGAGGAACTCGGGCGTGGAGCGAAACGTGGTGTTGCCGAAGAAATTCTCGAACTCGCGCACGAAGCCGCCGACGGAAAGCTGGCCCACTCCCGCGAAATAATACTCGAGCCGGGCGTTGATCGTCTGCGCGCTCCACGGCTTGATCGCGGCGTTGTTGACCGCGATGCGATTGGTCGCACTGGGCGGCTGCTCGTCGTCGGGCAGCGTGAGTCCGCCGGCGTACTGGTTGTGATCGGGCCGGCCGATCGAGGTGAAATACGCGGCGCGCGCGATGAGCTGCTCGGTCACGTTGAAGCTGACGTTCAGGCTGGGGAACCAGCGCAGGTATTCCTTCTCCACGAGGCTGCCGCGATCGAGCACGGTGAGCTGGGAGACGCCAAGGGGGTTGCTCGCGGGCACGATGAGCTGGGGCGCGCCGTTCACGAGGATGACATTGCCGGTCGCGTCGCGGCGGTAGTTGAGCGTGCGGTCCGTCAGCGGCCCCTGCGCCTCGATGTTGGTCTGCTCGACGCGCACGCCGCCGATGAGCTTCAGCCGCCGGTCGAGCAGGTGCAGGTCGCCGCGCAGGTAGCCCGCCGAGACGAGCTCCTCGGCGTATTTCGAGCCGTTGACGAACGCGAGGTACTCGGCGTTCCGATCGAGCGTCCAGTGGCCCGGGTTCCCCTGATAGCTCTCCCAGAGCTTCACGTTGTCGAGGAACTGCACCTTCGGAATTCCGAAGGGCATGCTGCGCTGCGAGTATCCCGGGGCGAAGAATGGCGCCGCACTGTCGTCGCTGCCCACCGGCGTCGTGCTGCCGCGGCCGTCGGCGCCGACGTACTGGAAGCTATAGTTGGCGGAGCGCTGGTCGCGGATGTCCTGGCGCAGGTCGATGCCCGCCTTGAGCGTGAACGGCGTGGTGCCGCCGAAATCGCGGCGCACGCTGCCGTACAGCCCGCGCTGCGTGGCGTAGTTGGTCACCGGATTCGACGTCGCCTGCGTGACCGCGTAGGAATTGATGTTGTACGGATCGAGCGGGGCGCCCGCGGCATCGGTGACGGTGATCGTGCCGGGCCGGAGGTAAGCGATGTCGGCGAACGTGATCGTCGCGCCGCTGCGCTGCGCGGTGGAGTTGCTGAAGTATCCCTTGTCCACGGCGCGAAACGTGTTGTTCGCAAACGAAAGGCCCACTCCGGCCTCCATCCGCCAGACCGGGCCGTCGTGGCGCCAGACCAGCGAGGGGCTCTTGGTCGAATTGCGCCGGTCACGATAGACATTCCCGAGCTGCAGGGTGCCCTGACCGGGTGCGCCGCGGGTGAGAAACGGCGTGAAATCCCCGGCGTTCACGCGGTTGATGGTGTAGGTGATCGTGCGGTTCAGGACCAGGAAATCGATATAGTAGTGCTGGTACGAGAACGACAGCCGGTCGTTGGGCGAGAGCCGGTAGTCGACCGTGGCGCCGAAAGAGGTCCGCGCGGCGCGCTTGGTCCCGTCGCGCACGGCCACGCTGGTCAGGTACGGCCGGTCCGGCGTGGTGTGCGGAAACGCATTGCCGTTGGTGGTCGCGCTCACGCCGCGCCAGGTGTTCTGGATGAATTCCTCCTTGGTGCCGTTCTCGGAGTGGCCGCCCGAGAGCGTGAAGCCGAAGTTCTTCGACACCGGCATGAGGTAGGAGAAGTCGAAGCCGGGTTTGATCTTCCAGGTCTTCCCCTCGAAAGGCCCCGGCGTCGGCTCGAGCTCGTTCGCGCTGTCGCGCCACATCAGGTAGGCGTTGGCCTTGAACTCGGGCCGCGAGCGCTCGAACGCGCTGCGCGGAACCATGTTCACCGAGCCCGCCAGCGCCGTGCCCTGCGACTCGGGCGTCGGGGAATATTCCACCTCGATGCGCGACGTGCTCGTGATCGACGTCATGTCCATCTGCACGCCGCGCGCGGTGCCGCTGTTGCCGCCCGCGCTCGCCATGGTGAAGCCGTTGACGGTGATGGGAACATTCTCCGACGGCACGCCGTTGATCGAGATGCCGCGCGCGAGCGCCCCGGCCTCGTACTCGATCGTGATTCCCGGAAGAAACTTCAGGAACTCCCCCACGCTGCCCTCGGCGACGTTGCCGAACTCGTCGGTGGAAACGACGCTCTTGATGTTGGGTGCGAAGCGCTGCTCGTTGATCGCGATCGCGGCGCCGTCCATCTCGCGCGAGGTGCTGACGAGGAACTCCGACAGCTTCACCACGCCGGCGTCGCGGCCCGCCCCCGGAGCGCCGGCGGCCATGGACAGGTTGAAATCGCGCGTGGCCACGGTCCCGGCCGCCACCGCCACCACGGCCGTCTGCGCCGGCAATCCGGTGTAGAATACCCGCACCCGCGCGCTGCCGGCGGGCACGCCCGTGAGCCGGAAGAAGCCGGTGGTGTCCGTGAACGTTTCGAGGGCCGAGCCCTCGACGGTCACGCGCGCGCGTTCGAGGTACTCGCCCGTGGCCTGGTTCATCACGCGGCCCTCGATCAATCCCGTCGCAGCCTCGGCTCCGAAGGCAGGGGAAAACGCCAGTCCAAGGACGGCGGCAAGAAGCGCCCGCACAGGCGCACGAAGGGACGAGGTCATGGGATGCAGGGGTTGGAGTTTCGGGCCGGCTCATCCGCGCCCGGCCGCGACTGACGTGGCGCCGATCTCTTCGAAGGGGTAAAACGACCGCCGCCGGCTCGATTGAAGAGCGAGTCCGGGAGCCGAAGCAACCCCGAACGCTCCCGGAGCGGCACTTCACTCCGTGGAATATGCGGCGCCCGCCCGGCCGAGCTTTTCGTGTGCTTCGGGTGTTTCGTGGTCTCTCCCGCAGGTCCATCGAAGCACGCGGAGGGAACCACGAACCACACGAAAGGGGCGGCGTGAGCAGGCACGTGGCGGCGATGAGAGGATGCAGGGCAACGGTGGAGTTCGGTTTCAGCTCACCCCTGAGTGCTTCCACGCTGAAAGATGGGGCGGCTTGTCCTCTCAAGCCGCTGCCTACGGAAAGGCCGAACGTCAGCCGCCTGGGGACAGGCGGCTCCACCCCATCGGACGAGGCGTCAGCCGCCCCGCGCAGGCAGGATCGGCGTCTCGTGCACCACCGCGCCGGCCACATCGTGATGCCGCACGCTCATCCGGGGGGAGCCGTTGATGCGCTCGACCGTCACCGTGATGAAGCCGCCCTTGAGTCGGAAAAATTTCTGCACGGCATCGTCGCCCGGCTGTGGCGTGTAGCCGCCGGCGTGGACATCGGAGGACGGACCGCAACCGAACTCGCGCAGCCCCGTGACGGGATCCACGGAACGGTACTGCCAGTGCCGGTCGCCGTTCACGACGACCAGATTGGGCTGCGCGCCGAGGAAGCGGCGCAGCTCGTCGCCTTCCGCCTTGAAGCCGACATTGGCGTGGTTGTCGCGTTTGTTGCCGCGGTCGGGACCGACGTACGGCGTGGGCGAGAGCAGCACCTTGAAGGTGGCATCCGACTCGGCGATCGTGCGCTTGAGCCAGGCCTTCTGGACGGCGCCGAGGATGGTCTTGGCCGGGCCGTCCGGATCGGTGTTCGGGCTGCGCGCAACGCGACCTTCCGTGATCCAGATCTGGAGGTCGCGGCCGTGCCGGACGGTGCGATACGGCAGCGGACCCGAGGGGGTCTGCTCGTGGAAAATGCCGACGCCGGCCTCGAACGTCAGGTCGCCGTACGTGAGGCCCGGCCAGCAGTCGTTGCGCAGGATGTCGTGGTCGTCGTACGTGAAGTACGCGGCGGTCTCGCGGTGAAAGGCGCGCAGGTAGGGCAGCGCATACAGCCGGTTCCACTTGAAGCGCGCCAGCTCGGGCGTGGTCGCCCACGGATCGGCCTTGTCGTAGTATTCGACGTCGCCGGTGTGGACCATGAAGTCGGGGGCGAGCTGCCGCATCGCCGCGTAGATGCGATGGCCGTTCACCGGATCGTCCCGCCGCGGATAATCGCCGCAGGTGACGACGGCGAACCGCACCGGTGTCGTGGCGTCGCGCGCGGGAGCGGTGCGAAACGAGCCGCGTTCGGTCGGCCCGGCCACGCCGCGCGGATCGCGCGACTCGACCGTCACCTCGTAACGCGTGCCGGGGCGCAGACGGTCGAGCGCGAACTGCCGCGTATGATCGCGCTCCGTCCGGACATCGGTCCACGGAATCTGGATGCGACTGGATCCATCGGCGGCGGCCACCGTCACCTGCACCGCTCCGGGCGCCCCCGGCAGCGCGCCCACCATGTCCTTCACCGCGCGGCCGGGCGGAAGCTGCACCCGCCAGTTCCAGTCGCTCTCCGTCGCGCGCTGGCCCGGAGGATTCGCGGGCGTGACCCAGGCGGCGCCGTCCCATTTCGCCTCCGGCGCGGCGGTGAGCCGCGTCCAGACGACGACCGAGTCGGCCGTGACTTCGCCGAGCTTGATGCCGTTGCCCTGAAAGACCGCCGCAGCGGCCGAGGCGACGAGGCCGGCCGGCAGGGACGCGAGCGCGAATGGGAGCAGAAACCGGGAGCGCGAGGTAGACATGGGGTCGGGTTCAGGTTGGGGAGCGACCGCGGACGCCGGAGTGCGTCGCGGCAAGGCCTACTTCTCCCGCTTGCGTCCGCCCTTCCCGCCCTTGGCGGTGGCGCTGGCCGGATCGTAGGCGGGATTGCGCGTGGAGGGCAGCGGCGCGCCGGTGGAATCGATCCAGCCGAACAGCGCGCCGAGAAGTTCGTCGCGTTTGGCCGGCTGCGCCGACGCGAGGTTGTGATATTCCCCGACGTCATCGGACAAGCGGTAGAGTTCGACGGCACCGTTCGTGGCGAGCTGCGCGCGCCCGCCGTCGAGCTGCCACTCCTCGTGGAAGAGATGCAGTTTCCAGTCGCCCTGGCGGATCACGCTGACCGGCCGGGTGCGAAATCCCGTGCGCACGTCGAGGGCACGACCCCGGATCACCGGCGAGTTGAGATAGCCCGGGAAGTGCCAGAAGATCGCCTGGCGCTGGAGCCGGTCGCCGCCGCGGAGCAGCGGAAGAAGGCTTTCGCCGTCGAGGACCTTTCCGGCGGGCACGGCCGCGCCCGCCGCGGCGAGAAAGGTGGGAAACAAGTCCACATTGATCACGGGCACCTCGCAGCGGCTGCCGGGCGGCGTGACGCCGGGCCAGTACGCGAGGAACGGCTCCCGGATGCCGCCTTCGTAGTAGGAGCCTTTGTTGCCGCGCAGCGGTTCCTGGGACGACTGCTGCGTGCCGCCGTTGTCGCTGGTGAAGATCAGCAGGGTGTTCCGTTCGAGCCCGAGTTCGCGCAACGCGTCGCGGAGCAGGCCGATGCTGGCATCAAGATCGTACAGGCAGGCGGCGTAAAGCGGGTGGCCGTGCTGCCGGCCGGGCGGCTTGGCCTTGAACTTCGCCAGGGATTCAGGTCGCGCCTCGAGCGCAGTGTGGATCGCGTAATGCGAGACGTAGGCAAAGAACGGCCGGTCGCGGTTACGGCGCATGAAGTCGATCGCGCCCTGCGTCAGCGAGAATGCGCCCTTCGGATTCGCAGGGTCGCTGATGTTGGCGTCCTTCCAGGTGTGAAACGACTGGTGCACGGTGTCGAAGCCCTGCTCTCCCGGCTGCGCGCCCTCCGGCCCGTCGAGGTGCCACTTCCCGAAGATCCCGGTGGCGTAGCCCGCGGCCTTGAGCGCGTCGGCGATCGTGACGTTGTCCCGGGCGAGTCCACTGCGATTGGGGATCGGCACGAGCCGCTGGGCCTCCTTCGGCCCGCGGTCGGTGGTCTGCACGGCGTAGACGTGGTGACGGGGCGTGTAGGTGCCGGAGAGGAGACAGGCCCGGCTCGGGGCGCAGTTGCCCGCGGCGGCATAGCCGTTGGTGAACACCATGCCTTCGCGTGCGAGCCGGTCGAGGTGGGGCGTCTCGTTGAAATCGCTGCCCTGCCAGCCGACGTCCTTCCAGCCGAGGTCGTCGGCGAAGATGAGGACGATGTTCGGCCGGTCGGGCGCGGCCGCAGAAGCGACGCCGGGCAGGACGAACGACGCGAGCAGGAGAACGCAAAGCGGGAGTCGCATGACGGGGCGGGGTTGGGGGTCGGGAGAGTTGAAGAGGGGCGGGACAAAACATGCAACGCCGGCGAACGACGTCCGGCTGCATTCGAGGAAACCTGGCTGGCCGCCCGCGGCGTGGTGCTGCGCGACACCGAGCCGTTCCACGCCCCAGCCGAAGACCGACGCGCGTCGGAGCCGCAAGCGGAGAAAATCCGCCGTTCGCCGCCTCCGTCGGCGCCTTTCAAACGAACCATCCACGTGCCTTGGTCCCGTCCCTTCGCTCCGGTCCCGTCCGTTCGCTTCCGCCCCCATCCCGGGCGTATCTGGGGAGCGCTGCTGGCTTGTGCGCTGGCAGCGCTGGCAGGGTCAGGCTGCACCTCGACCATGCCTCCCTTACCGACCGTCCGGAACCTCGACCTCCCGCGCTTCATGGGACCGTGGTACGTCATCGCGAGCATTCCCACCTTCATCGAAAAGGACGCGTACAACGCGGTGGAAACCTACCGCCTCGACCCCGACGGCACGATCGACACGGTGTTCACGTTCAACGCCGGCGGGTTCGACGGGCCGGAGAAACGCTACAACCCCCGCGGCTTCGTGCGGGATCCCGTGCACAAGTCCACCTGGGGCATGCGTTTCGTCTGGCCCTTCAAGGCCGAGTACCTCGTCACGCACCTCAACGCCGACTACTCGCAGACCGTGGTCGGACGCAGCAAGCGGGACTACGTCTGGATCATGGCGCGCACACCCGAGATCCCCGCGGCAGACTACGACCGGCTCGTACGCGAGCTCGCCGCCCAAGGGTACGACGTCTCCAAGCTGCGCCGGGTGCCGCAACGCTGGCCGGCTCGGCCCCTCCAGCCGTAAGCGCGGCAAGGGCGGCAGTTCCGGCTGGGAACTATCCGGGCGCCGCAGCAACGATGGGGTGTGACTTTCGACATCGCCCTTCTCCTGGGCCTGATTCTTGCCGCCCTCGTCTGCTTTTCCTTCGAATGGATCCCGACTGACGTCGTCGCCCTGGGATTGCTCCTGCTCCTGATCGTCACCGGCCTGCTGCCGGCGCGGGATGCCTTCGCCGGCTTCGGGAGCGACACCGTCTTGATGATCCTCGGCCTGCTGATCATGACGACCGCCCTCGTGCGCACGGGCGTCGTCGATCTGGTCGGCCGTGCGATCCTGCGCCATGCGGGCGAACGGGTGACCCCCCTGCTGGCCGTCATCATGCTGTCCTGCGCGCTGCTCAGCGCCTTCATCAGCAACACCGCCGCCGCGGCCTTCTTCCTGCCCGTCGCGCTCGGCATCTCCGCGAAGGCCAAGCTTTCCCCGTCGAAGCTGCTCATGCCGATCGCCTTCGCGTCGATCCTCACGAGCTCCGTCACGCTCATCAGCACGTCGACCAATCTCGTGATCAGCGGGCTGATGACCAATGCCGGGCTGCCGCCCATGGGGATGTTCGAACTGTCGCCCGTCGGCATCCCCATCGCGATCGCAGGGCTCCTGTACATGTTCTTCATCGGCCGCTTCCTCGTGCCGGACCGCGCCCCGACCACGGGCCTGCTCGAGCAGTTCGGCGTGCGCTCCTATGTGACGGAGGTGCTCGTGCTGCCGGATTCCGCGCTCGTGGGCAAAACCATCGCCGAATCCAACTTCGGCCGCGATCTCGACCTCGAGATCGTGCGGGTCCTGCGCGACCCCGACCGGCACCTCTGGCCCCGCCCCAGCCTGCGAATCGCAGCCGGGGACATCCTGCTCGTCGAGGGCGCCCGCGCCGACGTGCTGAAGGTCAAGGATACCGCCGGCATCGAGATCCGGCCGGACGTGGAGCTTTCCGATCCGGACCTGAACGATGAGGATTCGTCGCTGGTCGAGGCGCTGATCGTGCCGGGCTCCCGGCTCGTGGGCCGCACGCTCCGGCGCGCCGGGCTGCGGGAACTCTACGGCGTGCAGGTACTCGGGCTCAACCGCCACGGACGCAACCTGCTCGCCAAACTCAGTCACATCTCGATCCGTCCCGGGGACGTGCTGCTCATCCAGGGTCGCACCACGGGCGTGGCCCGGCTCGCGACCGACGGCCTGGTCAGCGTCCTCAACGCCGTCATCGACCAACCCCAGCCTCGCCCCAGGGCCTGGCGTGCGCTCGCCATCTTTGCCGGCGCACTGATCCTGGCGACCTGCAATGTCCTGCCGCTCGCCGTGGCCGTGATGGTGGGCGCCTTCGCGATGTTCGCCACGCGCTGCGTCGCGCCCGACGAGGCCTACCGCAACCTCGACTGGCGCGTGGTCATCCTCATCGCGTGCATGCTGGCGCTCGGCCAGGCCATGATGCAGACCGGCTCCGCGGAGTACCTCGCGCAGCACGTCGCCGCCGCCGCCGAAGGACATTCGCCCCTTTGGCTGCTGGGAGGGTTCTTCCTCCTCACGGTCATCCTCACGCAGCCGATGTCGAACCAGGCCGCCGCCGCAGTGATCGTTCCCATCGCCGTCCAGACCGCGATTCAACTCGGCCTGAACCCACGCGCCTTCGTCATCGCCATCGCTGTCGCGGCCAGCTGCTCCTACCTCACGCCGCTCGAGCCCGCCTGCCTCATGGTCTATGGCCCCGGCCGGTATCGGTTCATGGACTTTGTTCGCGTCGGCGCGCCGCTGGTCGTGGTGCTCTTCGCCCTCGCACTCTGGCTCGTGCCCAAATTCTGGCCCCTGCAAGCCGCGACGTCATGAGCAAGGCCCCGTGACGACACCGGCGGCTTCGCGCTGGAGCCTGAGCAAGATCGTAGCCACTCAGCGCGGGATCCTCAACGTCAGGACACGAAGGAAAGCAAAGACTCGCGAAGGAAAACCTGGCGAAACTTCGCGTTCCTTTGCGACTTCGCGTTCCGGGTTGGACTACAGACTTGTTGAATCTGCTCCGGGCCTCGCAGGGTTTCGAAGCGCTGCCCTCGTCGCACGCGCGGCGCTCTCTGCTGACGGAGGCGGCATTTCCGACGCCTACCGCCCTCTCTCGCTCCCGCGGGTCGCGGCAGGGATGCGTCAGGGGCGCGATCGGAACCCGCCCATCAGATAGATGATGATGCAGATCAGGAGGACCAGGCCGAGACCGCCGCCGCCAATCGCGGGACCGCCGAAATAGTAGCCGCCGCCGCCAAACAGGAGGAGCAGAATGAGGACGAGGAGGAGGGTATTCATGGGAGGTGTGGTGTGGTGGACGAAAGATCGCGCAGCGGAAGGGACTCGGCGGACCTTCCGAGGAGCCGGGCCCCCGCGAAAGGGCGCTTAGTTCCAATGCCCCTCGTAGAACCGGAACGAGCCGCCTTCGGGCATCCAGCGAGGCGGAACCCAGGTGGCCGTGCTATGCGGCGGCACTTCCCAACGGCCCGCCATCCACTCATAGCGATTGTTTCGCCAGGTCCAGTAGCCGGCGATCCACACGTGCTGCGACGACGGCCGCGGCGGAACGGCTTCGGGTGGGGGCGACGCCGGCGGCGCCTGCATCACCACATACCCCGCCGGGACGGTCCCAGCGGGCGCCACGACGACGGGGGCGGGAGTCGCCACCACCGGAGCCGCCGGAGCGGCGGCCGACGCCGTCGGGGGCGCGGGCGGCGGGGAGGAGAGAAGGTACGAGTCCGGCTGCGAGGCGCATCCGCCCAGCAACCAACCCAGACTGCAGAGGCCAACCACGGAAGGCAGGATGGGTGAGTTCATGATGTCACCCATGGTAGCGCGCCGCCGGGGAGAGTTCCTCCCTGCCCTGTGGTCGGGCAATGACCTCGCCGCAGGATGGTAGGTTTTCCCAGCAGGATGCGCTGACTTCCTCTCCACGGCCGCGTCGTGCCTGGGAACCTCCGACCGCGGCGCGGCGGCCGCCGATTCGCATTCCTCCGCAAATCGCTTTGAATCAGCGCGCATGGATCCGGTTTCCCTTTCCGCCGCCACCGTCCTCGAGGTGGTATCCGTCTCCAAGAGCTACGGGGCCCGCCGCGTGCTCGACGGCGTTTCGTTCCGCGCTGCCGCGGGCGAACGCGTGGCGCTCACCGGTCCATCCGGCAGCGGCAAGACCACCCTGCTCAACTGCCTCGGGGGCATCGATCGGCCGGATACAGGCAGTCTCACTCTCAACGGCCACCGCATCGATCAGCTCGACCGCGAGGCGCTCGCCCGCCTCCGCCGCGAACAGGTGGGGACGGTCTTCCAGTTCTTCCACCTGCTGCCCACCTTGACCGCGGCCGAGAATGTCGAGCTGCCGCTCCAGCTCCTGGGCGTCCCGGGCGCCGAGCGCGCCGCGCGCGTCGCCGCCCTGCTCGATCGCGTCAGCATCGCCCACCGCGCCACCGCCCTCCCCGGCCAGCTCTCCGGCGGCCAGCAGCAACGCATCGCCATCGCCCGCGCCCTCGTCCACCGGCCCGCGCTGATTCTCGCGGATGAACCGACCGGCAATCTCGATTCCGCCAATGGCGGGAACATCCTGCGCCTGCTGCGGGAGCTGACGGACGAAACGCGCACGGCGCTCGTACTCGTCACCCACAGCGAGGAGGCCGCCGCCATTTGCCACCAGCGCGTGCATCTGCGCGACGGCCGCCTCACGCCATGAGGCCGGCGACCACGGTCACGCTGCTGCTCACGCGCTTCGCGCTCCGCCATGCCCGGCAGGCGCCGCGGCAGACGGCCCTGCTCGCCGGGATCCTCGCGCTCGGGGTGGCCGTCTACGTCTCCGTCCGCCTCGCCAACCAGGCTGCGGTCGCCAGCTTTCTCCACTTTACGGATACGCTCACCGGACGCAGCGACTGGATCATCCAGCCCGCCGCCGGCACGTTGCCCGAGAGCGTGCTGCCGGAACTGCGCCAAGCCCTGCGCGACCATGCCGTCCACGTCATTCCGGTCGTCGAGACCACGGCCGCCCGGCCGCGCCCGCCGGGCGAAGCGTACGGGCCGACCTCGGCGCGCACCACCTTCACGCTGCTCGGCGTCGATCTGATCGCGCTCTCGAGCCTCGCGCGGCAGCAGGCAACCGGCGAGAGCGTCTTCGGCCAGCGCACCGCCGGCGCCGCCTCCACCGGCCGAGCGCCCGATCCCACGCGCGATTTCTGGGCGCGCTTCCGCGCGGGGCCCCAGCTGTGGATCAGTCGCGAGCTCGCCGCGGAACTCGGCGCGGCCTCCACCCTCGAGCTCGTCGTCAACGATACGCCGCGCGTCATGCCCGTCGCCGGCGTCATTCCCTCGGCCCGCGACGCGCCGCGCGCGCCCGCCTCGCTGCTCCTGCTCGACCTGCCGCACCTCCAGGCGATCAGCGGCAAGACCGGCCGGCTCGACCGCATCGAATTCGTACTCGATCCCGGCCCCCGCGCAGCCGGGCGCCGCGAAGCGCTGCACACGCTGCTCACCCAGCTCGGCCGCGACGGCGAACGCTGGCTCGTCACGTCGCCGGGAGCCCGGCGCGAGACGGCGGAGACGATGACGCGCGCGTTCCGCCTCAACCTCACCGTGCTGTCGCTGATCGCCCTGCTCGTGGGCCTGTACCTCATCTTCCAGGCGCTCGATGGCGCCGTCGTGCGCCGCCGCGGCGAGATCGCGATCCTCCGTTCGCTCGGCGTGGAGGAGCGCGCCATCCGGCGCGCCTGGCTGGCCGAGGCCGCCGTGCTGGGCGTCGCCGGCGGGGCGCTGGGTGTCCTGCTCGGCTGGGCCGGCGCGCAGGTTTCCGTCCGCGCCGTGGGCCAGACCGTCAACGCGCTGTACTACGCGACCACGGTCGCCTCCGCGACGCCGGGGCCCCGCGATGTCCTGCTCGGAATCGCCCTGGGGCTGCTCGCGAGCCTTGCCGCCGGCTGGTGGCCGGCGCGCGCAGCCGCGCGCACCCCGCCGGCCCAGATCCTGGTGCGCCACGCCCCCGTCGCTCCCGGCGCGGGCCCGGCCCGCCACGCGTGGAGCGGTTTCGGCTTGGTCGCGGCCGGAACCCTGTGCGCCCTGCTGCCGCCGCTTCGCCTCGAGGGCGGCGGCCGGTTTCCGCTCGCCGGCTACGCGGCGGCCTTCCTCTGGATCTTCGGCGGAGGCGTGCTGTGCGGGTTCCTCCTGCCGTGGTTTGCCCGCGCTGCGCGCCGGGCGCGGGCACATTCCGCGGCGGCCCGCGTCGCGCTGGGCCACCTGGCGCGGCCGTCCGGACGTCACCGGCTGGCTGTCGCCGCCCTGCTCTGCGCCATTGGCATGACAGCCGGCATGGCGATCCTCGTGGGAAGCTTCGAGCGCACGGTGCAGGGCTGGGTCAGCCGCTCGCTGCAGGCGGACCTGTATGTGTCCACCAACGGCGGCCAGAGCGCCTCGGCGCAGGGCCGGCTTTCCTCCGCCACCTGGCGCGCCCTCGCGAGCCACCCTGCGGTGGAGGCCGCCAGCCCGCTGTCGGCGTTCCCCCTGCTGCTGGACGGCCTGCCCACCACGCTGACCGGGGCCGACCTCGCCCTTCTCCGTACCCGCGCGGACTTGCCGTGGATCGAGGCGCCACGCGATCCGACGGTCTTCGATCCGGCGCGCAATGACGCCTGGGTCCTCGTGAGCGAGGCGTTCGCCGTCCGTTTTCGGAAAGGCGTCGGCGACCGCGTGCAACTGCCCACTCCCGCCGGACCCCGCACGGTCACCGTCGCAGGCGTCTTCGCCGATTACGGCAACGAACGTGGCGCCCTGCTCGTCGAGCGCCGCCACCTCGTCGCATGGTTTGGCGACGACCAGGCGGCAAGCCTCTCCCTGTTTCTCAAATCAGGCACCGACGCCGACACGCTGCGCGCCGAACTCCTCCGCCAGTACCCCGGCCTGATGATCTACACCCACGCGACGCTGCGGGCGGAGATCCTGCGCATTTTCCGGCAGACGTTCTCGATCACGTACGCGCTCGAGGTGATCGGTGTCGCCGTCGCGGTGGTCGGACTGGCATTGACGCTGGTGAGCGTCCTGCTCGACCGCCGGGACGAGCTCACCACGCTGCGGGCGCTGGGGTTTCGCCGCGCCGAGATCGCCCGGGCCACCGCGTTCGAGGGCACGGTGGTCGCCGCGGGTGCGGTGGCAGGCGGGCTCGCACTCAGCCTGGCGCTCGGCTGGCTGCTGATTCACGTCATCAACAAGCAGTCGTTCGGCTGGACGCTCGGCTTCGCGCTGCCCTGGGCCCAGCTCGCCGCCCTCGCCGTGACCGTGATCGTGACGGGCGGCGGCGTCAGCTACGCCGTCGGCCATTGGGGCGCAAACCTGCCGGCGGATCGCGAGGAATGAAGCAGCAAACGAATACGATGGAGCCGGCCCACGTAACCCACCGAACACGCGAAAACGGAGCGCTCTTCCGTGTACTCCGTATGTTCCGTGGGCAATTCGTCCCCGGGCTTGCCGCTGCCGCCTTGGCCGCCACGCCTCCCCTCACGACCGCCGACGGCTTCTCGGTGCCGCAGCCCGGCCACCGGTTCGTCTTCCCGCGCGATCACGGGAGCCATCCCGACTTCAAGATCGAGTGGTGGTATCTCACCGGCCACCTCTACGCGGACCGCCCGGGCGAAGCCGGGCCGCGGCGGTTTGGATTTCAGGCCACCTTCTTCCGGCAGGCCGGCCCGCGGCCCGCACCCGGCGACGCCGGCGAACCCTCTCCGAACTTCGGCAGCGCGCACCTGTTTCTCGCGCACATGGCGCTGGTCGACGTCGAGACCGGCCGGTTCCTGCATCAGGAGCGGCTCAGCCGCGAGGGTTGGGACGCCGCCGCCTCGACCAGCACGCTGGATGTTCGCAACGGCAACTGGTCGCTCCAACTCGCCGACCCCGGCGACGCGTCGCCGATGCCGACACTGAATCTCCACGGCGGCATCCACGCCGACGCGACCTTCACCCTGTCGCTGCGCGCCGAGAAGCCGCTCGTGCTCTTTGGCGAGAACGGGCTCTCCCGCAAGGGCTCCGACCCGACGGCTGCGAGCTACTACCTTACCTTCAGTCGGCTGGCCGTCACGGGTGCGCTCACGTTGCAGACGGAGCGCGGCGCCGAGATGCTCCGCGTGACCGGCGAGGCGTGGATGGATCACGAAATCAGCAGCAGCCAGCTCAGCGCCGGCCAGGTCGGCTGGGACTGGCTCAGCGTGCAGTTCAAGGACCGCCGCGAACTCATGCTCTATCGCCTGCGGCTGCGCGACGGTTCGGCCGATCCGGCGTCGACGCTTACCTGGATCGACCCCGCCGGCCGCACCCAGCGGATGCCGTTCACCTGGGACGTGCTGAGCCGGTGGACGAGCCCCGCGACCGGGGCCTCATATCCCGCGCGCGTCCGGATCGTCACCACCGATCCCGCCACGAACCAGTCGGTCGCCTTCACCGTGGAACCACTGGTGGCGGCGCAGGAATTGCCCGGCACGCTGGGCGGGGTGCCGTACTGGGAGGGCGCCTGCCGCATTCGCGATGCCGCCGGAAACGAAGTAGGCTCCGCCTACATGGAACTCACCGGCTACGCCAGGGAACTGAAATTATGAGGCGTTCGTCCTTTCCTGGGAGCGCGGACGCCCGCGTCCGCAGGGATCGAGGTGCGGACGAGGACGTCCGCGCTCCCGCTTTCCGAAAAAATGCACCCGCTCGGGCAGATCGGCCGGCCGGCGCACCTGCGCCGGCGGCCGAAGCTGTGAGGAGGAGCAGTCTGCCCGACGGGTACGAACCGGCTGCCTCGGCGCTATTTTTTCTTCTTCTTGGTCGCCGCGGGCGGGGCGGGCAAGGCGAAGGCAATGCCTCGGGCGATCGAGGCGCCGCGAGAAGCCCGGTCGCTTCCGGGATCGAACGCCGGTCGATCCGGGCAGCCTGGGGACACGCTGCTCCACCTCACTTTCCTCATTTGCCACGCGCGCACGGCTGCGCTTCGTTCCGCGTCCCACCCGCCATGTCCCGCACGCTCGTCAAAGACGCCCTCAACGCCACGGCTCCGATGGATTCGCTCCTGCTCCAGGGCTGGGTGCGCACGCGACGCGATGCGAAGGCCTTTTCATTCATCGAGGTCAACGACGGTTCGTGCCTCAAGGGCATCCAGGTGATCGCCGATGCCGGCTTGCCCAGCTACGCCGACGAGATTGCCCGGGCGCACACCGGTGCCTCGATCGAAGTGCGCGGCAAACTGGTCCCGTCCAAGGGCCAGGGCCAGCAGTGGGAAGTGGTCGCGGAGTCGTTCCGGATCGTCGGCGAGGCCGATGCCACTTACCCGCTGCAGAAGAAGGGCCACACGCTGGAGTTCCTGCGTGAGATTGCGCACCTGCGGCCGCGGTCGAACCTGTTCGGCGCCGTGTTCCGCGTGCGCAGCCGGCTCGCGTTCGCGGTCCACGAGTTCTTCCAGTCGCGCTCCTTCCACTACGTGCATACGCCGATCGTCACCGCCAGCGACTGTGAAGGAGCCGGCGAACTTTTCCGCGTGACGACGCTGGACCCGTCGCACCCACCGATGACGGAGGAGGGGGACGTGGATTTCGGAAAGGATTTCTTCGGCAAGAAGGCCTACCTGACCGTGAGCGGCCAGCTCGAGGGCGAGATCTTCGCCTGCGCGCTGTCGAACATCTACACGTTCGGCCCGACGTTTCGCGCGGAGAACTCCAACACCTCGCGGCACGCGGCCGAGTTCTGGATGATCGAGCCGGAGATGGCGTTCTGCGACCTGCAGGGGAACATGGCGCTGGCGGAGGAATTCGTGAAGCACCTCATCCGCGACGCGAAGACGCACTGCGCGGCCGACCTCGAGTTCTTCGGCAAGTTCGTCGACAAGGAACTGCTCAC
This sequence comes from uncultured Opitutia bacterium, assembly GCA_937952235.1. Classification (GTDB taxonomy): domain Bacteria; phylum Verrucomicrobiota; class Verrucomicrobiia; order Opitutales; family Opitutaceae; genus ER46. The sequence goes on along the minus strand of CALFZM010000253.1, from coordinate 573 downwards.
GCGGCTCGACTTCGTGCTCGAGCGGCCGTTCCAGCGCTGCAGCTACACCGAGGCTATCGCGATCATCAACGCGTCCGGCAGGACCTGGGAGCACCCGGTCGAGTGGGGCGACAACCTGCAGAGCGAGCACGAGCGCTTCCTTGCGGAGGAGCACTTCAAGTGTCCGGTCACCGTCTACAACTACCCGCGCACGCTGAAGCCGTTTTACATGCGCGTGAACGAGGGCGGAAAAACCGTCGCCGCGATGGACCTGCTCGTGCCCGGCATCGGCGAGATCATCGGGGGCAGCCAGCGCGAGGAACGGCTGGAGGTGCTCCGCGAAGCGATGGCGCACCACAAGCTGCCCGAGAAGGAATATTGGTGGTACCTCGACCTGCGTCGCTACGGCACCGTGCCGCATGCGGGCTTCGGGCTCGGGTTCGAGCGGATGCTGATGTTCGTGACCGGTGTCGGAAACATCCGCGACGTGATCCCGTTTGCGCGCACGCCGGGGACGGCGGAGTTTTGAGGCGGTGCTGGAGGCGGAGGCGTCGCCGTGGCAGGGGTGCGGCATCGACGGTTTAATCCCCCCCT
>CALFZM010000252.1 GCA_937952235.1 uncultured Opitutia bacterium | reverse complement strand
GGAGGCCATTGCCAACGAGACGCTCGCCCGCGACACCGCCTGGCGCTTCCTCATGCTCGGCCGCCGGATCGAGCGGGCCCAGCACCTCGTCTTTCTCGCCCGCCACCTGCTCGGCGGGCTCGGCGCTCCCGCCGGGGCCGGGCCGTCGGAGTTCCGGCTCCAGTCCGTGCTGCACTTCGCCGAGAGCCTTTTCAGCTATCGCACGACGTACCACGGCGTCTTCCAGCCGGCGCTGGTGCTCGCCTGGCTTTTCTCCGCGGCGGAAAATCCCCGCGGGCTGCGCTTCCTCGCCGAGCAGATTCACGATCATCTCGGCCAGCTTCCCGACGAGCTGGCGCCGCGGGTGGTGTCGGGGCTGCGCACGCTCGCGTTCCGGCTGGTCAGCCGCGTGCGGCTGCTCGACGCGCCCGCGCTCGTCACCACCCCAGGCCAGGCCGCGGCGTTCTTTCACGAGACGCAGGCCACCCTTGCCGACCTCAGCGATCGCATCACCGAGGTCTATTTCACCCACGCCGAAACCCCCACGGGCCGCCGCTGACGATGCCGATCTACCGCGTCACGCACACCACGCGCTACCGCCACACCGCCCCGGCGACCGCCGCCTGGCAGTCGCTGCACCTGCAACCGCGCAGCGAGCCGGCGCAGCGCCCGCTGGATTTCGAGCTGGACCTTCGGCCGGCGCCCGGCGACCTCGCCGTGCGCACGGACTATTTCGGCAATACGCAGCACGTGTTTACCCTGCGCGAGCCGCACGCCGAACTGGTCATCACCAGTCGCAGCCGCGTGCAGCGGGGCGAGGTTGCGCTGCCGATGCCGGGATTGACGCCCCCGCTTTCGGCCGCGCGCGAGCAGGTCGCGGCGGCGATCGCGTCCGGGGCGGAGTTCACGCTGGAGCAATACCTGCACGCGACGGAGCACGTGCCGCTGGCGCCGGCGGCGCGGGAACTCGCCGCCGGCCTCGACGCCGACGACCCGCCCGTGCTCGCGTGGGTGCAGGCGCTCGGCGCGCGATTCGCGGCGGAGTTCACCTTCGACGCCAAGGCGACGACCCTCGCCACGCCGCTCACCGACGTGCTCCGGCACCGGCGCGGCGTCTGCCAGGATTTCGCCCATCTCATGATCAGTTGCGTGCGGCAGCACGGGCTGCCGGCCGCGTACGCCAGCGGCTACCTGCTCACCACGCCACCGCCGGGCCAGCCGCGCCTGCGCGGCGCCGACGCCTCGCACGCATGGGTCTCGGTGTACGTTCCGGGCACCGGCTGGATCGACTACGATCCGACCAACACCTGTTTCGTGTCGTCCGGGCACATCGTCGCGGCGCGCGGCCGCGACTACGGCGACGTCAGCCCGGTGAAAGGCCTGTTCAGCGGCGGCGGCTCGCACGCCCTTGCGACCGAGGTCACGGTCGAACCGGAGGCGTGAGGCGGGAGCGGCGGCCCTGGGAACCCACGGAGCCCACGGAAGAGCCTCGGAGTTTCGTGTACTCCGTGGGTCCCGTGGGCCCTGAGCCGGAATCATGCCGTCGCGGTGGAGCCGCGTGTCCCCGGGCGGCTGACGTGTGATGGACCGGTCCGCAGCAGCTTGAGGACAAGCTACTCCACCTTTCTTGAGGACAAGCTGCTCCACCTTTCAGTGCGGTCCTTTCTTACGGCTGACTTGAAGGCCAGCTGCATCATTCCGGCTCAGGCCAGCCCGCCCGTCGTGCACTACACGTGCGCCACGCACTCGATCTCGACTCCGAAGCCGCGCGGCAGCGCGCCGGCCTGGATCGTGGTGCGGGCGGGAAACGGCGCGGTGAAGTACGTCGCGTAGACTTCGTTCATCGCGGCGAAGTCGCCGATGTCACGGAGGTAGACGTTGACCTTCACCACGCGGTCGAAGCCGGAGCCCGCGGCCTCGAGGATGGCGCGGATGTTCTCGAAGACGCGGCGCGTCTCCGAGCGGATGTCGGACTTCACGTACTGCCCGGTCGCGGGATCGATCGGCCCCTGGCCGGAAACGAAGACGAGGCCGTCCTGGACGATCGCCTGGGAATAAGGTGCCGAGGGTTTCGGCGCGGAGGGGGTGCTGACGGGAGTTCTCATGGAAAGGAGTCGGGGACTATGCGGGGAGGTGCTTCAGCGCCGCCGCCAGAGGGCGTAGGCCGGGAAACCCGCCGCCATGATCCCCAGGCCGAACAGCGGCGAGTAGTCGCCCCGCGCGCACGCGCTCCACAGGATCGCCCCGAGGCCGGCGGTCGTGCCGGCGAGGAAGACGGCCGGCACGACCGGGTATCCGGGCACCCGGTACGGTCGCGGCGCGGCGGGCAGCTTGCGGCGCAGCACGTACACCGCCGCGATCGCGAACACCAGCGCCAGCCACTCCACGAGGATGAAGTACGCCGTGAGCCGGTCGAAGAGCCGCAGCGGGCTCACCGGGTCCGTCAGCGCGAAGATGAGCACGATCGCCACCGCACCCTGGATCAGGATCGAGACGTACGGCGTCGCGCGCGTCGGGTGCGCGCGCCCCAGCCAGCCGAAGATGAGTCCGTCGCGGCCGAGCGCGTAGGCAACGCGCGCCTTGGTGAGGATGACACCATTCATGGCGCCGAACACGCTCGCGAGGATGCACGCACTCATCACGAGGGCGGCGGTGGGCCCGAGCGCGATCCGCATCGCCTCCCGGGCGACCACCGTGCCCGGCATGGCGGAAAGCGGCATCAGCGCGAGGTAGGCGAGATTGGCGAGCAGGTAGACCGCGAGCACCGTGCCCATGCTCGTGAGGATCACCCGCGACAGCCGGCGCTCCGGTGCGATGACCTCGCCGGCCACGAGGCTGATGTAGACCCAGCCGTTGAAGGTGAACATGACCGACTTGGTCGCGGCCGCGAGGCCCGACCAGGTGTCGGGCTGCGCGGGTTCCGCGAACCAGCGGCCGAAATCCGCGGCGGCGGAGCCGAACCCGACGACGATCAACGTCGCCAGCGCGCCCACCTTGAGCAGCGCGAAGACGTTCTGGATCGACGTGCCCCAGCGCACGCCCGCGATGTTCGCCGCCGAAAGCAGCGCGACGGCGGCCGCCGCGAGCATCGGAATCGCCCACGTCGTGGAGGCCGGCGGGATGCCCGCGAGCCCGAGGACCAGTTCGCCGAAGAACACCGCCAGCGCCGCCAGCCCGCTGGGTATCGCGGCGAAGAGATACACCCAGCCGAACACGAAGGCCGCCGCGTCGCCGTACGCTTCGCGCAGGTACACGTACACGCCGCCGGTCTGCGGCAGCATCGTCGCCAGTTCCGCGAGGGTCAGGGCGCCGCAGAGCGAAACGAGCCCGAAAAACAGCCAGAGCCCCAGGACGTGCGACGGATCGCCGAGCACGCCCGCGATCGATGCCGGCGTGCGGAAGATGCCGCCACCGATCATCGTGCCGACGAAGATCCCGACACCGCTCCAGAAGCCGATCGTGCGGCGGACGTCTGGCAGCGAAGCGGTGCTCATGCGGCGCCTTGGGGCAGCGCCCTCGAGGGAGCCGGGAGATGGCCCACGGAACCCCCGGAATACACGCCATCGAGTGCGCGGACGACGGGCGTCTCCGTGTGTTCCGTGGGCCCATGCATCCGGAGCGAGAATTCCATGAGCCAAGTCGGAACGTTTCAGCAGCGGTGGAGCCGCGTGTCCCCAAGGGGCTGACGTTCGGCTGAATCCTCGGCAGCGGCTTGAGGACAAGCCGCTCCACCTTTCCGTGTGGCCCTTTTCAGCGGTGATGGGAGGGTCAACGGCATCGTTACGCTAAGGTCGGCCGCCGAGCGGCGCGCGCACGGCCCGGCCCGGATGGCGGCCTTCCTGCAAGGCGCCGTCGCGCACGACGAACTCGCCCGCCACCAGCACGTGCGGGATGCCGGCCGAGGGCAGGTTGGGCTCGGTGTACGTGGCGCGATCGATCACCTTGTCCGGGTCGAAGACGACGAGGTCGGCGTCCGCCCCCACGCGCACGCGGCCCTTGTTGCGCAGGGCGGGCACGCGTTCCTCGAGCCGCCGGGCGGGTTGCAGGGAAAGTTTCGCGATGGCCTGCATCAGCGAAATCACCTTCATCTCGCGCGCGTAGCGGCCGAGCACCCGCGCGCTCGTGCCCGCATGCCGGGGATGGCCGCGCAGGCCGTCGCTGGCAATGAACGTCAGCGGGTGCGACACCGCGGCGCGGATCACGTCCTCGGTGTTGGAGTGCGCGATCACGAGGCCCCCGACCTGCCGGTAGCGCTCGAACGACTCCGCGGTCAACCGCTCGCCGGTCGCGCCCCACTGCAGGTCCCGGTAATCGATGCCCATCGTGTCGCGCCACCCGGGGTCGAAGATCGCGGATTTGATGTCGGTCATCCCCGCCGTGTACGGGTAGCATTCGACGGTGAGGTTGGCGCCCTGCGCCACCGCTTCGGCCACGAGGTCGAGCACGGCGGGCGTGAGCCGGCCCGCGGTGCTCTGGACGTGGCAGATATGCGCAGGCGCGCCGGTGACGGCCGAGGCCGCGACGATCTCGAGCACCGAGGTGAAGACGTTGGGCGTGCCGATGTCGCCCTTGGCGCGCATGTGGAGGTGGCACGGCGCGCGGTATTTCGAAGCCACACGGAACACCGCCAGCACCTCGCGTTCGCTCGCCGTCGGCGTGTACTGCAGTCCGAAGCCGACCGCGACGGCGCCGCGCTCGAGCCCTTTCTCGATCAGCGCGGTGAGTGCCGCGAGCTGCGCGGCGTCGGCGACCATCGTCGCCGCGCCCGACTTTGCGCCGGGCAGGAAGTCCGGCCGGTCGCCCATTACGACCATGCGGCTTTGCATGTGGCCGACGCTGACGGCGAAGTTGATCGGCGTGCGGCCTTCGCGCGCGGCGTACCAGGCATCGACGTCGGCCGTGCCGACCTCGAGCTCGGCCACGGTCGTCACGCCGTCCTGCGCCTTCAGCGCGTAATCGGAGGGAGCCATCGCATGCTGGTGCAGGTCGATGAAGCCGGGCGCGATCACGTGCCCGCGCACGTCGACCGTCGCGGCGCCGGTGAGCGGCTGTTCCGAGATCGCGCGGATCGTGCCGCGGCTGATGCCCACATCCCGCACCGCATCGAGCCCCGACTCCGGATCCATCACGCGGCCCCCGCGCAGGACGAGGTCGTGCTCCTGGGCCGGCAGCGAGGTGCAGAGCGCGGCCGCCAACAGGGCGGTCCATCCCTGCCACCGGGAAGGTCGGAAGAAAGAGGGACGCATGCTTAAACCTTGATCTCGATCCGGCGGCCGCCGCGTGCGGCCGAGGCGTAGATCGCCTCCAGGATCACCATGTCGCGTCGCCCCATCTCGCCGGCCACGGGCGACGGCCGCTGGTCGCGGATGCTCAGGGCGAAGTCGTCCATCTGCACCGCCTGCTGGCTTGGCGGCACCGCCGGGGTGAACGGTCCGCGGCTGGTCATGGCCTTGAGGCCGCCATAGGGGAACGCGGGCACGAGCTCCATCCACCCTCTGTCGCCCTCGGCGCGGAACCGGTCGGCGCCCTGGTTGTAGCTCGTCATGAATTCCGCCCGCGCGCCGTTGGGGAACTCCATCGTCCAGTCGATCCCCTCCTCCACATCGAGGAAGAACTCGGGCCGGGTCTTCGGGTGTTCGCGCGCCGTGATCCCGATCGTCGAGGCGCCGCTCCACTGGCCGGCGCCCGGCGGCAGCGCGGCCATGCACGCGGCCTGCACGCAGTAGATGCCGATGTCCATCAGCGGACCGCCGCCGGCCATCTTCTTTTCCACGCGCCAGACGCGGCGGCGGATCGTGAACGCCAGCGCGCCCGACATCTTCTTCAACACCCCGAAGTCGCCCTCGCGCGCGAGTCGTTTCAGCTCCACGTAGTGGGGCTCGAACTGCAGCCGGTAGCCGACGGAGAATTTCACGCCCGCGAGCCGGCAGGCGGTGAGCATCGCGTCACAGTCCGCGACCGTGTTCGCCAGCGGCTTCTCGCAGATGACGTGCTTGCGTGCCCACGCGGCCGCGATGACGTGCTCGGGGTGGAGGGAGTTGGGCGTGACGACGTAGACGATGTCGATATCCGGATTGTCGGCCAGCCGGGCCATCGTCGCGTAGTTGTAGATGTTCTTCTCGGGAAACCCGTACTCCTGCGCCCATTTCAGGCCCTTCTCGCGCGAGCCGGTGACGACGCCCGCCAGCCGGCAGTGCTGCGTGTGCCGGAGCGCCGGGCCGAGCTGTCCCGTGGCGTAGCTGCCCAGACCGACCAGCGCGACGCCGAGCTTCCGCGGCGCCCCCTGGGCCCGGCTGCGGGAAGTGAGCGAGAGCCCCGCGGCTCCCAGCGACAAATGACCCAGGAAACGGCGCCGCGATGACGAGCGGGGTGAGTTCATGCGCGAGCGCGACGTTGGGCGGCGCCGCCGGCCGCAGCAACCCTCCATTATCGGAAACGGCGCCGCGCGCGTCCGCGACTTTCCCGAAGCCATGGCGGGCCCGGCCTCGCCGGTTCCGGGATCGCCGCGCAACCCCGAACGCCGCCACCAAGGAAGAGTCCGGTATCATCCTTGCCGGCTTGCATCTCCCTCCGGCGAGCCTTCCCTGACTCCTTTCCGATGGCCTGGCTGCGCCTCACGTTCCTCGTCCTTTCCGCGTTTGCCGGTGCCGCCGCCCTCCGCGGCGAGGTCCGGATCGAACGCACCTTCCTCCCGCTCGACGCCGCGCCGAGCAGCTTTGCCATCGGCCTGCCGGGCGGGGTGAATTTCTGCTTCGATCCCGTGCGGGGCGGGGTGAGCTACGCCTGGCGGGGCGATTTCATCGACGTGTCCCCGGCGCGGCCAGGACCGGGGAAATTCATCAACCCCGCCCGGTTGCATGGGCCGGTCGTGTATCAGGAATCCGGAGTCGCACCGTTGCGCCGCGGCGACCCCGCCGTCGCGCCGGCGGTCGTCTTCGCAGGCTACTCGCTGCAGGACGACGCGGTCGAGTTCCGCTACACGATCGACGGCGTGGAAGTGCGCGAGGAGATCCGGGCCCGCGCCGACGGCGCCGCGCTGGTGCGCCGGTTTCGCTGCGAGGGCGCGGCGGATGCCCGCTGGTGGCACGTGGTGGCGGGCCGGCCTCCCGTGGAACTGAAACGCGCCCCCGACGGCGCCTTCGTGCTCGAACTCCCGCTCGCCCGGGCTTCGCCATGAGCCGTGCCGTGTTTGCAATGCTCACGTGTGCGCGGCTCGCCGTCACCGCGCTCGCCGCCTTGGCCGCGCTCGTGCCGGCCGCCCGGGCGGGCTACCTGATCGAGAACATCCCCTATCCGACCGGCGCTGGCGGCGTTTCGGCGGTGGCGTTCACGCCGGCCGGCCAGCTCGTCATCGCGACGCGCCAGGGCGAGATCTGGATCCGGGGCCAGGGGCCGGGCCGCGCCGCGGACTGGCGGCGGTTCGCGCGCGGGCTCGACGAGCCGATGGGACTCATCGCCGATTCCGAGGGGACGATGTATGTCGCGCACCGGCCCGAAGTCCTTCGGGCGACGGATACCAATGGCGACGGGCAGGCCGACCGCTTCGACGCGCTCGGCGGCCAGTGGGGCCAGGCGTTCAACTACCACGAGTTCTTTTTCGGCCTGGTGCGCGACGCAGCGGGAAACTTCTACGGCGCCCCGTCGCTCGACTCGCTGGTCACCGCCAACGCGGAACACAAGGCCGCCTACCCGAAACTGCCCGTGCGCGGCGTGCGCGACCTCGATTTCGTGCTGGAGCCTTCCGGCCACCGCTCCGAGGGCGCCTGGCGCGGCTGGATCGTGCGCCTCACGCCCGAAGGCCGGCTCGAGCCGGTTGCCAGCGGCTTCCGCCAGGCCAACGGCATGGCGCTCAGCCCGACGGGCGAATTGTTCGTCACGGACAACCAGGGCGACTACAAGCCCTCGACGGGGCTGCTCCACGTCGCGCCCGGCGATTTCCACGGCCACGCGGCCAGCCTCAAATGGGCTCCCGGCTACACGGCGGAGGGCCTGACGACAGAGCAGCTCTGGCGGCGGCTGAAGACGCCCGCGGTGGTGTTCCCGCACGGCGCGATGGGCATGTCTCCCGGGCAGCCGGCGTGGGACCAGACCGGCGGGAAGTTCGGTCCGTTCGCGGGCCAGGTCTTCGTCGGCGATTACAGCAAGCTGGTCATCCGCGCCTCGCTCGAGCAGGTCGGCGGCGCGTGGCAGGGGGCGTGTTTTCCCTTTCTCGGCCGGAACGAAACGCCGGGCTACGTCACGGGCGACCGGCTGAAGGCGGGCAGCACGCGCGCGGCGTTCGGCCCCGACGGCAGCCTTTACCTCGGCGAGACCGCCGGCTGGGGCGCGGGCGAAGACGGCCTGCAACGCGTGACGTGGGACGGGCGCGCGGCGGCGGACCTGCGCGACGTGAAGCTCACGGCGCGGGGATTTCGCGTCACGTTCACGCGCCCGCTTCATCCGGACATCCTCTCCCGCCCCTCCGCCTACGAACTCAACCGCTTCCGGTATTACTACCACGTGAAGTATGGTTCGCCCTGGGTCGACGAAGCCCGCGTAAAGGTGCGGGAAGTCCGGCCCGACCCCGACGGTCGGGGGGTGGAGCTCGTGGTCGAGGACCTGCAGCCAGGCTTCGTGTACGAGCTGTCCGTGCCGACGCTGCGCACGCACGAGGGCGAGCCGCTGGCGAACCCCCTCGCCTAC
>CALFZM010000251.1 GCA_937952235.1 uncultured Opitutia bacterium | reverse complement strand
TGTCCTCAAGCCGCTATGGGACCGGTCCTTCGCACGTCAGCCGCCTGGGGACAGGCGGCTCCACCCAGCCGGCGTTGGGCAAGACGACGGTCGAGCTTCAACCCGCACCGGTGCTCGTGCCTGCAGGGTGGCGGGCGTGCCTGCAGGGTGCGGGCCTGGCGCCCGCGGCGGCCTGGACCGCCCAGCCCTATCGGAGCACGCGGACTTGCGCGCCGAACGAGGCATCAGGCGACACGCGGAACGGCCGGCCGCTCGCCGTCGTCACGCGCCGGAGCGTCACCTGCTGCGTAAGCCGGTAGGGAAACGGGCGCGGCGCCGCCGCGGCGAGCGACCCGTCGGGGTCGGTGAAGAGGTAAGGCCCCGCGTAGTCGGGCGGCACGTTGCGGTCCTCGATCGCGAGGCCGTCGACCACGATCTCGCGCGGCATGTGGCACGGATAGCCGAAATCGTGCTGGCCATCGTTGCTGGCGTTGATCAGGTGCGGCTGGACCGTCGCGCCGCAGCCGGGAATCCACCGGCATTCGCGGATGGCGACGCGGCCCTCCCAGGTGCTGCCATAGTCGCTGCGCAGCGTGATGAAGGCACGGCCGTTGAGCGTGGAATCCTCGACGGTGAGCAAGCCGCGCCCGATGGCGTTGAGCCCGGCGTGGCCGAGCGTGCAGCGCCGGATCGTGTAGGTGCCCGAGACCCCCTGGTGGGTGTCCATCCGCGACAGCGTGCAGTCCTCGAGCAGGATGTTCTTGCAGAAATTGGTGCCGATCACGCCCCAGCGCGTCGAATCGCAGATGCGTTCCATGCGGCACCCGCGCAACGTGAGATTCACCACCTCGTTGGCGTTGAGGTCATACGTCCCCATGCTCACCGGCTTGCCGGCGGCGCCGATGGTCCGGTACGTCTTGTGGCCGCTCACGAAGCAGTCGCGCAGCGTCACGTCGGCGCAGCCGCTGGCGTCCAGGAAACCCCGATACGGATGCCCCGCCTCCCCCTCGCCTTCGACCCGGTGGGTCAGGCCCGAGACCGTGGTGTGCGAGCGGGTGATCGCGATGTTGCGCGCCCAGTAGTTGTAGCCCTTTTCCTGCCGCATGCGGTTGGCGATCGTCGTGAACGTGCCGCCCGCCAGCAGGAGCGGGCGCGGATCGAGCGGGCGCGCCTCGATCCGCGTGATCGCCGGGTAGTCGCCGTCGATGTCGCCCTCGATCGTGCCGTCGCGGCGCAGGATGAAGCAGTCGCGCTGCGGCGTGCCGTTGTTCTGGTTGAGGCCGCGGCGAATATAGACGCGCGTGCGGTCGTTCTCGATCCGGACCCAGCAGTCGCGCGGCGGCCGCGCGTCGACGCGCCGCTGGTCCCGCCCCAGCGGGGGGAGCGCGAGCGTGACGGGCTCGAGGAGCGAGCGCACCGCAAACAGCGAGGTGCGGTGGTTCTCCACGTCCGTGTCGTCGATGATGAAACGCGAGGTGCCCCAATCCGTATCCGTCGCCACGACGGCCGTGAGCGCCCGGCGTCCCAGGTGGTAGGTGGCATCGGGGCGCGAGCGCACCGGCCGGCCGTGGACATTGGCGAACGCGTGGGCCGCGACGATCGCGGGAAGGTCGTCAGCCTTGCCGTCGCCGACGGCGCCAAACGCCTCGTAGCTCACCGGCCCGGCATCGGATCCGGCCGCGCGCCCGTGCCCTGCCGCGAGGCCGGCAGCGACGCCCGCCGCCAATCTGCGGATGAACCGCCGCCGGCTGCCGGACGACGCGGCGGACTGGGGCGGGGAAACGGAGACGCTGGAACGAGGAGGTTCGATGGGCATGCGCGGGATGGCAGCGGGATATTTTCCGCGCGCGTTTCGATGGCAATCCCGCTCGCGCGCCGGCGCGGGAGGCGCGTACGTGTTTCCCGCCCCGCGAGATTATCCCCCGACCCGCGAAACCAACCGCCGCGTGGCGCGTTGAGGGAGGTGCATCGTCATCCTCAATCCACCATGAAAACCATCGCCACCTCCCGTTCCGCGCTAGCCACCCTCGCCGTGCTCGCCGCCGCCGTTGTGCTGCCCGCCATCGCTTCGGCACGGCCGGCCGCTCCCGCCAAGGGCCTGCGAGGTGCGGTCCACGATCATCAGGTCAATCGCACCCCGGGGAACGTCTCCGCCACCGCCACCCGGACGCTGCCTGACGGGCGCACGGCGACCCGGAGCCTCACCCACCAGCACACCCCGCAGGGCATGTCGACGCAGGCGCAGGCCACCGGTCCGCAGGGCCGGACCGCCACGTTCGAGTCCAATACCGTGCGCACGGAAACCGGCTATACCCGTGAGGCCACCGCGACCGGACCCAGGGGAGCCACCCGCTCGGTCGAGGTGAACGCCTCGCGCGACGACTCGGGAGTGACGCGCACCCTGACGAAGCAGACGACCCCGGCAAAGCCGTAAACGCCGCCCCGCGCTGCCCCGCCGGCGGAGCCCGCGCTCGCGTCCGCGCCGGAAAGTCGCACGCTCGCCGCCCGCCCGCGCCGCTTGAATCCCGCCGCCGCCACCGATGGACCGCACCGCACATCGCCCGAATCGCCGGGCGACGGGCGTGACCCCGACGCCGCGCTGGCGGAGCGCGCGCAAGGCGGCGACCGCGCGGCGGCGGAGCAACTGGTGCTGCGGCACCAGGCGGCGGTGGCACGGCTGCTGTGGCGATTCGTCCGCACCCGCGCCGACCTGGACGACCTGGTGCAGGACACGTTTCTGCGCATGGTCCGCGGGCTGCCGGGGTGGCGGCCGGACCAGCCGTTCGCCCACTGGCTGCTGCGCATCGCCACCAACACCGGGCGCGACTATTTCCGCCGCCAGAGCGTGCGGCGACGCTGGCTGGCGGAGTCGGCGGGTGCCGACGGCGCAGAGCTGCCCGCCGCGGTGGATCCAACACCGCATCCGGCGGCTCGCGCTGCGGCGAACGAAGTCAAGGCGCTGCTCGCCCGGCTCGCCCCCGACGACCGGACGCTCCTCACCCTGCACCACCTCGAAGGCTGGGACCTCGCCCGCATCGCCGCCCAGTGCGGATGGAGCGTGACCGCCACCAAGCTGCGCGCCTGGCGCGCCCGGCGCCACCTGCGCGCCCTCCTCTCGCACTCCGATTCCTCATGAAATCACCCGATTCAGATCCCCGGTGGGAAGCGCTGGTCCGGCAGGCCCGGGAAGACGCCGGCCCGCCCGTCGACCTGCCCGCCCTGCTCCGGGCCGTCCGCCAGGCCCCCTTGACCGTCGCGCCCAGCTGGTCGGCGGAATTTGCCGCGCTGTGCGGCTCCCCGCGGCGCATCGGACTCTGCCTGGGCAGTGCCGCGGCATTCACCGTCGTGGCCACCTGGCAGGCATGGGAGACCTCCTCGCTCCTGCCCTGGGCGGAATTTTATTTCGCGACGGGAGGCATGCCATGAGCGCGGGCCATGGGCGCGGCTGGCTGGCCGCCGGGGCGATCTTCGTGCTCGGCCTGGCTGTCGGAGCGGCGGGAATGAGCTGGTGGAGCACGCGCTCGCTGCAGCAGCTCGTGCGCGCGCGCGCGGGTGAGCCCACCCTGGCCGAGCGCGCCGCGGTGCGGCTCGGCGGCGAACTCGCCCGCGACCTCGATCTGTCCGCTGACGAGGCGGCCCGCGTGCAGGCCGTGCTCGACCGCACCGGCGCCAACCTGCGCACGCTGCGGCAGCAGACGGCGCTGCGGGTCGCCGCGGAACTCCGCGCCACCAACGAGCAGATCGCCGCGGCCCTGCCCGAAGGGAAACGCGCCGAGTTCCAGCGCGTGCAGTTCCGGCGGCTCGAGCGGCTCGGCCTCCTGCGCCCCGGCGGAAAGGCCGATCGCAAGTAGGGCGGTGGTCCCGCGACGCGCCGCCCGGCAACTCCGCGCTTGAACGGGCGCGGAAGCGCGCGAGAGGATCGCGTTCCCCGCGCTTCCCCGCGCGTCAACCCCATTGCCCATGCCCCTGCTCGCGCGCGCGTCCCGCCCGTTCCTCTCCTTGCTGCTGCTGCTCGCTTTCATCCCCGCGTTGCCCGCGCAGTCCGCCACGGGCACGCTGGCGGGGCGGGTGACCAACCCGGCGACCGGCGGCGTGATCGAGCGGGCGCGGCTCACGATCGATGGCACGGGGCTCGAGGCGTTCACCGACGCCGACGGCTTCTACCGGCTCGATGGCGTGCCCGCCGGCGCGGTGGCCGTAAAGGTCACCTTCACCGGTTTCCCACCTGCCGAGGCGCGCCTGACGGTGCCTGCGGGCGAGACCGCCACGCGCGACTTCGAACTCGCACCGACCGCCGGCGCGCGGACCGAGCCGGGGGCGGTGGTGCAGCTCGACCAGTTCGTGGTCGCGACCTCGCGCGAGCTGAGCGGCGCCGCCCTCGCGATCAACGAACAGCGCTACGCGCCGAACATGAAGAACGTCGTCGCCACCGACGAGTTCGGCGACATCGCCGAGGGGAACGTCGCCGAATTCCTGAAGTTCCTTCCCGGCGTCAACATCGACTACGCCGGCGGCAACGCCCGGGAGATATCGCTCAACGGCGTGCCCGGCGACTACGTGCCGGTCACGCTCGACGGCTTCGGCCTCGCGAGCGCGGTCGGCGGCGGTGCCGGCGGGACCAACCGGGCGGTGGGCCTGGACCAGGTCTCGATCAACAACCTCTCCCGCATCGAGGTCGCATTCTCACCGACGCCCGATTCCCAGGGGAACGCGCTCGCCGGCTCGGTCAATCTGGTGCCGCGCTCGTCGTTCGAACGCACGCGGCCGGTGCTCACGCTCAGCACCTACGTCATGATGCGGGACAACGCGCGCGACTGGGACCGCACTCCCGCGCCGCGCAAGCCGACGCGCAAGATCCACCCCGGAATGGACCTCTCCTACCTTGCGCCCGTCAGCCGCAAGTTCGGCTTCACCCTGTCGGCCGGCTTCAACCGCCAGTATTCGGGCGAGCCGATGATCCAGCTCAACTGGCGCGGCGCCCAGTCGCCCACCAACGCCAACTTCGCCGCCACGACCTTCGACCGGCCGTACCTTTCCTCCTTCCAGGTGCGCAATTCCGGCAAGGAAACCAGGCGCAGCTCCTTCGGCTTCACGACCGACTACCGCCTCACGGCGACGGACCGGCTCTCGCTGGCGTTCACGTATTCCACGTTCGACGTCCTCATCAATCACAACGCGCTGACCTTCGACACCGGCCGCGTGACCGCGGGCAACTTCACCACGACCTCCACCCAGGGCGCCGCGGGCCAGGGTTTCACGCAGCTCGTGACCATGGGCAACGACCGCACCAACTGGACGTACATGCCCTCGCTCACCTGGCGACATGACGGCCGGGTGTGGAAAGTCGACGCCGGCTTCGCCTACTCGCGCGCGAGCAACCGCAACCGGAACACGGAGTCGGGCTTCTTCGATTCCACCACCGCGCGGCGCGGCGGGCTGACCATCGCGTTCGACGACATCTTCTATCTCCGCCCGCGCCGGATCACCGTCACCGACGCCACGGGCGCCGCCGTGAACCCGTACTCGCTGTCCAACTACGTCGTCACCCAGGCCACGGGCAACACCCGCACCACCGACGACACGAAGCGCACGCTCTACGCCAACCTGCGCCGCGACTTCCACGGCCGCGTCCCGGTCTCCCTGCGCACGGGCCTGGACTTCCGCCAGGCCGCGCGCGACCAGCGCGTGAGCAACCCCACGTTCCAGTTCGTCGGCGCCGACGGCGTCGCGAGCACGACCCTGACCGCGACGAGCGACGATCGCGCCGCGCCGTTCCTGGATCCGAGTTTCTCCAGCCGGTTCGCTCCCTACGGCTTTCCGCAGATCGAGGGCATCAGCAGCGAGAAGCTCTACGAGCACTTCCGCGCCGCGCCCGCCCAATGGACGACCAACGCCAACACCTCGTACCGCAGTGCCGTCAACCTCTCGAAGTTCGCGGAGGAACTCGTCTCCGCCGCCTACCTGCGCGGGGACGTGAGCCTGCTCGAGCAGCGGCTCAAGATCGTCACCGGCGTGCGCGTCGAGCAGACCAACGTCGAGGCTCAGGGTCCGCTCACCGATCCCAACCGCAACCTGCAGCGCGATGCGCAGGGCCGGCCGCTGCTCGGCGCCAACGGCCGGCCGCTGCTGATTCACGCGAACACCAACACGCTCGAGTATTCGCAGCTTACCTTCCTGGATCGCGGCCTCGACGCCGAGAAGGAGTACCTGCGGCTCTTCCCGAGCGTGAACGCGAGCTACGAGATCCGCGACAACCTCATCGCGCGCGCGGCCTGGTACACCTCGATCGGCCGGCCGGATTTCAACCAGTACGCCGGCGGCGTGCTGCTCCCGGATCCGGAGAACCCGCAGCCGGGCGACCAGATCACCATCAACGGCAACGTCGCGATCAAGCCGTGGAAGGCCGAGACGGTGAACGTGCGGCTCGAGTATTACCTGCGGGGCGTCGGCCAGGTGACGGTCGCCGCCTTCCGCCGCGATTTCGAAAATTTCTTCGGGTCGACCACGCTCGCGCCGACGCCGGACCTGATCGAACTCTACGGCCTGGACCCCGACGTCTACGGCGCCTTCCCGATCGTCACGCAGCACAACCTTGCCTCCACCGTGCGGATGACCGGCGTCAGCCTGAACTACAAGCAGGCGCTGACCTTCCTGCCGCACTGGGCGCGGGGACTCTCCCTCTTCGGCAACGGCAGCCTCCAGCGGCTGGAGGGACCGGCGTCGACCAACTTCCCGGGCTTCATCCCCAAGACGGCGAGCTGGGGCATGAGCCTGAACCGCGAACGCTTCAGCCTGCGGGCGAACTGGAATTACCGCAGCCGCCAGCGGCGCGCCGCGATCGCGTCCGGAGCCAGCATCGAACCGGGAACGTACACTTACTGGTCCAAGCGACTCTACGTGGACCTCAACGCCGAGGTGAACCTATTCCGGCGGATCGCGTTCTTCGCGAGCCTGCGCAACATCGGCGACGCGCCCGACGACATCCAGGTCTACGGACCCAGCACCCCCGAGCACGCGCAGTTCCGCCAGCGGACGGCGTTCGGCTCCCTCTGGAGTTTCGGCCTCAAGGGCACCTTCTGATCGACGGCAGGGGCGGCGGCCGCGGCTTGCAGTTCCCCCCCTGCGTTCTACCACGAGGCGCCTTCCTTCTCTCGCCCCGCGCCGCGCCCGCCCCTTCGCCGTGTTCCGAAAAATCCTGTTCTGGTCCCACCTGCTTGCGGGCATCACCGCCGGCGTCGCCATCGCCATCATGTGCGCCACCGGCGCGGTGCTGACTTACGAGAAGGAACTCGTCGCCTGGGCCGAACGGCACGCCCGGCGCGTCACGCCCCCGGCGGAAGCGAAGCCGCTGGCACTCGATGCGCTCCTGCAGCGGGCGCTGGCCGCGCGCCCCGATCTCCGCGTCAATAGCGTCGCCGTCTCCGCGGACCCGCGCGACGCCGTGATGCTGAATCTGCCCGGCAACACGTTTGTCGGCGCGAATCCGTACACCGGCGAGCTGCGCGATCCGTCGGCGCCGCGGATGCGGGCATTCATGCAGGCCATGCGGGCGTGGCACCTGCGGCTCAACTTCCGACAGGGGCCCGGCAACGCCGGCGCGCAGATCAACTCCGCCGCCAACCTGCTGTTCGTCTTCCTCGGCGTGAGCGGCCTCGTGCTCTGGTGGCCGCGCAGCTGGCAGTGGCGGGCGCTGCGTCCGTCGGTGTGGTTCACGTCCGCCCGCGGCCGGGCCCGGGACTGGAACTGGCACAACGTGATCGGAATCTGGACGCTTCCCCTGCTGCTCGTCCTCGCCGGCACGGGGGTCGTGCTGTCGTATCGCTGGGCCAACCAGCTCGTGTTCCGCCTCGCCGGCGAAACTCCGCCGGCAAACCTCGCCCCGCCGCCACCGCCGCGCCTCGCATTGCCGCCGCCCCCCGACGGCGCGGCCCCGCTCGCGGCGCCGGCGCTCGTCGCCGCCGTCCAGCGCGCCTATCCCGACTGGGCGCTCGTGACCCTGCGATTCCAGCCCGCGCTCACCGCCGCGCCCGCAGCCGCGACGCCACGGACCCAGACC
>CALFZM010000250.1 GCA_937952235.1 uncultured Opitutia bacterium | reverse complement strand
CCCGCCATAGGCTCGGCGCCGGCGGGCCCCGTCGAGAACCTCTCAGCCGGCGAGCGCCATTCACACTTTGAACCTCACCTCCCATCACCACGCCTTCCACGGCCACTGCACGCACCCTTCGACATCACGGATCAGCGCGAACTCGGCCTTTCCCTTCAGCACGAACGGCAACACCACCACCTCCGCCGGCAGCAGCCGGCGCGCGGCGTGCCAACTCTTCCCGCTGACGTAGACGTCGTCGACCAGCAGCACGCGCCGCCACGTTCCCAGGTCCGGCACCGGCGCCAGCAGGCGCGGTTCCTCGTGACGCGGCACGTTGGCGTCGTCGCGGTAGTTCAGGGCCAGGACCTTCAACCCCACGCCGAGCCGCTGGGCCACGAGCGCCGCCGGCACCACCCCGCCGCTCGCGATGCCAACCACACCCTCGATCCCGACGGGAAACGTCCACGCCGCGAGGCGCGCGGTGATGGCTTCGAAGGCGAGCGGGGTCACGGGTCCACCCTGGCAGCCCGCCGCGGGCGGCGCCAAACCGAATTGCATGGCGCCGCCCGCGCCGCGATCAGTGGGAGTGGTGAACCTGATCCTCTTCAGCGCCGACGAGACCCGCCACCCCCTGCCCCGGCGCGATCCGCGCGCCCGGCACCTCCTCGAAGTCCTGCGTCGCCGGGTCGCGGATACATTCGATGCCGGGCTGGTCAACGGCCCGCGGGGCAAGGGCACCGTCGCGGATATCGGCGCCGACGCCCTCCTCCTGACGTTTGCCTGGGGCCCGCCGCCGCCGCCGCCGGACCCGCTCACGCTCGTCCTCGGGCTGCCCCGGCCGCAGACGGCGCGCGACGTCCTGCGCGAGGCTACCGCCCTGGGCGCGGGCGCGCTGCACTTCGCCCGGTGCGAAAAGACCGAGGCGAGCTACGCCCGGAGCTCGCTGTGGACCGACGGCGAGTGGCGCCGGCACCTGCTGGCCGGCGCGGAGCAGGCCTTCGACACCCGCATCCCGGACGTGACCCATGACCGGACGCTGGCCGAGGTGCTCGCCAACCTGCCGAATGGGGCGGAGCGGATCGCGCTCGATCCCTACGAGGCGACGGCAGGCCTGGCGGGCTACGTGCCTGCCGACGCGCGCCCGCATGTGCTCGCCCTGGGCGGCGAGCGCGGCTGGTCCCCCCGGGACCGCGCGGCGTTGCGCGCCGCCGGCTTCCGCCTGCTTCACCTCGGCTCCCGTATCCTCCGCACCGAGACGGCGGTCGTCGCCGGCCTCGTGCTCCTGCGGTCGAAACTCGGGCTGCTGGGGCCGGGCGGCGAGGCCGCCTGACGCCTCAGCCCAAAGCTGCAGTAGAGGTGGCGCCGCCTCCCCAGGCGCCTGACGTGCGACGGACCGGTTCGCGGCGGCTCGAGGACAAGCCGCTCCACCTTCAGTGCGGCCGTTCTCAGGGCTGATTTGAAGTCCAACGGTCTGAGTGCGGCTCAGGCCCCCGTTGCCACTCGCGCGCTTCCCTCCGGCGGCGAGACCGCGCGCTGGAAGAACGCCACCGTCGGCTGCCGGGCGCCCTTGCCGAGGCGTTTCAGGAGCGTCCAACCGGCGGGCGCAAGGTCGAGTTCGCCCGGCAGCTCAAAGACGACCAGGGCCTCGGGATTCGCGGCCAGCACGTCGGCAAGCCGGGTGAACAGGGCCGGGGCGATATCGGCGATGATCTCGTATGGCGGATCAATGAACACGAGATCCGGCACGCTGCCGCCGCCAAGCGGCACGGCGCGGGCGTCGGCCTGCACGACGGCGGTGTCGCGGAGGTCGCGGGCGAGGCTGCGGCCGACCGCGGTCAGGTTTTGCCGGATACAGGCCGCGGCCCGGGCGTTCTGCTCCACGAACGTCCCGCTGGCGGCGCCGCGACTCAGCGCCTCGAGCCCGTACGCGCCGCTGCCGGCAAAGAGATCGAGAAAACGCGCGTCCGCCACGCGGGCGCCCAGGCTGGAGAAGACGGCCTGCCGCATCCCGTCGGTCGCCGGCCGCACCGCATCGCCCCGGGGCGTCACGAGCGGGATGCCGCGCGCCCGGCCGCCGCTTATGCGCATGGCCGGTCGGCGCAGGGCGCCAGGAGAGGAAGCGATACGCGGGCGGACGACATCGTCCGGCCATGACAGCCCGGCCAACCCTCGCCGCAACGGCAAACGTCTCCGGAGGATGCCGCGACGCCGGGCGCTATGACACACTTCCGCCCGTCGGGCCGGGCCGACCGGCCCGTGGAACCTCCCTCGCGGCCGTGGTACACATGCGGGCCCAACATAGCATTTGCGCCCCGCCCTTTCCTCACCAATGTCCGCTCCTTACGTTCGCGACTCACGTTGATTGCCACTGTTTCGCGGTGCCGCGCAGGGAGATAGGGCACCGCACTCCCTCGACCCATGTCCGTCCGCCCACTGCTCGCCTGGCTCGGGCTCGCCGTCACCGCTGTCGCGGGACGCAGCGAGCCGGCGGAGCGTGAGCGCAACCTGTGGCCGTTCTACGTCGCGCAGCACGATGCCGCCACCGGCACGGACACGTGGCAGGCGGCGGGGCCGCTGGTGTTCGAACGCCCGCGCGCGGATGCGGCGGGCAACACGGCCAGCGGCTTCCGGCCCTTCTGGGTGCGGCTCGACCACCCCGAGCACGGCTTCCGCGCGGGCTACGCGCTGTATCCCCTCTTCACGTACGACACCGACGGCACCACGTACCATTGGAGCGTGTTCCAGCTGATCCGGCGGTGGGGGCGGCACGAGGGGGCGGCGCCCCCCGGCACGCCGTACGACCGGCGCCGGGAGTTCGAGGTGTTTCCGTTCTGGTTCTCGCGCGAGGCGGGCGATCCGGAGGACAGCTACCGCGCGTTCTTCCCGTTCCACGGGACGATCAAGCACAAGCTCACGCTGGAGCATCTCTCGTTCACGGCCTTCCCCTTTTACGTGCGCAACGAGAAGCGGGGCGTCGTCTCGCGCTGGACGCCCTGGCCCTTCCTGCGCGTCACCTCGGGCGCGGCCCAGGGCTGGGCGTTCTGGCCGTTCTACGGTTACACGGAGCGGCCGGACGGTTCGCGGCACGACACCTACCTCTGGCCGTTCGGCTTCAAGGCCGTGCGGATGCCCGCCGCGGACGCGCCGCCCGGCACGCCCCCGCGGCGCGACGTGGGCATCCTGCCCTTCTACACCCGCAGCACCGGCGACGGCTTCATCAACGAGGATTACCTCTGGCCGTTCTTCGGCTACACCGAGCGCAGCAAGCCGCAGGCGTATCGGGAAACGCGCTACTTCTGGCCGCTTTTCCTGCAGGGCCGCGGCACGGAGCGCCACGTCGACCGCTGGGCGCCGTTCTATTCGCATTCGGTCGTGAAGGGCTACGACAAGCGGTGGTACCTCTGGCCGCTGGTGCGGCGGGCCCAGTGGTCGGACGACGACCGCGTCGAGCGGACGCGCACGCAGTTCCTGTATTTTCTCTATTGGAACGAAGTGCAGCGCAGCCTGGGCCGCACGCCCAAGGCGCCGGCCGAGCTCACGCACATCTGGCCCTTCGTGAGCGCGTGGGACAACGGCGCCGGCCGGCGGCAGTGGCAATGGTTCAGCCCGCTCGAGGTGTTTTTCCCGCGCAACGAGAAGATCCGGCACGTGTGGTCGCCGTTGCTCTCGCTCGCGCGGTACGAACGGCTGCCCTCCGGCGACGAACGGACCTCCGTGCTGTGGAACGCCGTCACCTGGGAGAAGCGGCCCGCGCAGGAACGCACCGAATTCCACCTCGGCCCGCTGCTCGGCGTGACGCGCGAGGGTGGCGCGAAGCGCGTGGCGGTCGGCCACGGGCTCTTCGGCTTCCGGCGCCCGGCCGGCGGGGGTTGGCGCATGTTCTGGTTAGATTTCCCGGCGAAACCGGCTAGCAGTACCTCCGCGCCGCGCTGACATGAGACAACTCAACAACATTCTCGAGGGTTTCGGCAGCACGGTGCTGCTGCTGTTTCGCAGCATCGGCTACCTGCCCACGCTGCCGCGCCAGTTCGGCCGCTTCATCGAGCAATGCTACCTGATCGGCTACACGACGCTCCCGATCGTCGCGATCCTCAGTTTTTTCATCGGCAGCGTGCTCGCGCTGCAGGCCGGCTACTCGATGCAGAATTTCGGCGCGAAGCAGTTCATCGGCAGCCTGGTCGGCCTGTCGATGGCGCGCGAGCTCGGCCCCGTGATGGTGGCGATCCTGCTCACCGGCCGCGTCGGCTCCGCCATCACCGCGGAGCTGGCCTCGATGAAGGTGTATCAGGAGGTCGACGCCCTGCAGACGATGAACATCCCGCCGGTGCGGATGCTGGTGATGCCCCGACTGGTCGCCGCCGTGGTCATGGTGCCCGTGCTCGCCATCATCGCGAATCTCGTCGGCTGGTTCGGCGGGGCGATCATCTCGAAGTACACGCACTTCATCGCGATCGATCCGCCGGCGTACTTTTCCGCGCTGCGTCGCTTCATGGAGTTCAAGGACATCCTGAACGGACTCATCAAGGCCGAGGTCTTCGGCGTCGGCGTCATCCTCGTCTGCTGCAACATCGGCCTCAACACCCGCGGCGGCCCGCGCGAGATCGGGGCCTCCGTCACCCGCGCGGTCGTGACGTCGCTCATCCTCATCCTCGTGCTCGATTACTTCGTCACGAAAGCCCTCATGTGACCATGTCGACCGCCTCCGACGTCACCCGCAATCCCTTCACCCAGACGGAATCCCCCGCCGTGGGCGTCACGATCGAGGGGCTGAGCAAGTCCTTCGGCAAGTTCGAGGTCCTGAAGGACGTCTCGTTCGCCGTGAAGCCGGGCGAGATCTTCGTGCTGATGGGCCCCAGCGGCTCGGGCAAGAGCGTCCTGCTGAAACACATCGTCGGCCTTGAGCTGCCCACCGCGGGCAAGGTGACCGTCGATCGCCGCGACGCCGCGGCGGAGGAGACGCGCGAGAGCGTCCGCATGGCCCTGGTCTTCCAGGCGGGCGCCCTGTTCAATTCGATGACGGTCTACGACAACCTCGCGCTCTACCCGCGCGAGCACCGGATCGGCAACGAGGCGAGCATTCGCGAGAAGGTGATGCACGCCCTGCAGATTCTCTCGCTCGAAAATGCGGCGCAGAAATATCCTTCGGAGTTGTCGGGCGGCATGAAAAAGCGCGTGGCCATCGCCCGGGCGCTGGTGATGGAGCCGCAGCTCATGCTCTACGACGAGCCGACGAGCGAGCTCGACCCGGTGATGAGCGCCACGATCAGCGAGATCATCGCGACGCTGAAGGACCAGTATCACGTGACGACGATCGTCGTGTCCCACGACCGCGACCTGGCGCTCAACATCGCCGACCGCGTCGGCATCCTGATGGGCGGGCGCCTGGTGTTTCTCGGGCCGCCCTCCGAGCTGAAGGAGCCCAAGGACCCGCGCGTGGCCGATTTCCTGCACCCCCGGATCGATTTGCAGAATCCCCGTTTCAAGCAACTGGAGACCTGAAGCCATGAATAACTTCCAACAGACGGCCCGTGTCGGGCTCTTCTTCATCCTCGGCCTGGCGCTCACCTGGGTGACGTTCGAGACCCTGCGGGGCGGCAAGGTCTTCAAGGACCAGGGTTACAACCTGATCGCCGGCTTCACCACGCTGAAGGAACTCAAGGACGGCGACGAAGTCCGGATGGCCGGCGTGAAGATCGGCGAAGTCGAACGCACCCGCCTCGCGGGCCGCCGGGCGGAAGCGGTGCTCCGCATCGACCACCGCGTGCGGATCAAGAGCGACGCCGCCGCCACGATCGTCATGGCCGGGCTCATCGGCACGAACTACATCAGCATCGACCTCGGCACCGATGCCGCGCCCGACCTGCCCGACGGCGCGGAAATCAAGACCCAGGCGACGGCCGACCTGAACTCGGTCATGTCCCAGATCGGGGACCTCGGAAAGAAGCTGGAAACGGCCATCGGCGATCTCAGCGGCGCGCTCAGCGGCGGCAAGGACGGCAAGACCGGCATCATCGCCAAGGTCGACCTGCTCATCACCGAGAACCGCGAGAACATCGGCAAGGCCACGGCCAACCTGCAGGAGATCACCGCCAAGGTGAACAAGGGCGAAGGCACGCTCGGCCGGCTCATCAACGATCCCAAGCTGCACGACGAACTCGTCACGACGCTCGACGAAATCAAGAAGGGTGCGGGCGAGGCGAAGAACTTCATCGCGAACGCCCAGAAGATCGTCGACCAGGTGAAGGCCGGCCAGGGCGCCATCGGCGCGCTGGTGTTCGACCAGAAGGCGGGCGAAGACGTGAAGGCGTCGATTGCCAACCTCCGCGCCGTCTCCGACAAGATCGCGCGCGGCGAAGGCACCCTGGGCAAGCTGCTCTCCGACGAAAGCCTCTTCCGCGACGCCCAGTCGATCATGAAGAAGGCCGACCGCGCACTGGACGGCCTCGACGACACCGGCCCGATCACCGCGGTCGGCGTCGTTTACCAGGGCCTGTTCTAGAGCACCTGAATTAGAATCGCAGCCGCTCAGAGCGGGATCCTAAGACGCAAAGAAAAGCCAGGACTCGCCAAGCAATCGCGAAGCCGGAAATGGGGCTTCGCGATCCTTGGCGTCGTAGCGCTTCTTACCGACCGCTTCAGACCTTCGGCCCGCCCTGCGCGAGGTTGCGCGCGCGGAGACGGAGGCCGTTGAGGCGGATGAACCCGGTGGCGTCGCTCTGGTTGTACCAGCTCTTCACGCCCTCCATCGACGCGACGTTCATGTCGTAGAGGGAGTACTTCGACTTGCGGCCACAGGTGATGATATTGCCCTTGTAGAGCTTCAGCCGGACGGTGCCGCTGACGTAGCGCTGGCTCTCGTCGACCAGGGCCTGCAGCGCCTCGCGCTCGGGGGCGAACCAGAACCCGTAGTAGACCAGCTCGGCGTATTTCGGGACCAGCGAGTCGCGCAGGTGCATGACCTCGCGGTCCATCGTGAGCGATTCCACCTGCCGGTGGCCGTGCATGAGGATCGTGCCGCCGGGGGTCTCGTACACGCCGCGCGACTTCATGCCGACGAAGCGATTCTCCACGAGATCGACCCGCCCGATGCCGTGCTTGCCGCCGAGCCGGTTCAGCACCTTGAGCACGCCGGCCGGCGAAAGCTTCCTGCCGTTGACCGCGACGCAATTGCCCCGTTCGAAGTCGAGCTCGACGTATTCGGCCTTGTCGGGCGCGTCCTCCGGCGAGACGGAGAGCTTGAACATCCCCTTGTTCTCCTTGGTGGTCGGATCGAACCACGGATCCTCGAGAATGCCCGCCTCGTAGGAGATATGGAGGAGGTTGCGGTCCATCGAATAGGGCTTCTTCAACGAGGCCTCGACGGGAATCCGGTGCTTCTCGCAGTAGTCGATCATCTCCGCCCGGCCGGGAAACTCCTGGCGGAACGCGTCGATCTTCCAGGGCGCGAGGATCTCCAGCTTGGGATTCAGCGCCATGTAAGTGAGCTCGAAGCGGCACTGGTCGTTGCCCTTGCCGGTGGCGCCGTGGGCGACCGTGTCGGCCTTCTCCTTCTTCGCGATGTCGACCTGCGCCTTCGCGATCAGGGGCCGCGCGATCGACGTGCCGAGGTAATACTGGCTCTCGTAGATCGCGTTGGCGCGGATCATCGGGTAGATGAAGTCGCGGGCGAACTCCTCGACGAGATCGAGGGTGTAATGCTTCGACGCGCCGGTCGCGCGCGCCTTCTGCGGCAGGCCCTTCAGCTCCTCCTCCTGGCCGATGTCGGCGGCAAACGTGACGATTTCCGCGTCGTACGTTTCGCGGAGCCACTTGACGATGACGGACGTGTCGAGGCCGCCCGAGTAAGCGAGGACGATTTTCATGCTGAGGGGCGAGTGTGGGGACAGCCACGCGCGCCGCGCAAAAGAAAAACGTCGGGGCACGCCAGCCGGCAATGCCACCCATGCAACCCGTATTGCTACGCACCGCCAACTTCACGCGCCGTTTACTCCAGCCCCATTGCCTGAAAACCCGCGTCCCCGATAATAAGAAAGTCAGGCAGCACGCTTCCTCTTCAATCCGCTCCAGCATTTCCCATGTCTCCGTTCCCCTCCAGCCGGCCCGGGCGTCGACGCCAAGCCGCCTTCAGCCTGGTCGAGATCATGATCGGAGTCCTGATCGTGGGACTACTGGCGATGCTCGCCATGCCGGCCTTCACGAAGGTTCGCCGCAACGCCCAGAGCAATCGCTTCATTTCCGACCTGCGCACCTTCACCCAGGCGTTCGAGGGTTTCGTGGCGATGAACGGCACGTTTCCAGGCAACTCGCCGCCGGGCACGGTGCCGCCGGGCATGGAAGACGACCTCAAGACGCCGGCGTGGCGCACGGTGAACTCGCTGGGCGGCCGCTGGAATTGGGACAACCTCGCCACGGGCGTCGGCGTCGCCACCAACGGCGTCACCGCGCCCCTCAGCCAGATGGTGCAGATCGACGCGCGGATCGACGACGGCGACCTCAGCAACGGCGTGTTCCAGCAGCTGCCGAGCGGAAAATTCATCTACCTGATTCCGCAGTGAGTGGGACGGGGCGGACGGGGCCGTCGAGCGTTTGAGCAGATCAGATAATTCTGTAGCCCCAGCCAAAACGCAAAGTCGCAAAGGAATGCGACCTCTCGCCACGTTTTCCTGGCGAGTCTCTGCTGTGCTTCGCGTCTCTGCGTTTAGGAACCCGCCCTGGGCACTGAACCGTTCCGCCTCAGCGAGAAGACTCATGCCGTCGACCTTCAATTCGGCCATGAAGACGGCCGTACCGAAAGGTGGAGCGGCTTGTCCTCAAGCCGCTGCGAACCGGTGCGTCGCACGTCAGCCGCCTGGGGACAGGCGGCTCCACCTCAATCGCATGCGTCCGCCTCAGCGCTTCCGGCGCGCGGCCGCCAGCGTGGCGAGCAGCGCCTTCTGCATGTGCAGCCGGTTCTCCGCCTCGTCGAAGATGATCGATCGCGGATTGGCCAGCACCTCGGGCATGACTTCCTCCCCGGCGTGGGCCGGCAGGCAGTGCATGAAATAGGCATCCTTCTTCGCAGCGGCGAAGAGTTTTCCGGTCACGGCGTACGGCGACATCACGCGGATGCGCTCCTTCGTCTCCTCCTCCTTGCCCATGCTCACCCAGACGTCGGTGTACACGACGTCCGCGCCCTTCACCGCGGCGAACGGATCGGTGGTGAACGTGTAGCCGCCCGCGTAACCCTCGCGCGCGAGGAAGGCATCGAACTCCGCCGCGGGCCGGAACTCCTCCGGCCCCGCCAGCGCGATCTCCATGCCGAAGAGATTCGCGCCGAGGATCCACGAATTGGCCATGTTGCACGCGGTGTCGCCGAGGAAGGCGATCTTCCGACCGCGCAGCGAACCGGCGAGCTTCGCGCCCGTGGTGCCCTTGGCCCAGCGCTCCGCGAGCGTGAGCGCATCGGAAAAGATCTGGCACGGGTGCAGGAAATCGGTGAGCGCGTTGATCACCGGCACGGAGCCCGCCGCGGCCAGCCGCTCGACATCGCTGTGATCGAAGGTGCGGACGATCAGCCCGTGCACGAAGCGCGACAGCACCTTCGCCGTGTCCTCGATCGTCTCGCCGCGACCGAGCTGGATGTCGTTGCGATTCAGGAAAAGCGGGTTGCCGCCCAGCTCATGAATGCCGACTTCGAACGAGACCCGCGTGCGCGTGGAGGACTTCGAGAAGATGAGCGCCCACGTCTGCCCCTGCAGCGGCGTCGGCGCCCCGCGCTTGCCCCGCTTCACCTTCAGCTCGCGCGCGAGGGAAAAAAGGCGGGGCAAACCCGACGGCGTGACGTCGGTCTCTTTGAGGAAGTGCTGCATGGGAGGCGTGCGGATTTAGGGCCGCGGCCGGCGCGCCACGAGTGAAAAAATCGAGCCGGCGTCAGTTCTTGGCGGCGAGGACATCGCGCAGGATCCGCACCGAGCGGTCCAGTTCCCCGGCGGTCGCATTCAGCGGCGGCAGCAGCCGGATGACGTTCCCGCCGGCAGAGGGTACGAGCAGGCCGCGCTCCCGAAGGGCGGCGAGGTACGGCGAGGGATCGCCGGTCATCTGCAGGCCCACGAGGTAGCCCTGGCCGCGGACAGCGCTGACGTGACGCGGAAATTCCGCCGCCAGCCGCCGCAGCGCCTCGTGCCACGGGCCACTCTGCGCGCGCACCTTCTCCAGCAGCCGTTCCCGCTCGATCACGTCGAGCACCGCGAGCGCGGCGGCGCACGCCAGCGGCGTGCCGCCGAAGGTCGTGCCATGGTTGCCGGGATGAAACAACTCGGCGAACCGGTCCCGCACCCACATCGCGCCGATGGGAAACCCGCCGCCGAGCCCCTTCGCCATGCCGATCGCATCCGGCAGGACGCCGGCGTGCTCGAAGGCGTAGAAGGCCCCGGTGCGCCCGATGCCACACTGCACCTCGTCGAGCAGCAGCAGCAGGTGGTGCCGGTCGCAGAGCTGCCGCAGCCCGCGCAGGAACTCGGGCGTGCAGGCGTTGATGCCACCTTCGCCCTGGATCGTTTCGACGAAGATCGCGGCGGTCTCGCCGTCGACCAGGTCGGCGAAGCTCTGAAGGTCGTTGAGTTCGCCGAAGGCGAAGCCCGGCACGAGCGGCCGGAAGCCCTTCTGGATCTTCTCCTGCGGCGTGGCGCTCATGCCGCCGTAGGTGCGGCCGTGGAACGCGTTCTTCGCGCCGATGATCTTGTAACACTTTCCCTCCTCGCCACCGGCCTTCTGCACACCGTGCAGCCGCGCGAGCTTGATCAGCGCCTCGTTGGCCTCGGCGCCGCTGTTGCAGAAGAACACCCGGCCGGGCCCGGCGTGCCCGACCAGCCGCCGGGCCAGCTCACCTTGCAGCGGATTGCGGAACAGGTTGCTGACATGGATGAGCTCCGCGGCCTGCCGCTGCACCGCGGCCACCCAGTGCGGATGGCAGTGGCCGAGGGCGCTCACCGCGATGCCCGACGTGAAGTCGAGGTACGCGTTGCCGGCATCGTCCCACACCTCCGAGCCGCGGCCGCGCACCAGCGTGAGCGCGGGCCGGGCGTAGTTCTTCAGCACGTGCGCGTCGTAGAGCTCGGCAGTGCTGGTGCGGACGATGGAGGGAGTGGTCATGGAAGAGAACCGCTGATGCCGTAGGTCGGGCGCGAAGCCAAATCCATCCGGGGCCGGCGAGCGCTACAGGAGACGCGAATTGGCGACCACGCCTGTGTCTCCGCGGCTGCGGTTCCCGGCCGTCACCCGTGCACGATCTCCGTGCCAGTGCCCTTGTCGGTGAAGATCTCGAGCAGCAGCGAGTGGGGCAGCCGGCCGTCGATGAAGTGCACGCGCTGCACGCCCTCCTCGAGCGCGCGGATCGCGCTCTGCACCTTCGGGCGCATGCCCTTGTCGATCACGCCCTTCTTCTTCAGGTCGTCGACCTGGCTGATCTTGAGCGTGGAGATGAGCGAATCCGGATTGGGCGGCGCCGAGAGCAGCCCGGGCACGTCGCTCATGTAGACCAGCCGGCGGGCGCGCAGGGCGCTGGCGACGCGGCCGGCCACGAGGTCGGCGTTCACGTTGTACGGCTTGCCGTCGTACCCTTCGGCCACGGGGGAGATCACCGGAGTGAAACCCTCGCCGATCTCCTTCTTGATGAGCTTCACCTTCACCTCGGTGACGTCGCCGACGTAGCCCAGGTCGACCTGA
Source organism: uncultured Opitutia bacterium (assembly GCA_937952235.1). Taxonomy (GTDB): domain Bacteria; phylum Verrucomicrobiota; class Verrucomicrobiia; order Opitutales; family Opitutaceae; genus ER46. The sequence continues at coordinate 15,875 of CALFZM010000250.1, read as the reverse complement.
TTGCCGTCATCGTCGACCGTCAGCTTCTGGCACACGAGCACCGTGTCGCCCGGCAGCCCCTTGGGCCGGCCCTTGGCGGTGACGATGGCCTCGCACACCTCCCTGTTCACGATCTCGTCGAGCGTCTTCTTCACGACCGCGATCGTCGCCTCGTCGGTGACGCGCAGGCCGTTCACGAAATTCGCCTTCAAGCCGGAGGTCTCCATCGCCCGCGTGATCGCCTTGCCGCCGCCGTGCACGACGACGACGTTGATCCCGACGGCGGCGAGGAACGCGATGTCGTAGGCGACGCGCGTGCGGGTGACCGGATCGGGGTCGTCCATGAAACTGCCGCCGTACTTCACGACGAACGTGGATCCGCGAAAATCCTGGATGTACGGCAGGGCTTCGAGGAGCACCTTCGCCTTGGCGGTGATTTCAGCGACGTTCATCAGCGATCAAGGCGCGCGGCACACGGCCGCGACGGCGGGGGAGAGGCGGGAAAGAGCGCTCACTGGTTTGGGCAGGGCCGAAGGAACTAGGCGCACGCCCTCCGCATTTCCATAAAAATTTTCGGGCGCCGCCGACACGACGGTGCCGGACCGTGGGAAGGCGCACCGCCCCGTCGCGCACGGCGAGTTTCTTCTTCACTCCGCGGGTCCGCGAACCAACGTCTCCGGCGTGTCCAGCACGAATCTCACCTTCGCCCACCGCGACGAACACCGCGCGTGGCTCGCCGCGCAGGCGGCGCTGCCCGCCGGTTTCCGCGTCGGCGTCACGCGGTTCGACTTCATGCCGCGCGAGGCGCCGAAGCCCGCGAAGATGACGCTCACGCTCCTCGCGCTCGACCGGCCGACGCCGGCGTTCGCCGCGCTGTTCACGCGCAATGCGTTTCCGGGCGCGCCCGTGATCGTGGGCCGGAAGCGCCTCGCCGAGCCGACGCTCGGAGCGGTGATCATCAACAACAAGATCTCCAACGTCTGCGCGCCGGGCGGCGTCGAGACCTCCGAGCGCATCTGTGCCGCGACCGCGCAGGCCCTCGGGCTCGCGCCCCAGCAGGTGCTGCCGAGTTCCACGGGCGTGATCGGGTGGTCGCTTCCGGCCGACGCCATGATCGCCGCCCTGCCCCAGGCGGTGTCGGCGCTCGCGGGCGAGTCGATCCTGGCCGCGGCCGAGGGCATCGTGACGACCGATCTCTACCCGAAGATCCGGCGCGCGCAGGTCGGCGCTGGCAGCATCGTCGCGATCGCGAAGGGCGCCGGCATGATCGAGCCCAACCTGGCGACCATGCTGGTGTACATCCTGACGGACATCGCCGTGCCGCGGGCCGAGCTGCGGCCGATGCTGGCCCGCGCGGTGGACGCGAGTTTCAACGCCATCAGTGTCGACAGCGATACGAGCACCTCCGACACCGTCGTCGCGCTTTCCTCGGGCAGCGTGCCCTTCAGCGACTGGGGCACCTTCGAACGGGGGCTGCACCAGGTGTGCCGCGACCTCGCGGAGGACGTGGTCCGCAACGGCGAAGGCGTGCGTCACGTCATCCGCGTCACCGTGCGCCACGCCGCCTCCCTTGGGCTCGCCCGCGCACTCGGCAAGGCGATCGTGAACGGCCCGCTGTTCAAGTGCGCGGTCGCGGGCAACGATCCCAACGTCGGGCGGCTGATCCAGGCGATCGGCAAGTACGTGGGCGCGCAGGCTCCGGGCCTCGACCTCTCCAACCTGCGCGCGAGCCTGGGCGGCATCGAGATCTTCGCCCGCGGCGTCTTCCAGCTCGACCCCGCCAAGGAGGCCGCGCTCGTCGCCCACCTGAAGTCCGCCGAGCTCTACGCGAGCCGGCCGGGAGCCGACGGCGTGTTTTCGCCGCCGATCGATTTCCCGCCCCACGAACGCGCGGTCGAGCTCGAGATCGATGTCGGCAACGGCGCCGCCTCGGCCACCGTCCTCGGCGGCGATCTCACGCACGAGTATGTGAGCGAAAACGCGGACTATCGGAGCTGAGGAGTCGCTGGAGCACGCGCCGCGATTGCCCGCGGTTCCCCCAGGTGGAGCCGCCTGTACCCAGGCGGCTTTTTCATGCCCCACGCAAGCCGAACAGCCTGAGGACAGGCTGCTCCACCGTCACAGCAGGCCGGCCGTCTCGTCGAACCCGCACCAGAGGTTCATGATCTGGACGGCCTGGCCGCTGGCTCCCTTCACGAGATTGTCCTCGGCCACGGTGAGGACGAAATTGCCGGTGCGGGGGTCGTGCACGGCAGACATGTCGACGCGATTGGTGCCGACGACATGGGCGGTGTCGGGCGTCTCGCCCGACGGCAGCAACTGCACGAAGGGCCGCGACTCGTACTGCTGGCGCCAGGCGGCGTACAGCGCGTCGATCGACGCGCCCGCGGCCGCCGGGACCGTGATGGTGGTGGCGATGCCGCGCCGCATCGGCGCCAGGTGCGGGTTGAACTGGATGACCGTCTTCGCGCCGGTGAGCAGCGCGAGCTGCTCCTCCACCTCGGCGAGGTGCCGGTGCTTCACGAGGCCGTAGGCCTTGATGCTCTCGGCCCGCTCGACGAAGAGGTACATCTCCTCGGCCTTCTTGCCGGCGCCGCTGACGCCGCTGTACGAGTTGACCACGATGTGCTCGCGCGAAATCACGCCGGCCCGAAGCAGGGGCACGAGCGGCACCAGCATGCTCGTCGGGTAGCATCCGGGCGCGGCCACGAGCCGGGCCTCCTGTTTCCAGGCCGGCGCGGTGAGTTCCGGCAGCACGAAGCGGGCGTCGGGCAGCAGCTCGGGGGCGTGATGCTGGCCATAGTACTTCTGGTACGTGGCGAGGTCGGCGATCCGGAAGTCGGCGCTGAGGTCGATGACGCGTTTGCCGCCGGCGACGAGCGCCTTGGCGTAGGTGGCAGCCGCGCCGTGCGGCAGCGCCAGGAAGAACAGATCGATCCCGCTCCCGGCGAGCGCGACGGGATCGGAATCGGTGAACGTGAGGCCCCGGTCGGCGCCGCGCAGCGCCGGGATGACGGCCGCCAGCGGCTTGCCCGCCTGGCTGCGCGACGTGACCGCCGCCAGTCTGACCCGCGGGTGCGCGAGGAGGATCCTGACCAGGACTTCGCCGGAGTAACCGGAGGCGCCAACGATGCCAACGTTCATAGCCGGACAGAGTCGGGCACCGCGGCGCGTTTATCCAGTTAGATTTTGGTCGCGGGAGGTGCAGCGGACAACGCGGCCGCACGGTGCAGCCGGGGGCCAGGAGGCCGTATCCGGCCTAAAACGACACCGCGTAGCTGACCGTCGCGACGCCGCGACCGACCGCGAGGCTGTTCGGCGCCTTCCCGAACGAGCCGGTCTTGGTGAAAGCCCGGCGTCCCTCGGTGAAGGCAAAACCCACGGTGACCTTTGACGCCGCCGAGAGCTGGAAGGGCAGCGCGACGCCGGCGAGCCAGTAGTCGCCCCACGCCTTGACGGCGGGGGACGCGCCGCTGGCGGCATCCTTCCATCGGTACGTGCCGAAGGTGAGCGTGAAATCCAACTCCGTGCCCAGCGCCGCAAGCGGATAGGCGTAGAACCCCGTCAGCTCCCAGGTGGCCCCGCGCAGGGTGACGTCATAGCAGACCTTGGGTGTGAGCCTCACGCCGTCGATCACCCAGCTCGCGGCGAGACTCGGCTCGAGGGTGCGGCGGTAGAACCCCGCCCCGGTCGGCGCCTGTGGATACGTGTAGTACGTGAACCCCGGCGTGAGCGTGAGATTTCCGGGCAGGCTGACGTTGAACGCGCCGTAGACATCCAGCTCGGGATCGGAGCTCCCCGGCACCTTGTCGCCGTTCAGCGGGAAGTTGCCCCAGAAGCCGACCACGCCGTCACCCGCCGCGACCTCGACCGCCGGCTGCAATCCGCCGTCACTGAGGCGCAGGCCGCGAAACAGGTACTGCGAGGCGGCGGTGAGCGTGGTTGTCACCCCGACTCCGGCGGCCGCGGACACGTCCGGAAGGAGGGCGACGGAGACGGCCGCGAGGGTCAGGGCGAGTCGGGACTTCATAGGTGATTTGAATCGGACGGCGACGTCGCATGAACGAAATCGATGCGAACCATGAGCACTCTTCAGGCCAGAAAACACGCTTCTTTGTCATACGGGGGGTGGTGGGCAAGCTCCCTGCTAAGGCGAGCGTGTCCGGGGCCATCCCGCGACGAACCAGACAAACCTCCACCATAGAACATGAACTATCGCCACAAATTCGCGACCGCGCTCACGCTCGCCGCTTCGCTGACCTCGTTCGCCGATGTGAAGGTGAACGACAGCCTTACCGTCAGCGGGTATGCCGCGGGCTCCTATCGCTTCTTCGATCCGGATCCGGGCACGTCCTCGGACAAGTTCGACCTCGATGCGGTGAAGACGCTGTTCCAGACGAATTTCAAGCCGGTCACCGGCGTGATCAGCCTCTATTACCAGCCGAACGCGCCGCACGATGTGACGGTGCTCGACGCGTACGCGACGGTCGACGTCGGCGGCGGCTCGACGGTGACGGTCGGCAAGTTCCTGAGCTACCTGGGCTATGAGGCATTCGACCTCGTGAACATGACCCAGATCTCGTACGCCAACGGCGACTTCCTCGGGCCGATTCCCGGCTACCACAGCGGCGTGAAGTGGGACTACTCGGACAAGGAGACCGGCTTCGGCTTGGCGCTGCTCGATTCCGTGTATTCGGGCCCCAACTACCTCAAGGGCGACGGCGAGCTGAAGCACAACGCCGGCTTCGAGGGCTACTTCGTCTACAAGGGGATCACCGACGTCACGATCTGGACCGGCTTCGCCTACGATACGAAGGGCAACGTCGTCCACAAGAATGACGAGATCCTGACCTTCAACATCTGGGCGAGCTACAACCTCACCAAGGATTCCTCCCTCGGCCTCGAGTACGTGCACAAGGACGGCGGCCTCGGGGACAAGGGCTACAACTGGCTCGTGTTCTACGGCTACAACTTCAGCGCCAAGGCCTATTCCGCCTTCCGCGTCTCCGGCGAGAAGATGAAGGACGGCCCGGGCTTCACCAAGTTCACGGTCGCTCCGGCCTACAAGGTGAACGACAACTTCCAGGTCCGCGCCGAGCTCTCGTACTACGACTACACGAAGGCCGCCACCGACAGCGCGATGTTCTTCGCGATCCAGAGCGTGTTCAAGTTCTGATCCCGCTCCTCTGACGACACCGGGCCGGCCCCGCCGGCCCGGTGAAACGCGGGACACGCCGTCGCGCTCCCGCCGTTCCCCTCCCGGCCACTTTCCGGCCGGGCTCCCTCCTCCCCCGGTTACGATCTCCCTGCGCAGGCCGCCTGGCCACTGCCGTGCCCATTCCCCTGCGCCTCTCACCACTCCAAGCCATGATCAAGCATATCAGTTCCCTCCTCGGTGCCGGCGCCCTCGCGCTCGGCGCCTCGCTCGGGTCCGCCCGGGCTGCCGACACCGTCAAGGTCGGCGTCCTCCACTCGCTGTCCGGCACGATGGCCATCAGCGAAACGTCGCTCCGCGACATCCTGCTCTTCACCTTCGACGAGATCAACGCCAAGGGCGGCGTGCTCGGGAAGAAGATCGAGCCGGTCGTGGTCGACGGCGCCTCCAACTGGCCGCTGTTCGCGGAAAAGGCGAAGCAGCTCCTCGAACAGGACAAGGTGGCCGTGACGTTCGGCTGCTGGACCTCGGTCTCGCGCAAATCCGTGCTGCCGGTCTACGAAAAGAACAACGGCCTCCTCTTCTACCCGGTGCAGTACGAGGGTGAGGAGGAGTCGCAGAACGTCGCCTACACGGCCGAAGCCGTGAACCAGCAGGCGACCCCGGCGGTCGACTACTACCTGGCGGAAGGGAAGAAGAAGTTCTATCTGCTCGGCTCGGACTACGTCTATCCGCAGACCACGAACCTCGTCCTCCTCGAGTACCTGCTCAGCAAGGGCGTGAAACTCGAGAACATCGGCGGCGGCTTCCGTCGCGATGGCGCGGGCAAGATCATCTCTGCCGGCAAGTACACGCCGTTCGGCCACACCGACTACCAGCAGATCGTGGCCGAGATCAAACAGTTCGCCGCCTCGGGCGACGCCTGCGTGATCTCGACGCTCAACGGGGACACCAACGTCCCGTTCTTCAAGGAATACGCGGCCTCCGGCCTCACCGCCGAGACCTGCCCGGTCGTTTCGTTCTCGATCTCCGAGGACGAGTTCCGCGGCCTCCCGGCGAAACAGCTCGTCGGCCAGCTCGGCTGCTGGACCTATTTCCAGTCGATCGATACGCCCGCCAACAAGAAGTTCGTCGCGGACTTCCAGGCCTGGCTGAAGAAGACCACGGTGCCCGGCATCGTGAAGGAAGGCCGCGTCACGTGCTCGCCGATGGTGCTGAGCTACGTGGGCGTCTACCTGTGGAAGGCCGCGGTCGAGAAGGCCGGCTCGTTCGACGTCGACAAGGTCCGCGCCGCCTGGAAGAGCGGCCTCTCCTTCAACGGCCCGGGCGGCAAGGTCACCACGCAGCCCAACATGCACCTGACCAAGAACGTCTTCATCGGCGAGACGAAGGCCGACGGCCAGTTCAAGATCGTGAAGACGTTCAACAACGTCTACGGCGAGCCCTGGCTGAAGGGTAAGTTCAAGTGAGTCGCGGCTTCGCCCGCCACGCCTGAAATCTCTGTCAGGGCGGGCGCCCGTCGGCGCCCGCCCTTTTTGTTGGCATGCTTCCGGCATTCATGCCGCCCGACCCGATGATGAATTTCCTCGCTAGATGCCTGCGGCCGCTGGCCTGCCTCGCCGTCATCGCCGGCGCGCTGGCCGCTCCCGCCGAGCCGGCCCGCCAGATCCTGGTCCGGGCCGCGCTGTCCGACGATGCCGCCCAGCAGCGCGAGCTGATCACGTCGCTCACCGGGCGGGCCGATGCCGCGCTCGTGGCCCTGCTCGAAGCGTGGCGCACCGATGCGCTCTTCCGCTACGCACCCGCCGAAGGCACGGCGCTCGTGGTCCAGCTCACCGGCCCCAAGGACGACGAGGGTCGCCAGGCCGCGGTGCGCATCGACACGGGCGCCGCCCTGGTCGACGCCGCGGGCCAGCCGCTCAAGCTCGCCGCAGGCGATCTGAAGGCGGTTGAACACACCACTTCGCTGCGCCGCGCGATGAAGGCCGTCGCCGACCTCGCCGATCTCGCGGATCCCGATCCCGCGCGCCGGTTCAAGGCGGTGCAGACGATCGGGCAGGCGCAGGACGCGGCCAAGCTCGCGCCGCTCCAGGCCCGCCTCGAGGTCGAGACCGATGCGGGCGTCCGGCGGGTCCTCCGGGAGGCCATCGCCCTGGTGCAGCTCAAGGACCCGCAGGACGCCACCCGCATCGCCGCGCTCGGCACGCTCAAGGAGCTGCACACGCTGGCGAGCACCGACTTCATCAAGCGCGCGCTCAAGGAAGCGGAGGAGGCGCGCAACCAGCCCGTGCTCACCGCCGCGCGGGAGGCCCTGCGCGCGGTGGAGAACCACCGCTCGTTCGTCGATTTCTTCGGCACCCTCTTCCGCGGCGTGAGCCTCGGCAGCATCCTCCTCGTCGCGGCGCTCGGGCTGGCCATCACGTTCGGCCTGATGCGCGTGATCAACATGGCGCACGGCGAGATGATCGCGGTCGGCGCGTACACGACGTACCTCGTGCAAAACGTCTTCGGCACCGGGATCACGCTGCCGTTCTTCGGCCTGAGCCTGGGACTGCCGGGCCTCGATCTCACCGGCGGCGCCTACCAGACCTATTTCCTCTTCGCCCTGCCCTGCAGCTTCCTCGCGGCCGCGCTCGTCGGCATCGGGCTGGAGCGCAGCGTGATTCGCTTCCTGTACCGGCGCCCGCTCGAGAGCCTGCTCGCGACCTGGGGCGTGTCGCTGGTCCTGCAGCAGGCGTTCCGGCTGATGTTCGGGGCCAACAACGTCCAGGTTTCGAGTCCGGTCTACCTCAGCGGCAACTGGACGGTGAACGACATCATCTTCGGCTGGAACCGCGTGTTCGTGGTGGGCTTCGCGATCCTGATCGTGTTCGGGATGTGGCTGGTGCTGACGAAAACGCCGCTCGGCCTGTTGATCCGCGCCTCGATGCAGAACCGCACCATGGCGTCGTGCATGGGCGTGCGCACGGAGCGCGTGAACATGCTCACGTTCGGCCTCGGCAGCGGGCTGGCCGGGCTCGCGGGCGCGTTTCTCAGCCAGATCGGCAACGTCGGGCCCTCGCTGGGCCAGGGCTACATCATCGACTCCTTCATGGTCGTGGTGGTGGGCGGGGTCGGCAGCATTGGCGGCACGATCCTCAGCGCGTTCGGCATCGGCGGGATCGACCAGGTCCTGCAGCAGTACCTGCCCGTGGTCGCGCCCGGCCTCGGCTGGGTTCCGGGCATCGGGGGCTTCCTTCAGAACCTGGCGCAGGACGCGGCGGTGTTCGGCAAGATCCTCGTGCTCGCCGGCATCATCCTGTTCCTGCAATGGCGGCCCGCGGGGCTGTTCGTCACCCGCAGCCGCAGCCTCGAGGACTGATCATGACCGGCGCATCCCAAGCTTCCCCGCGGCGCAGTCGCATCGAACTGACCGTCGTCGCGATCATCGCCGTCATCCTCATCGTGGTGCTGCCCGTGCTCAACGCGCAGGGCGCCATCAGCAATTTCACGCTTGGCCTCTGGGGCAAGTACCTCTGTTACGCGCTGCTCGCGATCTCGGTCGACCTGCTCTGGGGTTACACCGGGCTGCTTTCGCTGGGCCAGGCCCTGTTCTTCACCCTCGGCGGCTACATGCACGGCATGTACCTGATGCGGATGATCGGCGAGCTCGGGCAGTACAAGAAACCGATCCCGGACTTTCTCGTGTTCCTCGGGTGGGAGCGCCTGCCGGCCTTCTGGGAGCCGTTCTCCAGCTTTTCCTTCGCCGTCGTCATGGTGTTCCTGGTGCCCGGACTCCTGGCGTATGTGTTCGGCTACCTCGCGTTCCGGTCGCGCATCAAGGGCGTGTATTTCTCGATCCTCACGCAGGCGCTCACGTATGCGGCATCGATCATGTTTTTCCGCAACAATCTGCTGATGGGCGGAAACAACGGGTTCACCGATTTCAAGTTCATCCTCGGCCACAGCCTCGCTGAACCCGCCACCATGCGCGGGCTCTACATCGCCACGGCGATCGCGGTCGTGCTGGCGTTCCTCTTCTGCCGCTGGCTGAGCCGGACGAAGTTCGGACTCGTGCAGCAGGCGATCCGCGACGGCGAGAACCGCGTGTTGTTCAGCGGCTATGCCACGATGCATTTCAAGCTTTTCGTCTTCGTGGTCGCCGCGCTCATCGCCGCCGTGGGCGGCGCGCTCTACACGCCCCAGGTGGGCATCATCAACCCGGGCGAGATGCAGGCCGACAAGTCGCTGGAGGCCGTGGTCTGGGTCGCGGTCGGCGGTCGCGGCACCCTGCTCGGCCCCATCCTCGGCGCCGTGAGCATCAACGCGCTGAAGAGCTGGGCAACGCGAGCCTACCCCGACCTCTGGCTGGTGATTCTCGGCGGGTTGTTCGTGCTCGTCGTCCTCTTTCTCCCCGGCGGGCTTGTGAGCATCCCGGCCCGCCTGAAAGCGCTCTGGGGCAAGGTGCGCCGCAGCCCGGAGAAGCCGGCCGCGGCCGCGTCGGACACCCAGCCCGCATCGGCCAAGACCTGACGCGGTCCACGCTCTTCAAATTGGAAGCAACCCGGGCGCCTGTCCCCTTCATCCCTTTTTCCCGATGCCGCATCCGCTGCTTTCCGTCGAGGACGTCTCGAAGACCTACGATGGCTTCAAGGCCATCACGAACCTCAACTTCTACCTGTACGAAGGTGAGCTGCGGACGGTCATCGGCCCCAATGGCGCGGGCAAGTCGACGTTCTTCGACCTGATCACCGGCCGGGCGAAGCCCGACACGGGCAAGCTCGATTTCGGCACCGACCCGCAGACAAGCCAGGACCTGACACTGCTGAACGAATACGAGATCAACCGCCTCGGCATCGGCCGGAAATTCCAGACGCCGAGCGTCTACACCGAGCATTCCGTGTGGGACAACCTCGTGCTCTCGCTCAAGGGGCCGCGCGGGGTATTCGCGTCGTTGTTCCACCGCCTCTCCTCGACCGATCGCGACCGGCTCGACGACATCCTGCGCACGGTCCGGCTCGACGCCAAGCGCCACTGGAAGGCCGGGTTGCTCGCCCACGGGGAAAAGCAGTGGCTCGAGATCGGCATGCTGCTGGCGCAGGACCCGAAGGTGCTGCTCGTCGACGAGCCGGCCGCGGGCATGACCGACGACGAGACCGACCGCACCGGCGACCTCCTGCTCTCGCTCGCCGGCCGGCACAGCCTGATCGTGATCGAGCACGACATGGCGTTCGTGAAGCAGATCGCCCGCAACGGCGTCGTCACCGTCCTCCACCAAGGCACGGTCCTGTGCGAAGGGAAGTTCGACGAGGTGCAGTCCGACACCAAGGTGCGCGAGGTGTACCTGGGGCGGGGAAAACACGGGACCCGGTGATGATTCCCCGCCACCCCTGCGCCGCCCGAACCGCATGACCGCCGCTGCCCTTTCCTCCCCCATGCCGTCCCTGCTCGAACTCAAGTCCGTGGAAACCTACATCGGAGGTTCGCGCATCCTTCGTGGCGTCGACCTCGAGATAAATCCGGGCGAGGTGGTCGCGCTTATGGGGCGCAACGGCGTGGGCAAGACCACCACGCTGCGCTCGATCACCGGCGTGCTCCCGATCCGCTCCGGCTCGATCCAGCTCGCCGGAGAGCGGATCGACGGCCTGCCGCCGGACGCCCGCGCGCGCGCCGGGCTGGGCTACGTGCCGCAGGGGCGCGAGATCTTCCCCCACCTCACCGTCGAGGAAAACCTGCAGGTCGGCCTGGTCGTGCACGGCCGCCGCGGCGCGGCCGCGCGCGCGGGGCTCGAGCGCGTCTTTTCGCTCTTTCCCGTGCTCAAGGAGATGCTCGCACGCAAGGGCGGCGTGCTCTCCGGCGGACAGCAGCAGCAGCTCGCCATCGGCCGCGCCCTGCTCACGAACCCGAAGCTGCTGATCCTCGACGAGCCGACCGAAGGAATCCAGCCGTCGATCATCGAGCAGATCGGCGACACGCTGAAGCGCCTCAAGACCGAGGGCCTCGGCCACTCCTACAGCGAGGAGATCCAGCACGCCGTGAAAGTCCTCAAGCAGGAAGGCAAGCTCGCGATCCTGCTGGTCGAGCAGTTCGTGGATTTCTGCCGCGAATGCGCCGACCGCTTCTACGCGATGGACCGCGGCGTGGTCGTCATCTCCGGTCCGATCGGCGCGTTGACCGACGACGTGGTGAAAGAGCACCTGCAGGTTTGAACAGAGAGTAGCGAGGGCCCCATTCTATCGACCACGACCGCGACCGGCCTACTCGCTACCCGCTACTCACTCCTCGCTACTTCTTCCCGCCCCATGCACCTGACGCCTCGCGAACGCGAAAAACTCCTCGTCGTCGTCGCTGCCGACCTCGCCCGGCGGCGGCAGGCCCGCGGGGTGAAACTCAACTATCCCGAGGCGGTCGCGATCATCACGTACGAGATCATCGAGGGCGCCCGCGACGGCCGGTCGGTCGCCGAGCTGATGAGTTTTGGCACGACGATCCTCAAGGTCGCCGACGTGATGGACGGGGTGCCCGAGATGATCCACGAGGTGCAGGTCGAGGCGACGTTTCCCGACGGCACCAAGCTGGTGACCGTGCATCAGCCGATCCGGTGAGCCGCCAACCCCACCCTCCCATGACGCCCGGTGAACTCATTCCCGCCGAAGCCCCGGCCCTCGACGCCAACGCCGGGCTTCCCACGCTCACGCTCGACGTGACCAATACCGGCGACCGGCCGATCCAGGTCGGGTCCCACTATCACTTCTTCGAGACGAACACTGCCCTGCGCTTCGACCGCGCCGCCGCGCGGGGCTTCCGGCTCAATATTCCCGCGGGCACCGCGGTGCGGTTCGAGGCCGGCGACGCCAAACGGGTCGAGTTGGTCGCGCTGGCCGGGAACCGCGAGGTGTACGGCCTCAACGCGTTGATCAACGGGCCGCTCGAGCGACCCTGACGCCGCGCCGTGAGCCGGCGGCGGTGCGTCACCGGCCGTCCGTCACCTGCGCGGCCCCTTCCAGGTACGCGTGCCCGAGCGAGGCGCGCCAGGCACCCACATGGCGCTCCTGCTCCGGCGCGGCGTCCGCCGCCGCCGGATCGAGCGATTCGACCCGGGCGAGGCGAAGGGGGGCCGGGGCGGGAAACTCGGACTGGGACAGGCGGATGACGTCCGACCGGAGGGAGGCGGGAGAGGGCACGGCAGTCGCTTTCATCGTGCGACCAGTCTACCGCGGCGGTTCCCTCCCCACCATTGGCCGAAGGGAGAAGTCGCTTCGCCCTCCGGTCCATGGACGGGAACTTCGCGTGCGGCTATAAGTCGGACGAACCTCCGCACCACCCCGTCTCTTTCTTCTCATGAATGCGCCGCACCCTCAACTGCTCGCCGCTCCCGCCCCGGACGCGACGTTCGCGCGGGAAACGCTGGCCTACGTGGACGCCCACGATGGCGTCCAAAACGCCGACTACGCCTTCGTGGCTTACAAGGAAACCCACCGGAGCTCCGGCGCCTGGTGCGTGCGCATCGCCTCTTCCCACACGGCTGGCGCCGTCTTTCACCCGAACGCCATCCGGCTGCAGGCCCGGGCGATCGCCGAGGAGGGGCGCCGCACCTTCGTATGGTCCAACCCGGTCGCGCCCAAGGTCGGCGATCCGCGCCGGATCGAGTTCCGCGTCTACGTCACCGCCGGCCGTCCCGCCAGCATCGAGATCTTCGTGCGCCTGCGGAAGTTCGACTCCACGCCGGACGAGGTACGCATCGCGACCTTTCGCTGGCCGGAGGCCTGAACCCAACGATTCGGCCCGGTGGAGCCGCCTGTCCCCAGGCGGCTGGCGTTTGGCCCGTCCGTCCGCAGCGGCTTGAGGACGGGCCGCTCCACGTTTTCGGGGACCGTTTTCGTCGGTAACGCCGGGGCGACGGGCGGACCGGCTTCCGGCGGGTTGCCAATCCGGCCCGCTTCATGCTCAAGAGGGACTCCACAAGTATCCCTCATGCCGCTGAAAATCACCCGGCGCCAGTACGCCGAAATGTTCGGCCCCACCGTGGGCGACCGCGTCCGCCTCGCCGACACCGACCTGCTCGTCCAGGTGGAGCGCGATCTGATCGCCGAGGGCGGAGGCTACGGCAACGAGATCAAGTTCGGCGGCGGCAAGGTCATCCGCGATGGCATGGGGCAGTCGCCCACCGCCCGCGATGCGGAATCGCTCGACCTCGTCATCACCAATGCCCTGATCCTCGATCCCGTGCTCGGCGTCATCAAAGCCGACGTGGGGATCAAGCACGGCGTGATCGTGGGCATCGGCCACGCCGGCAACCCCGGCATCCAATCCGGCCTGGGTTCGGCGTATCCCGATCCCGTCACGAAGCGGAAGAATCCCATGATCGTGGGCGCCGGCACCGAGGTTATCGCCGGCGAGGGCTGCATCCTGACCGCAGGCGGGATCGACACCCACATCCACTTCATCTGCCCCCAGCAGATCGACGAAGCCATCAGCTCCGGCATCACGACGATGCTCGGGGGCGGCACCGGGCCCGCGACGGGGACGTTTGCCACCACGTGCACCCCCGGCCGCTGGAACCTCCATCGCATGCTCGAGGCGGCCGAGGCCTACCCGATGAACCTCGGGTTTCTCGGCAAGGGCAACTGCGGCACCCCGGAGCCGCTGCGCGACCAGATCCTCGCCGGGGCGATCGGGCTCAAGTTGCACGAAGACTGGGGCACGACGCCGGCCGCGATCGACGTGTGCCTGGGGGTGGCGGACGAATTTGACGTCCAGGTCGCCATCCACACCGACACGCTCAACGAATCGGGCTTCGTCGACGACACGATCCGGGCCTTCAAGGGGCGCACCATCCACACGTTTCACTCCGAGGGCGCGGGCGGCGGGCACGCCCCGGACATCATCCGGGTGTGCGGCGAGCCCAACGTGCTGCCCTCGTCGACCAACCCCACCCGGCCGTACACGGTCAACACCATCGACGAGCACCTCGACATGCTGATGGTCTGCCATCACCTCGACGCGAAGATCCCGGAGGACGTCGCGTTCGCGGAATCGCGCATCCGGCCTGAGACGATCGCCGCCGAGGACTGCCTGCACGACCTCGGGGCGATCTCCATGACGTCCTCCGACTCCCAAGCGATGGGCCGCATCGGCGAAGTCATCCTCCGCACCTGGCAGACGGCGCACAAGATGAAGTCCCAGTTCGGCACCCTCAGCGGGCCGGGGCATGCGGCGGCCGACAACTTCCGCGCGCTGCGCTACCTCGCCAAATATACCCTCAACCCCGCCATCGCCCACGGCATCGCGCACATCGTCGGCTCCATCGAGGTCGGCAAACTCGCCGACCTCGTGATCTTCAAGCCCGCGCTTTTCGGCGTGAAACCGGAGCTGGTGCTGAAGGGCGGCTTCATCGCGTGGGCCAACATGGGCGACCCCAACGCCTCGATCCCGACGCCGCAGCCCACGTTCTACCGGCCGCAGTTCGGCGCCGCCGGCCGCGCCCTGCGTTCCACCAACGTGACGTTCGTCAGCGAAGCCTCGCTGCGCACGGGCAGCCTGGCCGACCTGGGCCTCGCCCGGCGCCTCGAACCGGTGCGAAGCTGCCGTCACATCGGAAAGCGCGATATGGTGCTCAACGACGCCCTGCCGAAGATCGAGGTCGATCCCGAGACCTACACGGTCAAGGCCGACGGCCGGGTGCTGACATGCGAGCCGGCGAAGGTGCTGCCGATGGCCCAGCGATATTTTCTCTTCTGACGACCGCGTCCGGGTTTCCGCTCGAAGCGTTGCCGTGCAACTCGTCCACGCCGCCCTGACTTCCAGCGACGGAACCCTCCCGTCGATCGCGCTGCGTGCGGATCGGATCACCCTGGCGAAACGCCTGTGGCGGGGCTGCGCCGAGGACGGCATGGAATTCGGCTTCGAACTGGAGAGACCGCTCCGGCACGGCGACACCGCATGGCAGACGGCCGCGGCGCGGTATGTGATCCATCAACACGAGGAGCCCGTGGTGGAGATCTCCCTCGAAATCCAGCCGTCCGCCGCTGCCGGCATCGGCTGGGCGATCGGCAACCTGCACCTCGAACTCGCCGCGGAACCGACCCGCCTGCTCGCACCCGACGAACCAGCCGTCCGCCAGCTGCTTGATCGGCTGAAGGTGCCGTATCGCACCACGACCGCGATCTTCCGCCCGGGCCGCTTTGCCCGGGGCGCCCAGCCCAACCATGAGCTCGGACCCAGCCATCGGCACTGAGCCCGGGAGCGCGGGCGTCCCCGTCCGCCGGGAACGGATTCCGCGCGAGGACCTCCGCGCGCACGAAGCGGCCGATGCCGCGTGGCTGTGCGGCCTCCTACAGGCCGGCGATTCGTTTTTTCCCACCGGGAGCTACGCGCACTCGTTCGGACTCGAGGGCCTCGTGCAGGCAGGCGTGGTGCATGATGCCGCCACGTTGAGGGCCCACCTTCTCCAGGCCGCGCTGCCCGCCTTGCGCCACACGGAGCTTCCGCTGGCCGCGCACGCATGGCGCGCACTGGGCGCACCGGACTGGGTCGCCCTGCGCGAACTCAGCGAGCTGTCCTCCGCGCTGCGCACGGCGCGCGAGGCCCGGGGCGCGTCGGAAAACATCGGCCGCCAGCGGGCCGAACTCGCCGCCCGGCTGCGGCCATCGCCCGTGGCGGACGAGTACCTGCGCCGAGCCCGTGAGGAAGGCTGGCCGTTCTCGTCGCCGCTGGTGCTGCCCGACGCATTCATCGAACATGCCAAGCCCGAAAAGATGTA
>CALFZM010000249.1 GCA_937952235.1 uncultured Opitutia bacterium | reverse complement strand
ATACGTATCCGAGCACCGCGTACGTGCCAAGGACGGCGGCTACCGCTGGATCCTCGACCGCGGCCGCATCATCGCGCGCCAGCCCGACGGGCGCCCCCTCCGGATGGTGGGGACACACACCGACATGACCCTGCGCCGCCAGACCGAGGAGGCCCTGCGCGCCAGCGAGTCCAACCTCGCCCGCGCCCAGCGCATCACCCACCTCGGAAGCTGGGAGCACACGCTCGCCACCGGCGAGCTGCGCTGGTCGGACGAGGTGCACCGCATCTTCGGCCTGACCCGTACCGCCGTGCCCGCGACCTACACCGGTTTTCTCGCGGCGTTGCATCCGGCCGATCGCGTCCGGATGGAGACGGCCCGGCAGGCGGCCGTCGCGGGCGAGGCCCCGCTCGACATCGAGCACCGGATCATCCGGCCCGACGGCGAGGAGCGCTGGGTGCATGAACTCGGCGAGCTCGAGCGCGACCCCGCCGGCCGCCCCGTGAAGCTCGCCGGCACCGTGCTCGATGTGACCGAGCGCGTGCTGGCCGACCGGCAGGCCGCCCGCGCCACCCGCGCGCTCACGATGCTCAGCCGCGCCAACGCCGCGATGATCCGCGGGGAGAGCGAATCCGCGCTCCTGCACGACATCTGCCGCATCGCCGTCGAAGCCGGCGGATTTCGCCTCGCCTGGGTCGGCTATGCGGAGCAGGACGCCGCGCGCACCATCGTGCCGCAGGCGTGGGCCGGCCATGAGGACGGCTACCTGGGAGAGATCCGGCTCAGCTGGAGCGCCGCCGACCCGACCGGAGGCGGCCCGGCCGCGCGTGCCATCCGCTCCGGCGAGGCGGTCGTCGTGTCCGACATCGCGGCGAACCCGGGCGGGTTCTACTGGCAGGAGGTCGCGGCCATCCGGGGTTATCGCGGGGTGATCTGCCTTCCGCTGGCGCAGGGGGAGCGCACCTTTGGCGTGCTCGCCCTGTACCTCGCGGAAGTCCGCACCGTGCCGCGCGACGAACTCGAGCTGCTGCAGGAACTCGCCGCCAACCTGGCGTTCGGGCTCGTCAACCTGCAGGCGCGCATCGACCGCCAGCGCACGCATGACGCCGTGCTCACCATGGCCCGCGGCCTCTCGGCCGGCACGAGCGCGGATTTCTTCACCGAGCTCACCCACCGCCTGGTGGAGGCGCTGGGCGCCCACGCCGGCGTCGTTGCCCGGGCCGGGGGACCGGAGACCGGCACCCTCCGCACCCTCGCCGTCGTCGCCGAGGGCCGCACCCTCCCCGACCTCGACCTTCCCCGCGAGGGCGCCCCGTGGAGCGACCTGGCCAGCCAGGGCGTGCGCACGGTGCCGCGCGATGCCGCCAACCTCTACCCGCTCACCACCCTGTTCGCCGAACTCGGGGCGGAGGCCTACGTCGGCACCACGCTCTTCGACCGGGCGGGCCGCCCCGCCGGCGTGATGTTCGTGGTGTTCCGCGGCCCGCTGGACCACCAGGATTTCGTCGTATCCACGATCCGGATCTTCGCCGCCCGGGTCGGCGCCGAGCTCGAACGCCAGACCGCCGATGCCCGCACGCGGGAACAGGCCGCCATGCTCGACAAGGCCCAGGACGCCATCCTCGTGCGCGACCTGGAGCACCGCATCACCTACTGGAACAAGAGCGCCGAACGCCTCTACGGCTGGAGCGCCGCGGAAGCGATCGGACGCTCCGTCCGCGTGCTGCTCTACGCGCAGCCGGCCGGCTTCGACGAGGCGATGCGGGCCCTGCTGCAGCAGGGCGAGTGGATCGGGGAGTTGAGCCAGCGGACGAAATCCGGCCGGCCGCTGACGATCGAAGGCCGCTGGACGCTCGTGCGCGACGAGGCGGGCGAGCCCAGGTCCGTCCTCGCCATCAACACCGACATCACCCAGCGCAAGGCGCTCGAGCAGCAGTTCCTGCGCGCCCAGCGGCTCGAGAGCATCGGCACGCTGGCCGGCGGCATCGCCCACGACCTCAACAACCTGCTCTCGCCGATCATCATGGGCCTCGACCTGCTGCAGCAGTACGAGCTGCCGCCCGAGTGCGCACCCGTCGTGGAAAACATCCGCCGCAGCGCGCGGCGCGGCACCGACCTGGTCAAGCAGGTCCTGTCCTTCGCGCGGGGCGTCGAGGGCGTGCGCGTGGCGGTCCTGCTGCATCACCTCGTGCGCGAAGTGGAGTCGATCGTGCAGAACACGTTCCCGAAGAACATCCAGTTCGAGGCCGACGTGCCGCGCGACCTCTGGCCCGTGACCGGCGACCCCACGCAGCTCAACCAGGTGCTGCTCAACCTGTGCGTCAATGCGCGCGACGCCATGCCGGGCGGCGGACGCCTTTCGGTGCGGGCGCGCAACGTCGAGCTCGACGAGACCTACGCTGCCATGAACCGCGGCATCACGCCGGGGCGCTACGTGCGGATCGAACTGGCCGACACCGGTTGCGGCATCCCGCCCGAGGCGCTGGACCGGATCTTCGAGCCGTTCTACACGACGAAGGAGCTGGGCAAGGGCACCGGCCTCGGGCTCTCCACCGCCCTCGGCATCGTGCGCAGCCACGGCGGCACCATCACGGTCGCAAGCGAGGTCGGCCAGGGCACCACGTTCGTGCTGCACCTCCCTTCCCCCGCCGCGTCCGTCCCCGAAGCGGCCGCCCCGGCTGCGGTGGAACACCTGCCCCGCGGCCGCGGCGAACTCGTCCTGCTCGTCGACGACGAGGAATCCGTCCGCAGCATCACGCGGCAGACCCTCGAATCCTTCGGCTACCGCGCGCTGGTGGCGGAGGACGGCGCGCAGGCGATCTCCCTTTACGCCGCCCATCGGCAGGACGTGGCCGTGGTGCTGACCGACATGATGATGCCGGTCATGGACGGCCCCGCCCTCATCGCCGCCCTGCACCGCCTCGACCCGGGCCTGAGGATCATCGCCGCGAGCGGCCTCGAGGCCAACGGCAGCTCCCTGCGCGGCCTGCCGGCGGGCGTTCACCATTTCCTGCCCAAACCCTACACGGCGGAAGCGATGTTGACGGCGCTGCACGACCTGCTCGGCCGCCCTCCGGACGGCGCCTGACGCCTCCGAAAAGCACCCGGGCCCGGGTGCTTCCCGGATATACGGCTGCGGGCTTCCCCCAGGGCCCGCCGGGAGGGGAAATTTCGCTTCTGGGTCGAGACGGCGGACCGATGAGGACGGGGGAATTCCCGCCGTCGTCGCCTCGTGATCTCCTTTCCATCCAACTCCGCGCTGCGCCGCGAGGTCCGGCCTGCCGGCGCCACCCGCGCGAGCCTGCCCTGAACCATGGATCCCGCCGCGTTCCGCATTCGCGTGCTCCACCTGGAGGACAATCCCGACGATCGCATCCTCCTCGGCCTGAGGCTGGAACGCGCGGGCGTGCCGTGCGAGTTCGTCCCGGTTGCCACCCGGGCTGAATTCGAAGCCGCGCTCGAGGGTGGCGACTGCGACCTCGTCCTCTGCGATTTCAACGTGCCCGGCATCGACGGACCGACCGCGCTCCGCCTCTGCCGCGAACGGCGCCCCGAGTGGCCCGTGATCATCATCTCCGGCCAGTTGGGCGAGGACGCCGCCGCCCAGTGCCTCCAGCTCGGCGCCATCGACTATGTGCTCAAGGATCGCCTCGAACGGTTCGCCCCGGCGGTGCGGCGCGCGCTCGACGAGGCGGCCAACCGGCGCCGGCAGGCTTCCGCCGAGGCCGAGTCCCGGGCGAGCGAGGAGCGTTTCCGCGCCACCTTCGAACAGGCCGCCGTCGGCATGGCGCACATCGCGCCGGACGGTCGGCTCGTCCGCGTCAACGCCCGGCTCTGCCAGATCCTCGGTTATGCGCGCGACGACCTGATGGCCCTCGGCCTCGAGCCGCTCGCCGTCAGCTCCGACGCCGGCGCCGAGCGCCGCGCGCTGCAATCACTGCTCGCCGGCGAGACCAGCGCGCACGTCGGCGAACGCCGCTGCCGCCGCCGCGACGGCACCGTGATCTGGACCAGCCGCACGCTCAATGTCGTGCGCGATGCCGCAGGCCGCCCCGACTATCTCGTCGCGGTGATCGAGGACATCACTCCACGCAAGGAAGCCGAGTTCCGGCTCAAGCGCGTCAACCGGCTGCACGCCGTCCTCAGCCGCGTCAGCGAGGTGATCACGCGCGCCTCCGACCGCCGCCAGCTTCTCGACCTGACCTGTCGCATCGCCGTCGAGCAGGGCGGCCTCGCGATGGCCTTCGTCGCGGAGCTCGACGGCACCTCCGGCCTGGTGCGCGGCACCTCCGCGTTCGGCCGCACCGGCGATCACCTCTCGCGCCTCACCATCCGCACCGACGGCCCGCTGAGCCAGGGCACCATCGGCACCGTCCTCCGCACGGGCGCGCCCGACGTGTGCAACGACTTCCAGCGCGACCCGCGGATGGAGCCGTGGCGCGAATCCGCCATGCGCCACGGGTTCCATGCGGTCGCCGCGTTTCCGCTGCGCCGGGACGGCGCCGTGATCGGCGCGCTCGCGCTGTTCGCCGACGAGGCGGGCTATTTCGAGCGCGACGAAGTGGAGCTGATGACCGCCGTGGCCGGCGGCCTCTCGTTTGCGATCGACGCGCTCGACCGCTCCCGTCGCCAGGACGAGGCCGAGGCGCAGGTGAAGCAGCAGGCCTCGCTGCTCGATCACGCCCGCGACGCCATCCTCGTGCGCTCGCTTGACGGCCGGCTTTCCTATTGGAACCAGGGCGCGGAACGCCTCTACGGCTGGTCGGCGGCGGAGGCGCTCGGCCGCACCGATGCCGAACTCCTGCACCCGGACCGCACGGAGCTCGGCGCCGCCCTCCAGCAGCTCGTCGCCCGCGGCGAATGGACCGGGGAACTCAACCAGCGCTCGCGCGACGGGCGCCCCCTGACGGTCGATGCCCGCTGGACCCTGGTGCGCGACAGCGCCGGCCGTCCGGCGTCGGTGCTCTGCCTCCACGCCGACATCACCGAACGCAAGCGATTCGAGGAACTCGCGCGCCGCAGCCAGCGGATGGAGAGCATCGGCACGCTCGCCGGCGGCATCGCCCACGAACTCAACAACCTCCTCTCCCCGATCCTCATGGGCGCCGGACTCCTCCGCCAGATCGGCGCGGGTGAGGAAAATCGCACCGTCATCGACAACATCGAGCGCAACGCCCGTCGCGGCGCGGAGCTGCTGCGCCAGGTCCTCGCCTTCGCCCGTGGCGTCGAGGGCGAACGCGTTTTCCTGCGGCCCGCCCACCTGATGCGCGAGCTCGAGCACATCGTGGTTCGCATTTTCCCGCGCAACATCGTGTTCGAGCCGAGGGTGCCGGAACAACTCTGGCCCGTGGTCGGCGATCCCACTCAATTGCACCAGGTCCTGCTCAACCTGTGCGTCAACGCCCGCGACGCCATGCCGCACGGCGGCCGGCTCGGAGTGACCGCCGCGAACCGCCGGATCGACGAGCAGTACGCGACCCTCGCGCGCAATGTCGCCCCGGGTCGCTACGTCTGCTTCGAGGTCAGCGACACCGGGCGCGGAATTCCGCGCGACGAGCTCGACCGCATCTTCGATCCGTTCTTCACCACGAAGGAGCAGGGCCAGGGCACCGGCCTCGGACTCTCGACGGTCATGGGCATCGTCCGCGGCCATGGCGGTTTCGTCGATGTCACCAGCACGGTCGGCAAGGGCACCACCTTCCGCGTGCACCTGCCCGCCCGGCCCGACGAAACCCCGGAATCTCCGGCGGAAGCGCGGCCGGAGGCTCTGCCGCGCGGCGCCGGCGAGCTGGTCCTGGTCGTCGACGACGAGCCCACGGTGCTCAATGTCACGCGTCGCACCCTCGAGGCTTTCGGCTACCGGGTGATCACGGCGGCCGACGGCGCCGAGGCGATCGGCCTGCACGCGATCCGCCGGCAGGAAATCGACGTCGTGCTGACCGACATGGTCATGCCGGTCATGGACGGTCCCGCGCTCATCGGCGCGCTCCGCCGCAACGACCCGGCGATCCGCATCATCGCCGCCAGCGGGCTCAATGGTTCCGACCAGGCCTCACGCGCCTCCAGCGCGGGGGTGAAGGACTTCCTCGCGAAGCCGTACTCGGCCGAAGCGCTGCTCGACACGCTGGGCCACGTGCTCACCCGCTGACCGCGCGCCGGATCGTCCCAGGCACCACGGGCGCACCGGCATCCGCGCTGTGCAGCGCAGCGAAGCAGAGCGCGAGGGTATCGAGGTTGCCCCGGGCGCCGTGCAGCGGTTCCCGCCCCTCCTCGATCGCCACCAGCAACTCGCCCATCGCGCCCTGAAACCCGTGCGTGAACCAGGTTCCCGTGAGTGGAGCCTGCGCGCGGCCCGCCGCCGTGTGCACCCACACGGTCTGCTCCGACAGTCCCGGTCCCGCGCTGCGCAGCGTACCCGCTTCGCCGCAGACCACGGTCCGATCCTCCTGCCCGTGCTGCACGTGGCCGTTGAACGCGAGCCGCACCTGGGCGTCCGCGTAATCAACCGCGACGTGCGCCAGGATCGGCGGGCGCATGCGTTGCCGGCCGGTGTTGCGCACGGCCGCCCAGACCCGATCTGGCCGGCGACCGCGCATCAGGTTGGCCGCGAGGTCGAACCAGTGGATGCCAAAATCGAAGAGCACCAGGTGCCGGATGGCGTCGAACGCCGTCCCTGCCGTCCAGGTGTGGTCCCATTGGAGCGTGCAATCCACCGTCGCCACCCGGCCCACCAGCCCGGCCTGCACCGCCGCCGCGAGGTACGCGAAGTGCGGCGCCCAGCGGCCATTCTGGTTGACCGCCAGCCGGACGCCCTGCGCATCCGCCAGATCGGCCAGCCGCTCGCCGACGTCCAGGTCCAGGACGAACGGCTTCTGGCTGAGCACGTGCTTCCGCGCCCGCAGCGCCGCCTCGATCACCGCGACGCGCTCCACCGGATGCAGGGCAACGTCGACCAGCTCGATGTCGTCCCGGGCCAGCACCGCGGCATAATCCGTCGTCACCGTCGCGCCCGGATAGAACTCCTCCCGCCGCCGTTCCGCCCGCGCCCGGTCGAGGTCGCACAACGCCACGACCTCGAGGCCGAGCGCCTGGCAGGCCCGCAGGTGATATTCGGCGATTCCCCCGCAGCCGATCAGGCCGATCTTCGGTCGGTACGCGCGCGGGACAGGCGGGCGCCACGCCAGGTCGGGGGCCGCCGCCTCGACCGCGCTTTCCGTGCTGCTGAGTCCGTAACCGGAGGAGTTGGAGTTCAAGGTCGAGGGATGATCCAGGGAGATCTGGGCCAGCGATTCAGTTGAGGTGGAGCCGCCTGTCCCCACGCGGCTGAGATACGACGTACCGGTTCACAGCGGCTTGAGGACAAGCCGCTCCACCTTTCAGTGCGGCCGTCTTCACGGGTGATCTGAAGGCCAGCGGCATCGTTCAGGCTGAGGGCAGTTGGTTCGCGGGCAGGTGCCACCGGGACTTTCAGAGCTCAATTCTGAAATCTCAGATCCCGGCGGACGAGTCAGCCTACAAGCCTCGAGTTCACGGCTTCGCCTCGCCGACCAGCTTCACGGTCTTTCCCAGCCGCGCGCTGAGCACGGCGGAGTCCACGATCTGCTGGCCGATGCGCGAGACTTTCGGCGAGAGCGGACCTTCGAGCGGAAGGCCCTCGCGAAGGCAGTGGACAAAATACTGCACGGGATTCTGCCGCGGCGTCTCGAGCGCATCGACGGGGATGTCTTCGCCCTGCGGTTTCGCGCGCGTCTGCACCCGGATCGTCGGCTGGTAGTCGTAGGAGCTGATCGTCCCCTCCTCTCCCTTGAGCACGAAACCGCACCGCGGTTGCGGCTGGTGGACCCAGGGATCGCTGAAGGTGCCCCACCGCGTCTGGAACGTCGAGAGCCCGCACGCGTAGCGCGCGATCGTCACGCTCTGTTCGTCCACCTCCAAGCCGCGCGGCCGGTCGACCATCGCGGTGACCTCGAGCGGCTTCTTCCCTCCGTGGTACCACGTGCCGAGCGTCGTGCCGTAACCGAGATAATCCAGCAGCGACCCGCCCCCGCGCCGCCGGTGATAGAACCAGCTCTTGCGCTTCATCGCCGGCGTCGGCGTGAGCTCGAGCTTGTCCGCGGCGTGGCAGAGCGGACCCCGGTTGCCATCATAGAAATGGACCTCCTGCAGCGCGCCGATCCTCCCTTCCCGGATCAGCCGGTGGGCGGTCACGTGCGCTGGCACCCAGCGCAGCGGCCAGTTGATCGCCAGCAGTCGCCGCGTGCGCTTCGCCACCGCGATCATCCGGTCCGCCTCGGCCAGCGACGCCGCGAACGGCTTTTCCACGAACAGGTGCGGCCGGTACGGCGCGACCAGCTCGACGTACTCGGCGTGCCGGCCGGTCGCCGGGCAAAGGATGACGAAGTCGGGCTGCGTGGCTTCCAGGCAGCGATGCGGATCGGTGAACACCCGGTCGCGCGGAATGGCGAAGTGGTGGATCGCCGCCTGCATCCGCGCCGGCTCGTCGTCGCACACTCCCGCGATCTCCACGTCCGGATGCGCATGGCACAGGCGCAGCAGGTCGCCCATGTGCATGTGATCGAAGTTCAGGCCGACGACGCGCAGTTTCTTCATGACGGGAGCGGTGAGGTGGGTGGCGACGCACCCGCGGGCGGGAGTTCCCAGCGGGCGCCGGCACGCAGGACGGCGTGGGGCTGGCCGAGCTCGCGACAGGCCGCGACAAAGCCGTCGGGCGAAGCCGTGTTGAAGGCGAACATCTCGAAATGACACGGGATCGCCCAGCGCGCGCCGATCTCCCGGGCGAGGTGCGCCGCTTCCGCGCCGTCGAGATTGCCCGCCACCCGACGTTCCGGCGCGCGGCCGTTGATCGGCAGCAGGGCCAGGTCCAGCCCCAGCGGCCGGAGCCGCTCCACCTGGCCCGGGAAACGCACCGTGTCGCCGCTGTGATAAATGCGGAAGGGGCCCAGCGTCGCCACGAAGCCGGCGAACTCCGCCCGCCTCTCCTCGTGCGCCGCCGGCACGGCCTCGAGGGTGCAGCCCCCCACCCGCACCCGCCCGCCGTCGTCGAGTACGACCAATCGCGCCGCCGCGGCGGGACCCAGGCGGCTCACGATGAAGTCGCGATTCGCCGCCGCCCCGACCAGCACCGCGGCCGGCGAGGCCGCCAGCAGCGGAAGCAGGGTCTCCGCGTCGAGATGGTCGGTGTGGTTGGGCGACGTCGTCACCACCGTCAC
>CALFZM010000248.1 GCA_937952235.1 uncultured Opitutia bacterium | reverse complement strand
GAGGCTCTGCATGAGCTGGCCCACGCACCAGTCGAGCTGGACGATGGAGTCGGCGCGGAAGCCGAGTCCGGTCGCCCCCTGGAACCGCTCGTGCGGCATGCGCGGCACGTGCAGGTCGTGCGAGGCGAAAAAGAGAAAGAACGGCCGGTCGCGGTTGGCCTCGATCCACTGCACGGATTTTTCCACCCATTTGTCCGCCAGGTCCTCGTCGCGGAAGCGCGCCGCGTGCCCGCCGGTGTAGAAGCCGATGCGCGAAATGCCGTTGTGGATGGTGCCGTTGTGGCCGTGCGACCAATCCATGCGCAGCGTCGAGCGATGGGTGATGCCGGTCGGGTGGTCCTCGCTCGGCTTGCGGTCGCCCACCCAGAGCGGGTCCTTGGGATCGAGGCCGACGACGCGGTGGTTCTCGAGATAGACCTGGGGCACCCGGTCGTTGGTGGTCGGGAGCAGGAAACTGTAGTCGAACCCGATCTCGAGGGGGCCCGGCTTGATCTCGCCGTTCCAGACCGGGCCCGCCTCGCCGCCGAGACCGAGGTGCCACTTGCCGATGACCGCCGTGCGATAGCCCGCCGTCTTGGCGAGGTCGGCGATCGTGACCGCGTCCTCGGGTACGGTGAGCCGGCCGTTGGGCGGAGCGATGCCGGTGCCCTTGCGGCGGAAGGCGTAGCTGCCGGTGAAGAAGGAGTAGCGGGTCGGCGTGCAGGTCGACGCGGAGCAGTAACCGCTGGTGAACCGCACGCCCTCGCTGGCGAGCCGGTCGATGTGCGGGGTCTTGAACGCCGTCGCCCCGTAGGACGAGAGGTCGCCGTAGCCGAGATCGTCGGCCATGATGACGATGACGTTGGGCTTGTCGGCGGCGAGGGCGGAGCCGGCAGACACGAGGGCGCAGAGCAGGAACAGGCGGAGCAGCATGAGGGTGACGACGGCGGAGGTTGGGGGTCTGTCGGTGAGTCAGCGTGAGTGCGGTGCGCAGGCAAGGGCAAGGCTGCGTACCGGCGGGCGTGCGGATGCCGGGCCGGACCCGGGCTTCGATCAGGGCGGCGCGCCGACCTTCTTCTTTTTCCCGCCGACCGGCTCGGGCGGTGGAGTCAGGCCGTCGTTCGGCTGGGTCCAAAGCCGGTACGGGTCATGCCAGCGCCGCATCTCGCCGAGGAGCAACGCCTCCATTTCCGCCTGGCGCGCCGCGTGGCGCGGGTCTCCGGCCAGGTTGCGCTGCGCGGGGGCCGGGCGGTGACCCGTAAGGGCGACGACGGCCGGGTCGTGGTGCTGGGCAAGGAACTCGTCGGGGTTTTCGGCCAGGTTGAAGAGCTGGGTCTCGCGCACCTTGCCGTCGAGCACGTCGTACTGAACCAGCTTCCAGTCGCCGCGGCGCACGCTGCGCATGCCGGGCTTGGTGCCGCCGCAGTAGGCGCCGTAGAGGACATCGCGCACCACCGCCTGACGGCCTTCGAGCACGGGCCTGAAGCTGAGGCCCTCGTTGGTGGGCGGCGCCGGGATCCCGGCGAGATCGCAGAGCGTCGCGAGCACGTCGAGCAGGTAGATGTTTCCCGGCGCGCGCGACCCGGGGCGGATGCCCGGGCCCTGGACAATGAACGGCACGCGCCAGGTGTGCTCGTAGAGGTTCTGTTTGCCCTGGAG
The DNA here is from genome assembly GCA_937952235.1 of uncultured Opitutia bacterium. GTDB lineage: Bacteria > Verrucomicrobiota > Verrucomicrobiia > Opitutales > Opitutaceae > ER46. The sequence continues at coordinate 26,750 of CALFZM010000248.1, read as the reverse complement.
GCCGTGGCGGCCGATCGCGATGCCGTGGTCGGACGTGTAGAAAATGTACGTGTTGTCCAGTTCGCCCAGCGCCGCCAGCCGCGCCCGCACCCGCTCGATCTGGCGGTCGATGTTTTCGCTGCAGGCGAACTCGCGGCCGAGTTCGTTGCGGATCGTGCGTTCGTCGCGCCGCTGCCACACGCCGCTGACGTGCTCCTCGTCGCGGAGCCCGGGGTGGCCGTGGTGGAACGGATGCGCGGGCAGATAGTTGGGCGGCAGTCGCGGCGCCCGCGGATTCGGCGGCGGCGGAGCCGCCGGATCCGTGTGATTGACGGCGCCGTAGTGGGCGAGCAGCTCCGGGGTGCCGTCGCGGGTGTCGTGCGGATGGGAGAAGCCGAAGTAGATCAGGAACGGCCGGTCGTCACGGCTCCGTTCGCGTTCGCCGAGATAGTCGAGCACCTGGTCGGCGTGCCAGGCGCTGCCCGATTCGTTCGTGCCGCCCCGCTTCATGGCGTCGCGGCGCACGGAAAAGAGCCGGTTGGCCGCCTCGTAGCTGTTGCCGGTCTTGCACGTCCGCATCGTCGCGTAGCCGGCGCGATTGAACACCGCGGGGAGCGTCTGCTGCTCGAGGTCGGGCGGACACCGCCCCTGCTGCAACGCGAGCGGCGAGATCGGCAGGTGCCAGAGCGAGCGGCCGCTCATGATCATGTGGCGCGAGGGCGTGCAGACCCCGCCGATGAACGCGCCCATGTGGTAGGCCGCGTCGAGCACCATCCCGCCCGCCGCGAGCCGGTCGAGCGTCGGCGAGCGCAGCGGCGAGGCCGGATTGTAGGCCTTGAGATCGAACGGCGACTGGTCGTCGACGATGATGAAGAGGAAATTGGGCCGCTTGGGGCCGGCCGCGAAACCGGCCGTGACGAACGCCAGCGAGACGAGCAGCGGGGCGAGGAGCGGACGAAACCGGACGGACATGAGGAAGCGGCGGCGCGGGGTTTGAATGAGGGCCCCGCGCGCGTCGCGGGAAGCGGCAGGCGCGGAAAGCCTCGGGGTGAGTCCTCCAAGCTGTGGGCGCCCCGGACGCTGTGAAGCCTATTCCGGTCCGGCCGCGCAGAGCGAAAATCGGGAGCGCGGACGTCCCCGTCCGCCAACCTCGAAATCACCGTCGACGCCGGGCACCCGGGAAGGTTATCGCGCCGGCGGTCTTTGGCGTGAAACCATCGCCATGGCGCGTCCAAGCTGATCCTCTCGTGCCGATGCCATCCGCCAAAGCGAAACCGACGCTCAGCGCCGCGCAGCGCGCCACCCTGCTCGCCACCCTCGAAGAACGCTTCGCCGCACATCCCGAGCGGCATCCGCAGCTCCGCTGGCCGGAGGTGCGAGCCCGGCTCGAGGCGGCGCCGGCGAAGCTTTGGACGTTGCACGAGATGGAGCGGACAGGCGGGGAACCCGATGTCGTGGCCAGTGAGGCGTGGGCGCGTGGGATCCGGTTCGTCGACTGCTCCGCGCAGAGTCCCGCGGGCCGCGCCAGCCTGTGCTACGACCGGGCGGCCCTCGAGTCGCGAAAGGAGTTCAAGCCGAAGGACAGCGTGGTCGAGGCGGCGGCGGCGATGGGCGTGTCGCTGCTCACGGAGAGCGACTACCACGCGCTGCAGCAGTGCGGGGAGTTCGACACGAAATCCTCGAGCTGGCTGCAGACGCCGGATGAGATCCGTCGTCTCGGCGGCGCGATCTTCGGCGACCGCCGTTACGGCCGCGTGTTCGTGTACCACAACGGCGCGCAGTCCTACTACAGCGGCCGGGGGTTTCGCGGGTGGGTGGAGGTGTGAGAGACCAGCGCAGCGGCGATACCCAAAATGGCTCGTCACGGCCCCAACTCCCCGATGGGAACGAACTCGCGATGCGGGTGCGGTCATCGTCGCCTCGAACCGGCTGAACGAAACCATGGCGGGGGCGCGGTTCCCCGAATTGCCGCTGCGTTCTTCCTCGTGCTGACGGTCGTCGCAGCCGCCAGCACACCAAAGGCAGATTTTCTGGCGGCATTCGCCCCCCTCACGGCCGGCCCGGCCGGGATTTCACCCGCCGGCACCCATGTGGCCTATTTCGAGCGAACCGAAAACCGGCCCAGGGTCGTAATCCTGGATCTCCACGACAGCAGCCCGGGCCTCGAAGTCGCGCTCGGACGGGAGTCGAAACGCGAATGGATCGGCGAAACCGCCGTCGTCACGCCGACGGAGGCGAGATTCCTGCGGTGGGCCGACGAGCACCGACTCGTCGTCGCCACGTCCACCGGGCAGTTTTTCGTAATCGATCGAATCGAGCGACGGGCGCGACTCCTGATCGATCTCGGCCAGCATTCCATCCGGCTCGTGCGATCGGACGGAAAGACGTCGCAGAGCGAAACCCTGGCTGGACCGTGTACCGGGCAAGTCGTCGCGCTCCAACCGGGACCGCCGGCCCGACTCCTGGTGGATGCCCGCCGGTACGATACCGGTGAGGCTTACGCACACCGGCTGCTGACCATCGATTTGAAGTCGGGTGAAGCGGAAGCAACCCGGGAGGTCGTCGTTGCCGGCAGGCTGACGTACGATCCGGATGGGCGCGTGCGCGGGTACTCGAGTGCTTCGGACGCGCGGGAGGGCTTCTTCGTCGCGATCCCGCAGAACCGCGGCTACCGCTGGCAGAACCTGGCGAGCACCCATCCCGTAGCCGCGCGGCCCCGCTCCCAACCGCAGGGCAGCGACCTCTTCGGCCCGCGTTCCTTTCCCGTGGGCGTCGCTGGAGATTTGCTCTACTTCGTCTCGAACGTCGGCCGCGATCTCCTGGGCCATTTCGCGCTGGACCTCAACGACGGGACCACGACGCATCTCTCCGAAACGGACACGAGCCGCGACGTCGCCATCCTTTCGCCCGGGCCACCGGCAGACACGCTGGTCACCGACCGAGCCAGCGGCCGCGTCGTCGGTCTGCGCCAAAACGGCATCGAACCCACGGTTCACTGGCTCGATCCGGACCTTGCGACGGTCCAGCGGATGGTGAACGCGCGCCTGCACGGATCGAATCCTGTGCTGATCGATTGGGATGACGCCCGGGAACAGTTCATCCTCGAACGACGCAGTCGCGGGGATCCCGGAGAAATCCTGCTTTTCGCCCGCGCCAGCGGAAAAGTCGCATCATTCGTCCGATTGAGGACTCCCTCGGCGACGACGCGAGCGGCCACCTCCGGCTGGACGCTCCGGCGCGCCGACGGCGGCAGCCTCACCGGCTGGCTGACCCTGCCGGCTGCGCCCACCGAGGGACATGCCCGCCCCGTGGTGGTGCGGCTCGACTCTCCCGCGTGGACCGGCATCGCGCCGCGCCCATTCGACGTGGTCGCGCTGGCGGCAATGGGCTATGCGGTTCTCGAAGTGCACCACCGCGGCGTCGCCGGCCTCGGTCTTGCGCACCTCGAGGCTGCCCGCGGGCGCCTGGATGTCGTCGTGGCGGAGGACATAGAGGCGGCCCTCGACGGCCTTGCGACCCAAGCCGGCCTCGACCTTTCGCGCGTGGCCCTGTTCGGGACGCACATCGGCGGTTATCTGGCCTTGCGCACCACTCAGCTCCGACCCGGGCGCTTCGCCGCGGCCGTCACGATCGAACCTTCCACCGACGTCGCGCTCATGATCCGCCGGCCAGCCGGCTCAAACCCGTTTCATCGCAACGTCCGGGAAGCGTTTCACTGGATGTTCGGGACCGACGAGGCCCGGTGGCGCGCGCAGTCGCCGGTCACGGCGCCGGCTCCGCTGGCAGCGCCCGTTTTCATCGCCGCCAATCCCCGGCTCTATCAGTATCGATGGACCGATCCACTGGCTCTGCGACGCAGACTCCAGAAGGAAGGAAACCCGCCGCAGTACGTCGAGGTCACCTCCGGCGCCCATTACCACGGCCGCGAGCAGGCGCAGCTATGGGAACAGATCGAGGCATTCCTGGCCGCCCGGCTCGCCCGCGTCGAACCGTGAGACCCTACCCATCGGGAAACGCGCTCCACGCGGAATGAAACACGGAACAACCCGCGTCTCGCGTCAAAAGCCGGTGAAGACGGTCGCTCCCGGCGCGCTCGTGCCGATACTTTCCTGGTGCCATTTAGACTATACACCTCCCTGAAACGCTGCCATGAGGAGGAATGGCCATCCCCTTGACGAGAACGGGCGCGTTGCGGCGCAATCCGTCGTCGGACGCGGTTCCCGGAGTACCGCGTGGCCAGCTGGCGTGAGCCGCGGGGATAAGGCGAACCCGGGAACCTCCCCCACCGCGCCGGCAGCAGGCGAACGGGATGCCGGCTCCGGCGTTGGTGCCGCAGGTAGACCCATGTCGCCCGATGTGCCTCCGCGCTACAATGTCCTGGGGATCGGCGTATCCGCTCTGACCCTCTCGCTCGCCACGCAGTTGATCCTCAGCGTACGGCGTCAGCCTCGCACCGGCTACATCTGCCTGGCCACCGCGCACGGCATCATCGCCTCTCAGCGCGATCCGGCGCTCCGCGCGGTCTACAACGCCTCGTGGCTGACCACGCCCGACGGCATGCCGCTGGTGTGGCTAGGACCGCCCGGAGTCGACCGCGTTTACGGCCCAGACCTCATGCTGGCAGTGTGCGATGCCGGGCGAGCCGTCGGCCTGCGGCACTACTTTCTCGGCGGCAAGCCGGGCGTTGCCACCGAGTTGACTGAACGGCTCGTCGGCCGTTTCCCGGGCCTGGTGGTCGCCGGCACCTATACCCCACCCTTTACCGACCTGACGCCATCGGACGTGGAGAAGGTGCGGAAATCGATCGCGGCGACGCTGCCGGATGTCGTCTGGGTCGGCATCAGCGCGCCAAAACAGGAGCGATTCATGGCGCAGTACCATGCTCAGTTTGAAGCTCCGCTGCTGATCGGCGTTGGGGCAGCGTTCGATTTTCACGCGGGCCGGGTCCGGCAGGCGCCGCGGTGGATCCAACGGAGCGGCTTCGAATGGCTCTTCCGACTCGCGACCGAGCCCCGTCGCCTCGGTCCCCGTTACCTCACGACGATTCCCCGGTTCATCGCGCACGTGTTCCTGCAGCGGTCGGGATTGCGGAAGTACCCGCTGCCGGACGGTCCGGCCCCGGGCGGCGGCAATCGGTAACCTCGCCGTCGCTGGCCGACTTACGGGCAGGCTGCCTGCGTACCACGTCCGCCGGCGGACGGCCCCAGCCTCTGTTTTTCCAGTAGTCTCCCGATTCAACCGGAATCGTCCAGTCGGCAGGCCGCGATCGCCGAAGGGCGCATTGCGACGTAGTTGGGACCCACGAAATCCTCGTCGTCCAACTCGTATGTCTTCCACGCGATACGGCCCGGGTACAGCTTTCCCACGACGTAACCATGGCGGCCCAACAGGGCGTAGAAATCCGCCAGCAGAAACCGTCGCACCAGGTTTACCCGGCCATACTCGAACTGCACGGCCGCGATTCGGCCCGCGCTCAGCATACCTTCGAAACCGGCCAGCACCTCGGGCTCTCCTCCCTCGACGTCGCATTTTAGCAGGTGAATCTCGGGAACCGAGAGCCGGGCGCAGTAATCGTCCCCGCGTTCCATCCGCCCGTCGGCAACCGTGACCTGGCTGGCGGGGGCACAGAGTACCGGATGGACCGACGTCAGGACGTCGAGTCCGGTCACCTGATTGAAGCGGACCGGGCCCGCGCAGTCGCCCAGGCCGAAGGCATTGAGCGTGGTCCCCGTGGCGAGGCGGGGATTGCGCTGCAGATGCGCGAACGTCGCCGGACTGAGTTCGAAGCAGTGCACGTATGCCTCGGGAATCTCGCGACGCGCACATTCCGCCCAGCTGCCATGGTTGGCGCCGACGTCGAAGAGAATCGCCCGCGGGTAGGCCTGACCGACGCGGCGAAGCAGCCATGCTTCGCCGTTGCGATCGACGTCGTGCTCCTCGTTGCGGCACACCGACTGCAGATCTGCGCCGAGCCGATCGAGCGCGCGGGTCAGCGCGCTCTGGCGACCCGGATCCCAGGCCAATCCCGCCCGCAACAGCCTTCGCACGCGCGAGCTCATGGCCACCTCACTTGCGCGCCACCCACACGTCCTGGTCCACACCGTATTGCGATCCATAGGACACGGGAGCGACCCAGGAGAACTGGCGAAGCAGCCGGTCCGTCACGAAGCGGTCCGGGTGGATGGCAAAGAACCACTTCTTTCCCTCGGAATAGCGGCCCTGCACGACGACCTGACCGGCCGAAAACCGCGCGCGTTCGGCGTCGCTGCTGAGCAAATGCTGGTAACTTCTGCCGTGGGTGGTGCACACCAGGATGCCCCCCGGCTTGAGTACCCGGCGCAGTTCCTCCGCCCAGGCGAGTTGCGCCTCCTCCGAAAGATGCGTGAAGACGGAGTGATTGTAGACCGCGTCGAACCGCCCTTCCGGAAGCGGGAGGGGCGGCATGAGCCGGTTCTCGTGAAACTCGATCCCACCGAGGTGCGACCGGCACCATGCCACCGTGGCCGGATTGTAGTCGCTGCCTGCGAGCAGCCGCATCCGGCCCTCTGTCGCGGCGGGCAGGTGCCGGATGATGCGCGCGGGGCCACACCCCCATTCCAGGACGTCCCACTGGGGCCGGTCCGCCAGATGTTCGCGGAAGACGCGGGCGAAAAACTGCGCATGCCCCAGGCCCTGCTGCCAGTAAACTTCCCAGTTGGCGTGATTGTAGGCATCGTAAGCGAGGGAAGCCGGGGGCGGCACAAATCCGGGATGACGTCGCAGAAAATTCCGGTTCGGCGCGGCGACAGACAGGCGATGCTTTTGGAATCGCAGCGCATCCGCGAGCCGTAACAGCCCCAGGGCGCGGATCAGGCGGATCACCTGGAAGCGCAGGCGCTTCATGGGAGCTACCGGTGGACTCGAAGTGGCGACCGAGGAAACGGATGTCATACGAAAGGCGAAGGGCGGCAGGCTAGCGGAGGGAGCGTCGCCGCAGCGCTGGCAGCGCGGCCACGCGACGATAGAAATCAATATACGCGGAACCGAGCACGTTCCAGTCCAGCTTTTCCCGGATCCGCTCCGGATGGCGGAGGGCGGCCCGCGGCTCGGGCTCGCCCCGGAGGTGCTCCAAGCGGGCGCTGAGCCGGCCGGGCGTCGCCATGTCGACGAGGTTGCCGGGATCGCCCAGCAACCAGCGAAAATGCGGGCAATCGTGGACCAGGACCGGCGTCCCCGCCGCCATCGCTTCGACCGCGGCAAGACCGAAGGCCTCGAACAGCGACGGCAGCACCTTCACGTCCGCCATCCGGTAAAGCTCCGCCACCTGCGCACTGGGAACGTGGGTCACCCGGACGCGACTGCCCAGGCGCCGTTCGGCCTCGGCGCGCAAGCCCGGGTCGCCATGGTCCAGGCTGCCATCGAGCCACAACAGGCAATCGCCCTGAAGCCGGGAAAACTCAGCCACCAGGTGATCGACGCGCTTGTGCCCGCGGTTCAAGGCCGCGACGCAGAGGACCACGAAGGTAGACTCCGGAATGTGGTGCCGCCGCCGCAGGGCCTCACGTCCTGCCCCGGTGGAGAATCGCTCCGACCAGATTCCACACGGAAGCAGATGACTGCGCTCCCGCGGGTGCCCCCACGCGATCGCCCGATCGTAGGTGGATTGCGACATATGCAGGGTGGCGTCCGCCGGTGGATAATCGCCGGGGGGCATCGCGGTTCCCTCCGAAAACAGCAGCCGGAACGGGAGATCGAACGTCTCGCGCAGGTGATACAGCAGCCGGGCCAGGGGTGGATCGATCACGTGGACGACATCGTAGCGTTCGCGCGCGAGCGCCGGCAGCACGCTCAGCGCCAGGGAAAGGCACTCTGCGTGCATCGGCGTCCGGCGGATCAGTCGATGCAACGGCACCCAGCGCAGCAACCGGCCGTTGCGACGCAGGAAGAACGGTGTTCTTTCCCGCGCCGAGGGCTCGCGGCCGCCGCGGAAGAGGGTCACGTCCACCTCTGCCTGGAGCCGGACGAACAGGTCGCCGAAAAACCGTTCGAATCCCCGCTGCACCTCGCCGAGGCCGGGGCATATGAGCGCGATCCGGGGGAGGGAGGTGGCACTCATGATTTCTGCGGACGCAGGTCCGCCAGGGTCAGGCCGCGCGTGGCGAACAGCAGCAGCGGGAAAACCGCCGCCACCGCCCCGCCGAGCCAGGGATTCCGCCAGCCTCCGATCCAGGCAGCCAGGCCAAGCGTCACCGCCAGGGCGGGCACCAGGTGAGCCCATATCCGCCAGGAGCAGCGGCACTTCATCTGCCGGAGCGTGAAGACGGACACCAGCAGGACGCCGAGTTCCGAACCCAACGTGGCGCCGGCCGCGCCAACGATGCCGTGCAGGGGAACCAGGACGTAGAGCCACCCCAGTTTCGAGATCACGGCGAAGACGGTGATGTAAATGACCGCCCGATGACCCCGCATCGCGATGATCAGGATGCCCAGATAGGTCATGAGGCACTGGACGACTCCCGCCGCGAGCAGCAATCGGAAGGCCGGCGCCGCCGCCGTCATATCGGCGCCCAGAAGTCCCAGCAACCACTCCGCGAGCAACGCCATCGTGAGGCCGGCCCACAACGAAACAAAGGATACCAGGCGAAACACGGCGCTGACCGAACGCTCGAAGCGCGGCCGGTCGGTCATCAGGTAGGCGGAAAGCAGGGGAAACCAGGTGTGCGCGATCGGGTAAATCAACATGGTCAGCAGCCCGATGAACCGCTGCGCGCCGAGATAGAGTCCAAGCGCACGCTCGTCGAGCAGTTGCGAGATGACCAGGGGATCTCCGATCTCGTAGCAGCGCATGAGGAGCATCGAGGCGGCCAGGACCGCCGACTCGCGGAAAAGCCAGCCCGCGTTGTAGCGCCGGTCCAGCGTGTCCGGATCGCCAGCTTCCCGGTCCCGCGTCGAAAGCAGCACGGTCAGGCCGGCGAAGATCATCCGCGCCCCCACGAAACAGGCCACCAGCACGGCGAGGCTCTGGCCGGCCCGTGCGCAAAGCCAGACCGCCGGGACGAAGCACGCGACCGACACGAGCTCCGCCAGCACCTCCCGCCCCATCCTGAGGCGGGCCCGGAACGAGACCCGGTTGATCAGCACGACGGCCGTAGCCAGCGAGTTGCCCAGGGCCACCAGCACGGCCAGCTGGAAATGCCGCGGATAACCGATCGCGAGCACCGCGCCGGCAAAGACCGCACTCGCCACGACCGCGAGCAGGATCTTGGCCCGCACCAGCGAGCGCATCAGCGGTCGCTCCGCACCGGACTCCTGCGCGATGGTCCGCACCGCGACGTCGGTCATCGCGAAATCGATCACCGCTTCCGCGAAGATCATCATCGCGAGCACGAGCGCAAATTCGCCGTAGGTCTCGACGCCGGCGTGCCGGATGACGACCCCGGCCGCGAGAAACCGCATGACGGTCATCGCGAGCCGTCCACCGATCTGGACCGCGGCGTTGTGCAAAGCCGTGCGCGATGCCTGGGGCGCCTCGAGTTTCGTCAGCGTCGTTCCCACGTGGACCCGGCCTTTGGTTCGGTTTCGTTGTTGCGGCGCCAGAGGCGGATCGCCCCGACGAGGGCGAGGACGAGGAAGAAAGTCCGTCCCATGAAGTCCATGCGCAGGCTGAAGCTCGCCATCCAGTCCATGAAGTAGACCAGGATCGCCGCCACGCAGCCAATCGAAAGGGCGTAGAGCACGTCGTCGCGGGCGCGGAGATTCCGCAACGCAGTGCCGAACGCGACCGACATGAACGCCACCAGCCCGAGCACCCCCACGACGCCTTGTTCGGCGAACACGAGCGCATAGACGTTGTGCACCACGGGGAGGTTCTCCTTGTAGATGTCGAAGAGCCGCTCCTGCGTCTGGTACCGCGTGTACGGAGCCATCTGGAAGACGAAGGTGTTCAGGCCCCAGCCCAACACCGGCTTTTCCCGGGCCATCGCGAGCGCGACATCCAGCCATTCGAAACGCACATTGACCGCTCCGGCATCGCTGCGGAAGAGGCGGTCTGCGATCTTGCCCGAGAACGCGACTCCCACGGCGAGTCCTCCCATCACCAGTCCGACCCGGCCCAGGATGAAGTGCGAGCGGGTGACCGGATGAAACAAGCTGAGCACGACCACGAGCGCGAGGGCGCAGACTCCCGTCACCCACCCCGTGCGCGAAAGCGTCAGGATCAACGCGATCACGCCCAACCCCAGGGCCGCGCCCGCCAGCAGGCGCAGGGCGAGTGGCGCACGCGTGAACAAAAGCGCGAGCGCGATCGGGAGTTGCGAGGCCAGAAAGATGGAGAAGAGATTCGAGTGCCCGAGGAGCGCGCTGATCCGGTAGACGAACGCGCCATCGTCGAGGGTGGCGGCGGAAAGGTACTCGATCACCTCGGGCGTGGCTTCGCCGAGGATGTAGAGGCCGAGGGGTGCGCCTTTGACATACTCGGCGATGCCGATCAGCGATTGCACCACCACGCTCCACAGCATGGCGGCGGCGAAGTGCCGGATCTGGCGATGGCGGACGACTTCGTTCACGAGGAAGAGACACAGGAGCGCCAGCTTCCCCATGCGGAAGACCTCGAGCGACGCGAGATGGCGCATCGGCCCGATCAGGATGAACAGTGCGCCGATGACCGTGAAGACGAGCCAGGCCCTCAGGAACGCGGGCCAGTAGAGTTCCCGCCGCGTGTGCCTCAGTTCGCGCAGGAGATAGAAGGCGATCGGGATCAGCATGACGTCGACCAGATCGATGCGGATCGCCGAGGCTCCGCCCATGTGCGCCACAGTCAGGAATCGCTTGCTGAAATCGAGGGGCGCCGTGAGCACGGTCGCGTAGAGGAAAAACAGCCGGGGATTGCCGGAGCCGACCATCCCGGCGATCAGCGCGACGACCACCAGCGCGGCGACGCCGAATTTCAGCTCCGTCTGCGCGAGGAGAATGGCGACCAGGCCGGAAACGAATCCGCCCCCCGCCAATGCCAGCTTTCCGGGCCAAGACATGATCGTCCCGGCCGGTCTCAGGAGGAACGGCGGCGGGAACGCAGCCAGGCGGAACAGCGGCGAACCTGGACCTCGATCCAGTTGGGTTCCTCTCGCAGGATGGCCTCGACGCGCCGCGCGCCGGCCGCGGCCAGGGCTTCCCGGCAGAAATCGAGACTGGAACGCAGGGTCGCGCGACCTTCGACCAGAACGAGGACTCGATCGACCGCGCCGGCCATGACCTGCCCCAGCCGCGAATTCTCGAGCGACGGGGCGACGATCACGACGACGTCGCGTACGCCCGCCAGCGCCGACACCGCCGCGCCACATTTCGCGCTCAGCTGCCGCATCGGCAGATCGAGGGCGGTCGCGCCTGGCCCGATCCGCCAGTGTGTACCTGCATCCTGGCAGCAGGCCGGCACGGTCGCCAGACCGGCGGCGAGCTCGGCGAAACCCGGCCGGCCGGCGTCCGGCGCCGTCTGCTCCGGGAAGCGCGCATCCACGACCAACACCGTGACGCCGAGACCATCGACGAAACCCCGCACCAGGCTTGCCAGGGAGTCCGACACGGAAGTCTGCGCTCCCGCCGGCAGCAGGAGCAGCGTTTCGCTGGCGCTCGGGCCTGAGGGCGGCGTGCCACCGGCGAATGACAGCGGGGTCGGACTATTCGAAGATGCCGCCATGAGAAAATTCGGTCTGAAGCCGGTCTCCCCGGCGCTGCTGGACCGCGTAAACCTTGAGGTTGGACGTCGCCGCGAGTCGCTCGCGAGTGACCCGCGGGTTCAAAATGTCGAGACTGACCGCAAAGATCATCCCGCCGACCAGCCCCACTCCCAGCGCGACAAGGAAGAGCAGTTTGCCTTTCGGCCAACTCGGCTGGTCCGGCAGCGTCGCCCGCTCCACCACCTTCACCGCCGAGGGCGTGCTCCGGATCGACGTCAGCGCCACCTCGGCCATCATGAGGCGTTCCTTGATGATATTGTACTTCTGCTCGAGGATTGAGTGCGCCCGTCCGAGTTCGTGCCATTCCTTGCGCTGCCGAGGGATCACGGCCGCCCGTGTCAGCAGTTCGCTCAAGGCGCTCTTCCGGGCCTGCAAGGCGGCTTCCGCGGCCGCGACCTCCGCCTGCGTCGCGACGTACGTCCCGTGCAATTGCTGGCGCGCAGGATTGGCCGCCACGGCGCGCGAAAACTCCGATTCCTTCGGCAGGTCCTTGAGCGTCGCCTGCAGCGAGCCGATCTGGTCGTTGATGTACTTGATCTCCGGTGAACTGTCCTGAAACCGGATCCGGGCCGCGGCAAGCGACGTCTCGAGCGAGAACATCTGATTCTTGGCCGTAAGCCACACATCGTCGAGGCGCAGGGTCCTGCTGGCGAGCACCTCCTCCGGCTCGGCCGCGAGCAGTTTCTCCAGCGCCAGCCGCTTTTCGCGCAGACCCTGCAACTGGATCTCCAGCTCGACGATCGAGGCGCGCATCGCGCCCACCGCGTTGACGTCGAGCTTCGAAGTCTCGAATTCCATCGGCAGCTCGTTGTCGACCGCGAACTTGACCTTGGTGGACTCGAGCCCGTCGAGCTCCCGCCGAGTGCGGTCCACCTCCGCGGTGAGCGCGCGTTTCGCCGTCTCCGCTTCATCCAGGAACCGTTTGCGCCGGCTTTCGACGAAGGCGTCGGCAATGTAATTCGCCAGCTCCGCCACCCGGGGCGAGCCGGCGCGCACCGTGAGCGTGCCAACGAACGTATCGGGCACGGGCGTCAGCACGATGCTCTTCCGCAGATCCCCCACCAACACCTCCCGCTCGAGTTGCTCCGGCGTATAGACGTAGGGTGACGCTTTGCGCGGCAGGATGGATTCCTTCACGCTGCGGTACGCCCGCCCGACCCAGGAGGTCCGCCAAAGGTACGACAGATGATTCAGCGGCGGGTGGTACAGGTCGTCGTACGTCAGCTTCAACTCGTCGATCGCGCCCACGAGGATGTCGCGCGTGGTGATCAGCTCGATCTCGCTCGCGAGATCGTCTTTGCGAAACGTATTCCAATAGAGGTAGAAATGCTCGCGCGGCCCGTCGATCTTCGCCTCCGAGAGCAGACGCACCTCCGCCGTATAGGTCTTGGGCCAGATCAGGAGATAAAGGCTCACCACCGCGACGGTCGCCAGCGTCACCACGACGATGGCCCGGGCGTGGATCAAGCACCCTTCCCACAATCGGGTCAGCGCGGGCTTGAGGTCGAAGGCGTCGGCCTCGGGGCGATGCGGAATCGCCTCCGCCTGGTCGTACCGTGAAGAGCGCATGCGTCAGGGCGGGTTGGGCAGGTCGGGGATCGGGACGCGCTGCTCGCGGATGAGCCGCAACTGCTCCCGGTAGAGGTCGTCCACCAGCGGCAGGTAGCGGATCTGGAGATAGGATCCGTACACACCCATGACCGAGGTCACCGCCTGCGTGGGTGCGATGACGAAATCGTTGAGCATCCTCAGAATTTCGGAGCGGCCGCTTTCAGGGACGAACACGATGTCATCCGCCCGCAGCAGCGTCTGATGGAGCGCGATCGGAACGTCGCGCTTGGACCCACCCGCCCCGCTCACTTCGAAAGCCACCATGTGTCCGTCCGCGTCGAGGCGAATGACCGCCACGGAGCGCACGCCCGCCGTGCGCAGGAAACCGCCGCAATACGATACGGCCTGCGCGACGGTGCGGGCCTGGCGAAGCGGCACAGGGCGGGGCGCGGCGACGTCGCCCATCACGTAAGCGACGGGTTCGCGGACGTTGACACCGATGACATAGACCTCGGGGTCCTTCACCCTCATCGCGAGCCGCTCCGTGACGCTGCGGGTGAGTTCCTGAAACGTGAGCCCTTCGGCCGTCACGTCGCCGATGAGGGGGACGGTCACCTTGCCGTCCGGGCGGACCACCACGGCGCGGCTCACCTCCGGATTGCGGACCACCTGAAGATCGAGCTGGTCACCCGCGGCAATGACGTAGTCCCGCTGAAACTTGCCGCTGGAGCGGAGCGACACGGCCGGCTCGGCCGGCGCGGCTTCGGCGGAGGGCGCTGCGGAAGGAGGATGCGTGCAACCGGCACCCAGCAAAAGTGCGCCGAGGACGCCGCAGACAAGTCGGACTTCAGAATGGGCTCTCATGCACTCAGGACTGGAGGGCCTTGGGCACGATGCCCTTTTCCGAGTTCCCCGGCCGCCGCAACCAGCCCGGAAACAGCAGCACGGCGGGGGCGCGGCACCACGTCCTGGGATTGAAACCGCCGGTGCCCAGGGCTCGCAACATCGACTGGCGTGCAGCGGGATAGCGGCGCTCGGCGATCGCCACGTCGGCAAGTGCCCGGTGCAAGCGGGACAGGAGCGTCCGGCGATAGCGTTCCGGTGGTCCGGTGAATCGGCGCTGGGCCAGGAGTCGAATCATGGAGTTGATGATCGCGGCGTTCTCGAGCAGCCGGTCCTGCTTCCGGAGCGCGGCATCGTGGAACCGGAAGGTCACCAGCGGCCGGTCGTCGAACCACCCCCGAAGCTTTTGATCACAGGTCCGCAGAATCACGTCCAGCTCGAATGGATAATTTCCCCGCCCATCGGGATCGACAAACCCGACGCGCGCCAGGTCGTCTCGCCGGAAGACCGTGCCGCAAATCGGTACGCACCCGCGCACGAAGCCCACTTCCAGCAGGTCGAACGCCCCGGACCGCAGGCTCCGGCGGCCGTGCTGCTCCAGGTACCAGGCAGTGAACTCGGGGCGATCGGCCCCCTGCGCGTCGATGGCCGTGCAATTCGCAACGAAAACCGACAGCCCGCGCTCGCGATCGAGCGCGGCCACGGCCGTCGCCAGATAATCCGGACGGAGCAGGTCGTCATCGTGGAGGATGAGGAAATAGTCACACCCTTCCGCGGCACGAAAGAAGAAGCGTCCCTGCCCGTACTCACCGCCATTCTCCGATTGCTGGTGAAACGCCACGCGCGGGTCGCCCAGATCGGCGACCGCGCGCCGGACGGCGGCGGAATTCTCTGGAGTCGACACATTGTCGCTGACGATAGCGACCCAGTCGGAAAACGTCTGGGCGAGGACGCTGCGAATCGTCTCCGCCACGTAGCCGGGCCGGTTGAACGTCGGGATGCCGATGAAGACCCGGGGCATGGGGCATCAACTCCGGTTGGCGGCGGCCGGCTGCAGGAACTCCCGGTACCACGCCACCGTCTCGCGCAACTGCGCGTCGAGCGACCCCTCGGGCCGCCAGCCGAGACGCTCGCGCGCCAGGTCGCAGGCAAGGTACTGATGCTTGATCTCGCCCGCTGCGTCGTTGCGGACGTCCGGCGCCAGGTCGCGGGCCTCGGCCGCCCGCAAGATCGCCGCGGTCATTTCCAGTACGCTTTGCGGCTGACCCGTGCCGAAATTGAACGCCTGCCCGGCCACGCCCGGTCGCGACATGGATTCTGCGAGCAGCAGATAGGCGGCGGCGATGTCGCGGACGAACACGTAGTCGCGTTTCGGCGAACCGTCGCTCCGGATGACGGGTCTCTCGCCGAGCAGCACCGAGCGGATCGTGCCGGGAATCAGCCGGCTGAAATTCAGGTCGCCCGGACCAAACAGATTGCCGCAGCGCGTGATGCTGACCGGCAGCTTGTACGTGTGATGGTAGCTCAGGCAGATCAGGTCGGCGCAGCTCTTGGAGACGTCATACGGATGTCGTCCCTGCAGCGCGAAGTCCTCCCGGTAGGGAAGCGTGGCGTGGTCGCCATAGGCCTTGTCGCTCGACGCGACGACGATCTGTTCCACGAGGGGGCCCGATCGCCGGCAGGCTTCGAGCACGTTCCAGGTGCCGAGAATGTTGGCTTCGAAGGTGGCGATCGGATTGCGGTTCGCGGTGCCGACGATCGCCTGTGCCGCCAGATGGAACACCGTCCCGCACTCGTATTCGTTGATCGCCCGCTCGAGGGTGCCGCGGTCCTGGATATCGCCGCGGATCACGGTGACTTCCTGGCGAAGATCGCGGGCGAGCAGCGGAGCCTTCGGCGTCCAGTCGCGCACCAGGCAGACCACGTGCGCGCCATGCCGCACCAGCAGTTCGGTGAGCCAGTAGCCAAGGAATCCCGTGGCGCCGGTCACGAATACGTTACGTCCTTTCCACATCGTAGTTGCAGGGTTCAGGGAGCGATCACGTCCCACGGTTTACGGCCAGTGCGGTTGTTGAGTTCCTCAAACTCCTGGTTGTCCTTGAAACTGTCCATCGACTTGAAAAAACCCTCGTGTCGAAAAGCCGCGAGTTCACCGCGGCTGACGAGCGCGGGCAGGATGTCGCGCTCGAGATTCCGACCTTCCCACCGGTCGAACACCGTCGGCTGGAAGACAAAGAATCCGATGTTGATCCAGTGTTCGCGCATCACCGGTTTCTCGCGCATCGACAGCACCCGCCCCCCCTCGTCGACGTCGACGACGCCATATTGCGAGACCAGCGGAGCGATCCCCATGGTCGCGACCCGGCCGTGCCGACGGTGAAACTCGAGCAGCGGCCGCAGCGGCAGGTCGGACAAGCCGTCGCCATAGGTGGCCATGAAGGTGTCGCTCAGAAGCTCGCGGCAGGCCCAGATCCGTTCGGCGGTGTCCGCCTCGTCTCCCGTATCAACGACCTGGATGCGCGCGCCAAGCTGCTTGTTCTCGAAGTAATCGTCGAGCACCGCCTTGCGATGCCCCGCGGCGAGAACGAAGTCATCGAAGCCCTGTGCGAGATAGCTGAGGATGATGTGCACGAGGATCGGCCGGCCGCCGACGGGCATCATGGGTTTGGGCAGATATTCCGTGAAGGGAAACGCCCGGATGCCCTTTCCTCCGCAAAGTATGAGTACCTTCATGAAATTTCGCCTTCTGTCCGCGCCGACGACAGCCGTCTCCGTGCCAACGGCAACCTTCTTCTCCCCGGCCCGCATTCCTCATCACAAATCCGGCAGATCCAATTCGGCATAGCCGATGCCAAAAAGCCGGCCGCGACGCTCGGTCAGCTGACGGAGCACCTCTCCGCGTTCGCCATGCCCGGCGAACCAGAGGCGCAGGACGGACCCCTCCAGCAAAACCGAGGGGGAGCGCACTTCACTCGCCAGCCAGGGCGCACCGTGCTGTTTCGCCAGCACCACCGGGTCCTGGTCGAAATGGATTCCGTCCGTCGACCGCGCGTGATGCAGCGCGACCTGCAGCCATTCCGGAATCCGGCCGTTCTGGTGGTGAGCCACGTCGTAGAACAGGTGCACGCGTCCTTCGATCACCAGGGGTGAAGGCGTGGAGTATCCGACATAGCCGCGCTCGGGCGGAAACAGATCCGACTGCCGCAGCACGATCTGCGGGCGGTCGAACGTCGTGCCATCGCGACTGCGCGCGAGGGCGATCGTCTGCAGGATGGGAGGTTTACCGCCTGGCCGCGCGCCCGCCGCGGAAAAATAGAGGTGAATCTGGTCGTTGAATACCACGGCGCCCGGCTCAGCCACGGTGTAACCGTTCCAGTCGGCGAGCTTGCCGGTGGCGGAAATCACCGGCTTGCCGCCATTGCTGAATTGCCAGGTGACCCCGTCGGACGACCGCGCGTGCACAATCGCCATCGTCGGCACCTGCCCCTCCGGATACACGGCCGAGAGATACATGTGGAACTGGCCTTCGTACTCCACCACATGAGGCGTCTCGAGCTTGATGTAGGATGTGCCGTCGACGCGCAGCAGTGGACCGGACGGATCGAGCCGCCATTGGAAACCGTCCGCCGAGACGGCCCGGTACGGTTCCACGGGTGAATCCGCGGCCTTCGACCGATTGGAGGTGAGGTACATCACATACCCGTCGGGCACCTTGAGCACGCACGGATCGTTCCACGCGCCGAATTCGCTCAGGTCGCCGAGCCCGATGATGGGATTGTCGGAGTGAAATCGAATTTTAGTCGATTGCGGCACTTCGGCTGCTGGCCGGACGCCCACGTCCACCTTCACGGTGCTCGGTTTGCCCCCGAGGGCCTGACCGGCCGCCCACACGCCCGCCAGAGCCAACAGCCCGAATATCACCACCATCATTTTCCCGCGCATGTGGAGCAGAGTCGACAACGTTCCCGGCATTTTACAACGGTAGGAATCCGGTTTCCAGCGAGGCAAGTGCAGAAATCATGCCGGCGGCTTTCCCGGCGCAGCAAGCAACGCGTCACTACCCTCTCACCATGATTGCAGCTGTCCAGCACCTGCGCGGAGTCGCCGCGACCCTCGTCGTCATCCACCACGCGGTGGAGATCGTGCCAAAATATTACCGCACCACGTCGGTCCTGGAACGCGCCCTGACGCCGATCGTCCTTGGCGACGCGGCGGTCGATCTCTTCTTCCTTATCAGCGGCTTCATCATGATGGTCTCGACCGCCGGCGAGCGCTCAACGCTGGCGGCCGCGCGCGACTTCGCGCAGCGGCGGCTGTTTCGCATCGTGCCGCTCTACTGGTTCTACACGACGATCGTGGTCGCGGTCATGCTGGGCGCTCCCGCACTGCTGCCCGCCCATCGCTTCGACTGGGGCCATACGCTGTGTTCGTACCTGTTCATCCCCTGCGAAAATTCCGCCGGCCACGTGCGTCCACCGCTGCACATGGGTTGGACGCTGAATTACGAGATGTATTTCTATCTGCTCATGGCGCTCTTCCTGCCCCTGGGCCGGAGGCGCACCGTGCTGTTGATCACCGCCCTTTTCGCGCTGTCGAGCGCCTGCCACGGTTTCGTGCCGAAGTCGAACGGCGTGCTGCACTTCTATACGGACCCGATCCTGCTCAACTTCGTCCTGGGTATGGGCCTCGGCTGCCTCCATGCCTCCTGGCGGCCGACGGCGCCTCTCGCGTGGGGCTTGTTCGTCGGCGGGCTCGCCGCCTTCTCCGTCTTCGCATTCGCAGGCAGCTTTGGCCTGCCGCGCATCTTCACCACCGGGATCGCCTCGGCACTTTTGATTGCCGGAAGCATCAACCTTCCCGCCGCGACCCCGGGCCGGCTCGGGCGCGCGCTCGGCGCCATTGGCAATAGCTCCTATTCGCTGTACCTCGTGCACTTCTTCACCCTTCCCCTCTGGGGAAAAGCGATTTCGGCCACCGGGCTGGCGCGGCTCCCGGCGGACTTACTCCTCGGAGGATCGGTGATTTTCTCCGTCGTAGCCGGTTTGTTGTCTTTCTGGTTGATTGAAACTCCGCTGGCTCGCTTCCTGCGCAAGCAGCGCACGCCGCCTCCCGCTTCATTGCCACCCAGTCCCTCCCTGCCCGCCACTTCCTGACCTCGCCGCCCGACAATCGCCGGAATGAAATCGCCCCCGTCCCCGCTGCGCCGACTCCTGATTTCCGTACTCGGCCCGCCTGCCGTGGCTTACGTCTCCAGCCGATTTCCGCTCGGGCGCGAGCGCGCCGCCCGCCTCGGCATGGCCTACGCATTCGCGCGCGGCCTGGACTTCAGAAAACGCCTGCGCTTCGGCGCCCTCGCGGAGGGCAACACCCGCAATCTCCTCGACACGCACCTCTTCCTTTTCGGCGAATGGGAGCCGCACATCAGTGACTGGATGGCGAGCCGCCTGGCACCTGGCGACGTCTTCATCGATGTCGGCGCAAATCTCGGCTATTACACGCTGCTCGCCTCGCGCCGCGTGGGTCCCTCCGGCAAGGTGATCGCCGTCGAAGCGTCGCCGAGCATCGGCCGGCACCTGCGGCGCAATGTGGAAATCAACTCCGGCGCGAACGTGGTCATCCACAACGTCGCCGCATCCGATCGCCCCGAGGTTCTGCGCTTGTTCAAGGGGCCGCCCGGAAATCCCGCCGAGACGACCACCGCCGCCGCCGCCGGCTTCGAACTCGAATGCGAGGTGCCGGCCGTGCGTCTCGACTCCGTGATCTCCCCCGACGACTTCCGCCGGGCACGGATCCTGAAACTCGACATCGAGGGTGCCGAGCACAGCGCGCTGCGGGGGCTGACGGGGTTGCTCGGAACCACCCATCCGGATCTGGAGATTCTCGCGGAAGCCAATGTCCGTCCCCGGGGCGAAGGCGCGAGCCGCGCCTCCGACTTGATCACGCTCCTGGCTGCCTTCGGTTTTCACCCCTACGAGGTGGAGAATCCCTACACGCTCGCCCCCTATGTGTCCCGGCGCCCGAAGGCCCGGCCGCGGCGCGTGCGTACCGGATTGGAGGAACGGTGCGACCTGGTCTTCTCCCGGCGGGACGTCGAGGAGCTCTGACGCGCGTCCACCGTCGCCCGCCCCGGCTTTCGGTCACTCCGGCGCCGGCAGGCCCGCCGACAGCGTGCGCTCGAGCGACGCGACCCTTTCCCAGACCCGGTCGACGGTGACATCTGCGAGCATGTAACCCGGCGCCAGGCACCGCTGGCGGTCCGGCTCCCGGCTGGCGTCGTCGTCCGGCCGGCCGCCCACCACCCAACTCTCGTTTCCAACGGGTGCAAACCAATGCGAGGGCATCCGTCCGAACAGAGCGACCACCGGTATTCCGTAGATTGCCGCGACGTGGGCAGCCAGCGAATCCAGGCAGACGACGAAGCGCGCCCCTCGGATCCGGTCGCGCAGGTCTGTCAGCGTCGGGGTGCGCACGCCAGCGATGCCGGCCGCGCCGAGGCCCGAAGGCTCAGGCTCCCCGGGCGCCAGCGCCACTTCGACCCGATGGCCGAACTGCCGGTGGATCCGCCGGCCCAGTTCGATCCAGCGCTCCGCCGTCCAGCGCTTGTGGGGCTGGCGTGCCGCGACGTGAAACAGGACGGTGCCGGTGCTCGTCGATTCCACCCGGCCCGACGAGAGCGCTGGAGCCACCTCGATCCCGAGCGCCCCGCCGATCAGCCGCCAGCTCAGATGGTGGGGCTGCCGGTAGTCGGCCCGGCTCAGTTGCTCCGTCAGCAACGGCCCCGGCCCTGCCAGGCGCCCGATGCGCTCGATCCACTGTCCGACGCCGATCCGACTGGGCGAGAGCGAAGCCTCCCAGGCAAAGTAATTCGCCGGCGTCATCGGAAACCCGATACGCCGCGGAATGCGCGCGAGCTTCTGCAGCAGGCTCACCCGCGCGTCCGCCCATGCGCACACCGCGGTCGTGTATCCGCCGGCCCGCAACTCGCGGGCGGCACCGGCGAGCGCCAGCGGCACGGCGGGCAGCGACCGCTGCCAGGGCGCCCGCAGCGCGTGCACGTGTCCGGCCGGGAGCAGCCAGGAAAAGATCTCCGTCGTCGCCGGATTGCAGGCGACATGGACCTCGAAGCGGGTCCGAGCCGCCGCCACGAAGGGCAGCGCGTTCACCGCGTCCCCCAGGTGGTGCCATTCGCAGACCAGCAAGCGTTCCCGGCCGCTCGGTGTCATGTCCGATCCCGGTTGCGCCTAGGCGCGCCCGAACAACGCTTTCAGCGCCACCCACGTGAATTTCCGACTCATCCGCGCCTGCGCGAGCCACGCGTCGCGCCCGGTTAACCGCCCCATCACGCCGAGCAAGACCCATCGAATACTGTAGGCAAGGACCAAAACTCCGTCGTACACGGCGATCCCCGAGCGTCCGTGCAGCCGGATGAAGAAATTGCGCGGTCCCTTCAACGGTGCCGCCAGAATCACCGCGGACTCCTGCTGCTGGATGCTCTGCCCATAGAGATGCACGATCTCCGCCGCCGGATGGTAGCAAATGCGCCAGCCGGCCCGCCCCAGCCGATGGCAGAGCTCGATGTCCTCGCCGTACATGAAGTACTCGACATCGAACAGCCGCTCCCGCACCGCCGCGCGACGCACGAGAAGCGCCGCGCCCGAGACCCAGTCGAGATCGCTCATCCGCTCCGGGCTCTGCTCGATGAAGAGCGGCGGCGGAGCGATGCAGCGCGGGAGGAGTCGATTGAGAAAGAGATAGTTCCAGATGACGTTGCGGTAGGTCGGGAAACTCCCTCCGCCGGAACGTTGCAGCGAGCCGTCGCGATTCAGCAGCCGGGCTGCCACGATGCCAGTTCGCGGATCCGCCTCCATCGCTTCCACGAGGATCCTGATCGCGTCCGGACGCACGATCGTATCCGGATTCAGCAGCAGCACGAACTCCGCGCGCGTGGCCAGGAGGCCGAGATTGTTCGCCCTGCCGAAACCCACGTTCTCGGGCAGGACTTCCAGGCGCAACCGCGGATACGCGGTCCGGATGATCGCAACCGAATCGTCGGTCGAGGCGTTGTCGTACACCACCAACTCGATGCGCTCCGGCGCCACGCCCCCGCAGGCGTAGAGCGACTCGATGCACTGCACCACGAGGGCGCCGACGTTCCAGTTGACGATGATGATCGAGACGAGGGGCGCCGCGGCAGGAGCGCTCATGACCAGTCCTCGTGCCCGGCGTTGAAGACCTCGGGAGTGTACGCACGGAGCCGGGCGAGCTCCGCCCGATCCCGCCGGCCGTGCCGCACGTCATGCACCACGCGAAAGAGCGTGGCGTAAGCCGCCGCGACCGCGTCCCAGCGGTAGAATTGACGCGACCGGCCGAGGCAGGTCGCGCGAATCGCGGCCACCTCCGCTGGCGTCGACTCCAAGCGGTCGACGAGCGCGGCCAGCGCACCCGTCTCCCGGCCGAACGTAGGCACGCTCTCGCCGACGCACTCGGTGTTGAAACCCACGTCGATCGGAATGCACGCCGCACCCGCACCCATCGCCCGCAGCAGGCTGGGGTTCGTCCCGCCCACTTCGTGCCCATGAAGGTAGGCGAAACAGTGCCGGTAGAGACCGTTCAATTTGCCGGGGTCGTAGACTGAACCCACGATTCGCACGCGGTGGTCGGCCTCCGCTCGAATCGCGTCATGATAGGCGGACCGATACGGCACGCTGCCCACCACGATGAGCGGCAGTCTGGCCCGGCTGCGCTTGTACTCGCGTATGAGAAGGTCGGTATTGTTCTCCGGTTCCATCCGCGCCACCACGAGCCAGTACCGGCCCGCCTCGAGCCCGAGTTCGGCCAGGATCCGCTCGTCGGGCGCCGCGCCGACGATCGAACCGTAGGGAATGAAGGTGCTCTCTGCCCGGTAATTCTTCCGATAGTACTCCTGCATATGGCCGTTGTCGGTCACGAGCCAGTTTGTCCAGGAGGCGCTGATACGTTCCGACCACTTGTAGTACTTCCTCTGCAGCACGCCCCATTTCGTCCGTTTCCAGCCCAGCCCATCCGTGTGGCAGACCACCGGAATGCGGGCCGCGCGGAGCGGCAGGCAGAACGGACCATTGCCAGGATCGACCACGAACGCGACGTCCGTGCCCTTCACCGCGGCATGCAGGATGGCAAGATTGCTGTGCAGGATGCTCTCGAGACTCTTGCCCCCCGGCGCTGGGAACCAGACCAGGTTCACGCCCTTGTACGTCGCGGGATGCTCGGTGTAATACGGCTTCCGGCAGTAGGCCGTGACTTCCATGCCGTGCACCTGCACCAGGCGCACGGCGAGTTCCTCGCACAAGGTGCTGAATCCGCTGTAGCGTGCGGGCAGGCCGCGATCTCCGATGATGCATACTCTCAGTTTCGGCTTCGATTCCATTACAAAAGGCAGGCGTCCTGGACGATCGCCACGATCCTGGCGACATCATCCATGTTCATGTGATGATGCAGGGGCAGCGTGAGCTGCTTTTCCATCATGGCACGGACTCCGGGAAGTTCCTCGCTGCGATAATACGGATGCATGTACCCGGGGTGATAGTGTCGCGCCGTGCGCACCGAGTGCCGCGCCAGGGCCTCCGCCACCGCATCGCGGCGGCCATTCTCCACCAGCACGGGCAGGATGTGCGGCATCACCCCGGTGTCCGTCTCCAGCAGGCTCACCCCCGCGACCGGCCCGAGCAGGGACCGATACCGGTCGTGGAGGCGGCGCCGCTTTGGAGCGATCTCCGTCCCGAACCGACGAAGTTGCACGCGCCCGATGGCGGCATTGATGTCCGGCAGATGATATCGCCAGCCCTGCCGGCACGCGCCGGCCGCGTACTTGCCTCCGGCATAGGCCAAGCCCAGCCGGAGCGACTCGCGCACGATTGTCTCCTCCGCGGATTCGTTGAGCACGACCGCGCCGCCCTCGCCACACGTGACCGTCTTGATGGGATCGAAGCTGAAGCACGTGATATCGGCCGCGGCCCCGACTTTCCTGCCCGCCACCGCCGAACCAAACGCGTGCGCCGCATCCTCGATGACCCGAAGATTCCGCTCCGCCGCGAACGCCAGGACGGCCGGGAGATTGCCGGCATGTCCCGCGTAGTGAACAGGCATGACGGCGCGAGTCCGGGCGTTGAACCGGCTCGACGCCGACGCGAGGTCCAGCAGGCCCGTGCGCGGATCCACGTCGCAAAGGACGGGCGTCGCCCCGGCTGCCGTGATGGCCTGGTAGGACGCGACGAACGTGACTCCCGGAACCAGCACCTCATCGCCCGGGCGCAGACCGGCCGCCACGCAGGCCAGGTGCAACGCCGCCGATCCGGAACTGGTGCAGACGACGCGCCGGCCCCCGAGAAAGGCGGAGAGCTCGGCTTCGAACGACGCCACCTCCGGACCCATGCCAAGATAGCCGCTCGCGAACACGCGCTGCACCGCCGCGAGTTCCTCCCCGGTCAGGAATGGTTGCGAGACCTCGATCATGGGTTCACTTCAATTTTGCCGGTTGAGCTTTTCCAGCGGCTCGCGGACCAGCCGGCTTCGTCGCAGCCCGGCGATGACCACGCGGTTCAGCAGCGACAGCGGAAACGGCAGCGGCCGCACGACATCGCAAAGCAGCACCACCCGGATCTCGTCCGTGTCGTTGTGCACCTCGTGGGGAAAGGTGTCATCGAACACGAAACAGGAGCCGCTGCGCCAATTGATCCGCTGGTCCGCCACCCGGATCCAGCAGGAATCGGCCGCGACCGGCGTGATGAGTGCCAGGTGAAAACGCAGGAAGCCGTTGTAGATCCCCCGGTGCTCGGGAATGTGCGCGCGGGGAGCGAGGATCGAGAACATCGCGGTTTGTATGCCCGGGATCTCGCGCAGCGCGGCCATGGTGGCCGGGCACCGCTCCGCGTTGCGCGCCACGGGTTCCCCGGCGATCAGCAGGAAGAAGGATTTCCACTGCGCCGCCATGGTGAGCCGGCGCTGGTCACTCATGAGATCGTGCAGGAGCGGAATCTCATCCGGCGCTCGCATCACCTCCGCCAACTCGCGCTGGATGGCGGCCGAACGGGATTCGAGCCGATCGAGCCACGGAGAGGCCGACCGCTCCCATACCGGCACTCGACCGCGGCGCGTGCAGGTTCGGATCGCGTATTCCATCCCGTGGTAAAATGCCATGTAGGCTCCAACCATCACCCGTTTCATGACACTCCTTGCAGCGGCAGTTGGGGCGGCTTTCCCAGCCGAAACCGGAACGCCCACGCGAGCGGCCGGGAAAAACAGTAAGGCAGCGAGCCCGCCCTCAACAGCCGCCGCAAGCCCGCCGCAACGTCGCCCGAGCGCAACTCCTCCCATGCGATCAGGGTCTCGTGCACCGCGATGCGGCGGCGGTAGAGCGGTTCGCTCATCCGCGTCCGGTTTCGCCCGAGATAGGCGATGATCTGTTCGCACATGCGCTTCCGTCTCCGGGCCGTCGTGCTGCCCGGGTGATGCCGGTACCACGTGCAATACTCCTGCACCGCCGCCGCCTCGAACGAGGTCATGAGTTCTCCGTACAGGTAGACGTCGGTGATGTCCGGCAGGTCGCGCGGAAAGGGCAGCGTCCGCAACGCCAGGTCCCGGCGGAAAACAACCGAGCTCATGACGATGAAAACACCGGTGGCATAGAGCTGCGCGGCGATCGCTCCCTGCGGCAGCTCACCCGGACGATGCCAGAGGTCGGCTTCCCAGCGCCGGCCGTCGTCGGAAAAAGCGACCGCCCGGGTATAGACCAAGGCGAGACGTCCGGCCCGGTCGGCGGCGATGCACGCCGCTTGCCGTCGCAATTTGTCCGGATGCCACAGGTCGTCCTGGTCGAGAATTGCAATCCAGTCTCCCTTCGCCTCGAGCAGCGCGAGTTCCCGCGCCTCCGCCAGGCTGACCCGCCGTTCCGAGCGAAAGCAGCGGATGCGCGCGTCCGGGTATTCGCGCAGCACGTCCGCGCTGCCGTCGTCGGAAGCATCGTCATAAAAGATCAACTCCCAATCGGCCAGGGTCTGCGCGAGCACCGACTGCAGGGCCGCCGTCAAGTATGGCCGGCCGTTGCAGACGTTCATGATGATGGAGAACTGGGGCATCGCCGTCACCGGTTTGCGAGCAGTGCGGCGTAGCGCGCATGCATGCGGTTGAAGACGCTCGCGCTGCTATGGCCTGCCGCGACGTGCGCCTTCGCCGCGGCGCCCAGCCGGTTGCAGAGCGCGGGATCATACCAGAGCAAACGCATCTTGCGTGCCAGATCGGCGGAGTCGCCCGCGGTGAAATGCAGGCCCGTGACGTGATCCACAATGTTGCCCCCGAGCCCGCCGACATTGCTGGCGATCACCGCCCGGCCATGGCTCATCGCTTCGATCACCACCCGGCCGAACGGCTCGTTCCATTCGCTGGGGACGACCAGGAAACGCGCACCCTGGTAGAACCGCCCCATCTCGCGTTCGTCCCGATTGTAGACCACGAGACCTTCGTCGACCCGCACCTGCGCCACCCGGGCCGTGAGCGTGCTGCCCACGTCGACCCGTACCAGCGCCTCGACCCGGGCGGAAAACCGCAGGCTGCGCACCAGCGGCCCTGGCACGACCTCGACCACCTCGACCTCGGGCGGACGCTGCAACCACCGATAGAGGCCACCGGCCA
>CALFZM010000247.1 GCA_937952235.1 uncultured Opitutia bacterium | reverse complement strand
GTCCCGTGCCGCACGGCCGCTGGCCTCAGATCCGTGCGCGTCTGGAGGCGGGACATTGAGCTCGAGTGTGGCTGGCGATTCGAAGTCGAGCACCTCGCCGAGGGTATCGTGCGTTGACGAAGTAGCCGTCGCCGATTCTGCTTCCCCCGTCATCGTCTCGTTCGTTCTCGGGCCCTGGCGTTTCGCAGCGCTGGGGCCCGTTCGTTCATGCGGGTCCACAGCGTCGATTTTTCGGGGACTCACTGCCCACCTCCCGGAGTGGCGCCCACCCGACCCTCCTTTATCAGGCGCTCCACTTCGGCCGACTCGTAGCGAACCACCCGGCAATTCAAAACGACCGCGCGCAGGCGCCCTTCGTGCTGCCACCGCTTGACTGAGTTAGGATGAACGGCGAAGCGCTTCGCCACGTCCTTCCGAGTGAGGAGAGCGCCGGAGTCCGGCGGGCCCATGTATTTCGAGCTCATGAGCCGCCCTAGATTAGCACGAATCGGCTTAAATCAACTACTGTTAGCCTGGAATTTCTCTTCGAACGACGCAGGCCGGTGCGCTGGCTGCGGCACGGCAAAAACCGCGCGATCCTTCTTTGCGATGTACACCGATCGAGTGAGCTGGATCGAGCTATGCCGCAACGCTGCGCTCGCCGCGAACAGGCCGTGTGAGCGGTTGATTTGCGTGCCGAACTCCTTCCGCAATGCGTGCAGCGGATTCCGGCCCTCGACGCCTCGACCCTTCAGCCAAGCCGTGAGCATCGCAAACACGGCGCTGCATCGGTAGTGATGGTAGCTGCTCGCGTTTGGGCGCGGGGCGACTCCGACTTCAATAACGAACTGCGACAGACTCGCGGCCATCCAGGTTCGCAGCATTTCCGAAAGCGTCGGGTCGATGTCCACGGCCGCTTCACTCCCATCCGACTTCGCACGGGTGAACTCGTTCGTTTCAATCCGGATCGTGTGATTCGCGAAGTCGATCTGCTTCCAGGTCAACGTGTCGATCTCGTCGCGACGGAGTCCGGCGAAGAGCGCGAGGCACAACGCTCGATACGCCTGCCGACGTTTCTCGCATTCACGAATCAATCGCGTTCCCCCGCCTTGGGCTGCACATGTATCCACTTCTCCCTCACGAGCGGTGCTAGAAATAACATGCGAAGCCTCGGACCGCGGCACGTCGAGCTCCCGCTGCGCGATCTGAAACAGCAATTCGGGATCGATGCTGGACACGTATTGAGCTGCCGACACCCGAGGTACGTCGATTGCGGCGAGCGGCAGCGGATTCGGCAGTCGGAGGTGAAGCTTCCCAATAACGGCGGGCGAGAAGAGCGCCTTACTCGACCGAAGCACGCTCGCGACGGTTCTCTTGGCGCAGCGCTCACGCACCGGATTCACCGCTGCGTCGGCGATGTATTTCGTCTTCCACCGCTGCACAGCACGCGCAGTGAGCCTCGAAAATTTCACTGCCTCGATTCGCGCCAGCCACTTCGCGTACCCACCGGTAGCGTGATCGAATTTTCTCTTGTCCCCGCGAATCCCAAACACGCCCGCCACGAGCCGCCGGAACTTTCTCGCGTAGATCCCGAATGTCCTGAGGTCCAAGTCCGCCTCGGCTCGAACGGCGGCAAGAAACTGGCCGACATTCGGGTCCGCGATCGCGTCGCGAGTGGGCTTCACCGCTTCCCATCCGCCCGACTGGAGCTTGATCCAGCAATCGCGAGCCTTCTTCGCGGCTGCAGCTTTGTTCGACGTGCCAAGGTTCACCCACCGCTGCCGGCCGTCCTTTCCGAGTTGCACCTGCCACTCCGGAATGACTTTCGAATCCCCTCTTCCGGATCGATAGCCGCGCCTCCGCAGTCGGGAAGACCAGTATACCTCGTGTGTCTTCCCGAGCCTGGAAGCCGTCGCCGCCTCCGGGTTCCGCTGACTTGCCACTGACTTACTTTCCGCGTTCTGACTTAGTTTTTCGTCGTCCATAATGGTCTGATGTTCGGGCGCGACGATACCCGCTTTCCACTCTGAAAGAGAGACAACAACGGACCATGTAGGGACATTTCAGATACACTAAACCCGAGGACTGAAAATCCTCGTGTCCCCGGTTCGATTCCGGGCTGAGCCACCACTTTCAACCCGCCAGGTCGCGAGACTTGGCGGGTTTTGCTTTTCCTGGCCGCACCTCCACGTCGGCGCTGCCCCCTTTCCGCATCCGGCGTGGCATCGGGCCTGGCTTCCCGGGGCGGCAGCGCACCTCGGCCGCCCGAGAAGCGGTTCCCGTGACGCCGCCTGGCGCGGCCCGCGAACCGGCGCATTCCTAGAAAATGGCTATGCCTTTCTTGAAACTGCGGTAGACGTTTCCCGTGCCCCGCCTACCCCTGCCCCTGCTTCTTTGCGCCGTTCTCCTCGCCCAAGCCTCGGCCGCCCCCACGCATCCGGATCTGGTCTACGCCCGCATCGGCGAGCTCGCGCTGCACCTTGACCTCCACCTGCCGTCTCCGCCGCGCGCCGGCGCTCCCCTCATCGTCTGGGTGCACGGTGGCGCCTGGCGGGCCGGCTCGCGCAAGGACGTGCCGCTCGGACCGCTTGTCGCCCGCGGTTATGCGGTGGCCAGCGTCGACTACCGGCTCACGCCCGTCGCGCCGTTTCCGGCGAACGTCCATGACCTGAAGGCGGCGATCCGCTTCCTGCGCGCGCGGCAGACCGGCTACGGATACGACGCAACGCGGGTCACGATCGCCGGCGCGTCCGCCGGGGCGCACCTCGCCGCCCTCGTCGGCGTGACGAACGGCCATCCGGAGCTCGAGGGCGACGTGGGCTCCGATCGCCGCCAGAGCAGCGCCGTCGGCGCGATCGTCAGCTTCTACGGCGCCTCCAACCTGGAAAGCATCCTGCGGCAGTCGACCCCGTTCGGCCTGGGTGTGCGCATCCCGGCGCTTCAGCTCCTGTTGCGGGGACAACCGGAGGAAAAGGCCGAACTCGCCCGGCTGGCGGGCCCGGTGGCGCACGTCGATCGCGACGCCCCGCCGCTGCTCCTGC
>CALFZM010000246.1 GCA_937952235.1 uncultured Opitutia bacterium | reverse complement strand
CTCGAGGAACGTGCGCGTCTCCCAGCCCTTCATCCGCGCGGTCGTGACGGCGATCCAGTCGATCGCGCCACCCTTGATCGGCACATAACCCCCCACTTCGTCGAAACAACGCCGGCGGAAGAGCTGGCAGGCGCCGGACACGTGCGTGAGGTTGGCGGCGCCGTGGGCGTAACTGTGTTCGCCGGGCTTGGTGGCGTCCTCGACGAAAGGAGTGCCCGCGACGCCCAGCTTCGGCCGCTCGGCAAACCGTTCGAGGAGGAAGGCGTAGAAATCGGGCGGCAGCGTGATGTCGGCGTCGAGGTTGCCGACGAGATCGAACGCCAGGTCCTGCATGCGTTCGTATCCGGCGGCGAAGGCGCGCGCCTTGGCGGCGAACTGCCGGTCGCGGCGCTCCGGCAGGCGCACCAGTTCGATCCACGCGTGCTGCGCGGCGTAACGCTTCACGATCGCATCCGTGCCGTCGGTCGAACCGTCGCTGACGATGACCCAGCGCAGCGGACGGGCGGTCTGCGCGACCATTGAAACGATGGTGCCTTCGATGAAGGCCTCCTCGTTGCGGGCCGGGGTGATGAGGACGTAGTTCAAGGGAAGATGGGCGAGGGGGAGTTCAGGCGTCGGGGCGTGGGCGGTGGGCGAATGGGATGATGGATTCTGGAATATAGGCCATGGGTCATGGGTGACCCTATGCGCCCCTCAACCAAGTGCCTATAACCTAAAAGTAATAACCTTTAACCTATAACCCATCGCCTATCGCCCGCTGGCGCGACTGGAAGCGGCCGGTTGCGCCGCTTCCAGCCGCGTCAGCAGATGCGCCAGCGCTTTAAACATCGTCGATTGTCCCCAGTGGAAATAGGGCGTGCGCGCCTTCATGAGCGGGTACTGGCGGTAGTAGAAGTAGCCGGAGCGGTCCTGCATCTCGGAGATCGTCCAGGCGGCGACCTTCTGGGCGAGTTCGAGCGCCTCGGGATCCTGGTCGGCGAAGAAGCAGAACGTGTCGATGGCCTGCGACGCGCACTGGATATCAACCGGGAACGTGCGGTCGTGATAGTAGCGCGGCCGGCCGCTGGGCTCGAAGAAGGTCCGCTTGAAATACTGATAGCCGAGCTCGAATTGCGGGCGGAATTCCCCGTCGCCGGTGGCCTCGAGGTATCGCTTGATGCTGTCGAGATTGTAGGCGGTGTGAAAATTATCGATCCAGTGATACTTCGGATCCTCGCCATACCACCAGGCGCCGTCGGGCAACTGGCGGGTGCAACTGTAACGGACGGCCTCGCGGGCGACGGCCCGGTACTCGGCGTTTTCGCGGTGTCGGGCGGTGCGGGCCAGCAGCGCGGCGCCGAGGAGATTCGAATTGTGGACGGAGTTCTGAAACACGCCCGTGTAGCTCAGGCATGTGCCCGTGCTCGTGACCTCGCGGGGGAGGGTTAGGACCCAGCGGCAGATGCTGTCGGCGATGTCGAGAAAGCGGGGTTCGCGGAATTGTTCGTACGCCTCGAGGTAGGCCTGCCCGATGAGGCCGGACCACACGATCGTGGGCGTGTGGGCCTTCATGCAGCCGCTGCGCGTGGAAAAGTCGAAGTGGTTGCCCCAGCAGTGGCCGGGATAGCCCGGCTCGCGGGCGCGATCGAGCCAGTCGAGGCAGGCATACGCCTTCTCCCGATACGACGGATCGCCATCCAGCCCGTGCAGCAGCGCGTAGCCCCACGCCATGAACCCCCGGCCCTTGGTGGAATCGAGCGGCGCGACGCCGACGAGCGGGCGGATGTTGACCGGCGACTTCCAGACGGCCTGCTGCAGCAGCCGTTCGGCGAAAAGATTCCCGAAGGTCAGGGGCCGGAGCCACGACGTGAGCCCGTCGCCGGGGTCGTAGCCGCGGTAATGGCGGGACTCGACCCATTGCTGGACACCTTGCAGGCTCTGGCGGATACGATCGTTCATTCCTGGCGACAGGGCTCGGGCGGACGAGGAAAGTGGCCGGCGGCGCGGGGCGCGCCGTCAGATGGTCTGGGCCGGACGGGGCGTCGCTCCCGGCAGGGAACCGGAGCTGACATCGGAGGCGGGGCGCACGGCATCGGGCTCGCTGCCAGGGGCGATCAGCTCATCGACGATGCGCAGATAGTCCGCCTTCCGCTTGGTCCAGCTATGCTCCTCGGCGTAGGCGAGGGCATTGGCGACGAGGCGCGAGCGCAGCGCCGGGTCCTGCAGGACCTCGATCATGGCGGCGGCGAGCGCGTCCACGTTGCCCGACTCGAAGAATCGCACCACGGAGTCGTTGAAATAGTACTGGTCGATCTTCGTCTTCGAGACCACGGCCGGCACGCCCAGCGACATGAACTCCATGATCTTCGTGCTGTACGCCTCGTTGCCGAAGGAGTCGGCGCGCTTCGGCACCACGCCGAGGTCGGCGTCGGCCATGATGCGCGAGACCGCGCGCACGCCGACGGGATCGAAGAATTTCACCTTGTCGCCGAGCCCGAGCTCCGCCGCGAGCGCGACCAGCGCCGGCTTCATATTGCCGTCGCCGTAAATGTGAAACTCCGCGCGCGGCAGCGCGGCGCTGACCGTCTTGAACGCGCGCAGGGCGATATCGAGGCCCTGGTGCCATTGCAGGCCGCCGGGGAAAATCACGATCTGGCGGTCGTCCTGCCGGGTGCGCGGCTGGCGCGCAAAGATCTTCGTGTCGACGTTGTTGATGAAGACCGAGGAGCGGCCGGCGGTACCCGTGCGCGCCTGGAATTTTTCCAGCCACA
This sequence comes from uncultured Opitutia bacterium, assembly GCA_937952235.1. GTDB lineage: Bacteria > Verrucomicrobiota > Verrucomicrobiia > Opitutales > Opitutaceae > ER46. The sequence continues at coordinate 30,360 of CALFZM010000246.1, read as the reverse complement.
GGTGATTCGAGACAATGATGTGGTGCGCAAAATGCGCGGAGGCCAGCTCGACCAGCTTCAACAGCGATGTCGTGATCGAGGTCTCGCCGGACTTGAACTTGTTGGCGTAGAATTCCGGGACGATATCGTGGATATCGAGGATGATCCGCGCGCCGGTCAGCCGGGGCAGCCAGCCGGCGAACACCAGGAAGTCCGGCATGTTGTGGATATGCAGGAGATCGTAGCGGCGCTGGTGGTGCCGGCGGGTGATCCACAGGCCGGAGCGCCAGAGGAAGCGCAGCATCGGCCACATGTAGGACAGTTTCGACCGCTCGGTCTTGCCGAAGCGATCCTGCAACCGGTGCACGTGCACGCCTTCGATCACCTCGTGGGCGGGAAGTCCCGGGGCACGGCGCAGCGCGAGGACGTCCACGTGGTCGCCGCGGGCCGCGAGCGCCTCGGCGTAACGCGTGACGCGATTGTCGCTCTCGTAGAACGAGTGCGTGACCATCGCGATGCGGCGCGGCTTGTGGACTTGGACGCGCCGGTTGGGCTGGCCCGCGTAAGCGGCGACGTCACGCGGCAGCGCCTGCCAGTACTGGCCGGAGTACTTGTCCCGGATATGTTCGAGCATCTCGGTATAAAATCTTACGGGATAAGTCCGGGGGGAAGGTGCCTCGCCGTCGAACTGGATATAATCCGGATGGACATTGACCAGGACCATGCCCCCGCGTTCCGCCAGCCAGTCAATCTTGGTGCGCCAGATCTCGGACGTGGTCTGCCGCAGCAGCAGGTAAAGCGTCGAATCCTGCGGCAGCGTGTAGGGCAGCTCGACATACCCTTCGCGGCTCCCGGCGTGCGGCGCCGGAATCCAGAAGGGAAAAATCGTGCCCGCTCCGTCGGGTTGGACCTCGAAGGGATCCGTATCGAAGGTGGACGCATCGTACTTGACCTCCAATTGGTGCAGCCAGTCGAGGTTGCGCAGCATGAAACCCGAACGGTAACCGGCGGCGCCCCACTCGTGCAGGTAGTGATTGATCCGGGCGGCGTTGTCGCGAAACCGCTCCTCCGATTCGAACAGCTTGCCATCGTGGCGCAGATCGTGGACGCCGACTTCGAAGCCACGGGCGGAAAGGTTGGCGCGAAACTCCGGCGCGACGCGATACTCTCCCTCGGGGACGAAGTTGAAAGCGGAACGGAAGCCGAGCGACTCTTCCACCTCGGCGAGACGGGCGCACTTGGCCAGGCCGGCGCTCCCTTCCACGTCATGGGTGATGATGAACGCAAAGCGCTTGTCGTCAGGCCATCCCTGCCAGCCCGCCGGGCGGCGACCCGCCGGTTCGCTGATGGGCCATTCATGCCGGCAATGAGCGAGCTTCCGCCGGGCTGCCGTCCGCCGCAGGGCCATTCTGAGCCGCCACGGAATGAAAGGCTTCAGGTGATAATAGAAACGCTGGTGAAGGCGGAGCATGATGCTGGGGCTCCTGAAAGCGGCGCGAGGTTGCGGCGCGAAATCACAGGGACGGAAGAGATTCCGTCGACGGCAGTAGCGTGATCGTGCGAGAGGGGGACGACGGACGCTTGCCCGCGCCGGGGGCGCGCGTTGTCCGCACCCGGATCAGGCGTGGTCCGCTCAGGACGCGGTCAGCTCCTGGTGGAGCGCGTTGGGCACGTAGGCCTTCGTCTTGTTGAGGACGAGCCCGACGTGGGCCTTCGACTCCGCCAGCATGGCGCAGGCGCCCTCGACGATCTCCTTGTCGGTCTTTTCCGATTCGATGACCATGAGCACCATGTCCATGAAGCCGGCGAGGCGTGGCGTGATGCTCAACTGGTTCACCGTCGGCATGTCGAAGATGATGTAATCGAAGTCGCTCGCCTTGAGCTTCGGCACGAGGCGGGCGAACCGCTGCGGCAGGTTGCGCGAGAGGCGTTCGCTGTTGCTCGACTCGGAGACGACAAAGAGGTGCTCGGTGATGTGCGCCTGGGCGCGGTTGTCGCCCTCGAGCACGTCGTCCAGGCCGCAGACGGCGCGGCCGTTGGAATACTGCTGGGCGGCGCCGCGCTCCGCGGTCATGTCGACGAGCAGCACATTGCCTTCGCCCGTCTCGGACAGGCTGCGGGCAAGTCCGGCGGCGGTCGTGGTCACGCCGGCGCCGCGACGCAGGCTCGTGACGGCGACGAGCTTGGGCTTGTGGGTAAGATTGCGGCTTTCGAAATAGCCGATGAGCCGGTCGCGCAGCGTCTCGTGGAATGGCTGGAGGGCGTCGACGCGGCCGAAGCGAATCGGCGCGGGCGGAACGGCCAGGGCAGTGGACGCACTGCCGTTGGGCGCGCCGTTGCCATCGGTGAGCGCGGGGCGGGTGGGAACATCGAGTTCCAGTTTCATCTCGCGACTGCGCAGGCGCGGAACGGACAGAAGCAGCGGAATGCGGGCGAGGCGGGCGAGGTCCTTGGGACGGCGCACCGAGCGATCGAAGTACATCTCGACCAGGAAGGCCCAGGCGAAGCCGGCGAGGATGCCGATCGCCGCGGCGAGTCCCACCTTGCGCATGTTCATCGCAGCGCGGAACGGGGCTGACGGAGACTGGATCGGGGTGATGTTGGAGACCTTGCCGTCGCCCATCGTCTGGTTCACCCGCTGCTGTTCGAGCGCTGCCTGGTAATTGCGATACGTCTGCTCCTGCAGTTCCTTGCTGCGCTTGAGCTCGGCGATCGGCCCCTCGGCTCGGTCGAGGCGGGACATCTCCGTCTTCATCCGATCCATCTGGGCATTCAGCTCCTTGATCTTCGCCTGGTAAGAGGTGATCTGGACCCACGCGGTGGTGATCTCGATGCCGAGCTGCTTCATCGGATCCGTCGGGTCGGACGGTGTGGCGCTGACTTTCACGAGGCCCGGATGGTCCGCGCGCATTTTCGCGACCTTCTCCTCCGCGTCGCGGCGGAGACCCTGCACTTCCTTCACGCGGGACGACGACGGGGTGTATTGCACGAGCAGGTCCTGCTCGAGCGTCTGGAGCTTGGTGAGTTGCGCGTAAAGCGTGCGAAACTCCTCGATCACCGAAGGCGGCACCTCGGGCGCGGCGTCCGGCTTGGCTTCCTTCGACTCCTGATTGGGAGAGGCCTGCCGTTTCTTGAGCTCCTCGTACACGGCGAGGCGGGCGGCGAGCTCGGACTCGTACGTCTGCAACTCGCGCCGGATCGCGATCATCTGGTTGCTGATGCCTTCCTTCGCCACTTCGGGAGAAATCGCCCCCGCCGCGGCGATGGCGCGACGCAGCTCGTCTTCTGTCTGGTTGAGCCGCTGTTTCATCGAGTCGGCGTCTGCCTGGAGCGCATCGCCGAGCGCGCCGCTCGCGCGGTGGGCCTCGACGTGCATCTTGTAGTAGTTGTCGATGATCTCGCGGAGGATCTGGGTGGTGAGCTCAGGATCCGGGTGACGGAAGCTGACGTGGATGACCGTGCTCGATTGCCCGACGCTGACGTCCAGGTTTCCCCTCACCAAACCGGTCGCCGCCTGCGAGTCGTTGCCGCCGCCCGCCTTCGCGAGGATTTTTTCCGCGCCGATGGCGTCGACCACCCGGCGTGCGAGGTCGGCGCTCCGGAGGATCTCCATCTCGGTGTTCATGATGGAGAGGCCGCGTTCGTCGGGGGACAGCTTGGCCGGCGAATTCGCATTCGCGGGGCCGGTGTCCTTGGACGTCACGATGTACTTCACGAGCAGCTTGGCTTCCGACTGGTAGGGCGGCGCCTCGGACCGGTAGATGGCTCCCGCGGTGAGCAGCCCGGCGAGCGAACACAGCACGATCTTCCACTTGTGGCGGAACAGCACGTAGTAGATGTCGCCGAGGTCGAGTCCGTGTTGAGGCGTGGCGATGGGCTGCGGATTCATGAGAGTTAGGTGGGTGGGCGCGGGGCGAAGTTCCAATTGTGTATTAACCACATATCGGCTCGCCGGCGCAGCGCATCAGCCGAGATGTTTGTAGGCGGCGGCGCCGATTAAGCGAGTCAAAGGTTGGGGCAGGGCGCGGAACATGCGGGTGTGTAGACCTTCACTCGCCTTGTCCGGCGTGGCAATGACGGCGCCGGTGCGGAGATCGTAACGGTAATAGTGCAGGGCGTGTTCCGCGGTGCCCCACGAGAGCTTGAACCGGCGCAGGCCCTCGTTGCCGAGCGAGGTGCGGCCGAAGTCGAGGCGGAGAAACCCCTCGCCGTTATAGCGTTCGATCGCCCTCCAGATGACGAGGTTGTTGCCGCGGACCTGCTGGTGAGTTTCGTCGGACGCGGAAAATTTGTATAGGACGTGGCGACCGCTGGTGAAAAACACGGCCGCAGCCACGGGGTTTTCCCGATGGCGGGCGATCACGATCGAACCCTTGCCGCGCGCGATGATGTGACGGTGGATCGCAGCGAAGAAGCGCCAGGGTTGCGGGGGCAGCCCGTGCCGGGTGCGGGTCTTGCGCAGGAGGTGGTAGAAGATGCGGACGGCAGCCAGGGACGTCTCGAACGCGACCGTCACGCCTTCGTTTTCGGCCTTGCGCACGGCGCGCCGCACCGCGCTGTCGAAGCCGGAAAACAGTTCCGCGGGCGAGCGGCCCAGCGCGAGCGTGTGGCCATGAAACGAGACGGAAGGAACGTCGGCCGCCAGCCGGGGAGGTGAACCGCGGACCTCCACGTACCGCCAGCCTCGCTCCCGACCCAGACGGAAGAGGCTTTGGTAGAGCGAATCGGCTCCGGCCGGGGTGGCGCCGAGGGCCGGACACGCATCGGTGAAAGGAAGCGAGACGCCCCGCTTTCCCGTCATCCAGCTATCGACTTCGCAAAGCGGAAGCAGTTGCCGGATTTCGCCGGCGGACTCCTGCTGCAGATAAAGCGGGAGGTAACCGTACGTTTCGACCAGGACCTCAGCCCACGCTCGCTCGAAGAACGTGGTCGCGGCGGGAAATGCGCGGGCGACTTTCTCGTCCCACGCCGCGTCGCCGCGGGGATCCACCACCCTCAGCTCGCCGGAGGATCCAGCCAGGTCGCCGTGAAAAGCCGTCACCGGCGCGGAGGGGACGTGGAACCCGGCGCGAAAGGGCTCCGGCCGTCGTGAGGCCGGATCCATCTCCGGGCGAAGTCTTATTTGGCCGCCACCGGAGCGGCGGCGCGACCATTCGCGGCGACCGTGGCGGAGCGTGGGATCGGAAAGGGCGGCGTGCTGCCATTCCAGAGCGGCACCGGGGCGCCCTGCAGCTGGAGCGACTTCGACGAGGCCTCGAGGATGCGCACGACCTCGAGTCCGTTGGATCCGGAGGTGAGCGGCACGATACCCTGCGTGATGCAGTCGACAAAATGCTGGCGCTCCGTGCGCAGCGGCTCGTCGTGCTTGATATAGGGCGAGTAGGTGTCGCCGTAATGATACGCGTACTGGAATTCCGCGAACGAATTGTAGTGGGGCGGACGCTCCACGCGCACGTCGTAGACCTTGATCTTCTCGAGCGGGGCGATGTCGTCGTAAACGATCATCCGCTTGCTGCCGACGATCGTCATCTCGCGCACCTTGCGGGGATCGTGCCAGCTGCTATGGACAATGGCCGAGCGCTCCTTGGTGAAGGAAAGGCTCATCGAGGTCATGTCCTCGATGCCCGGCGTGAGGCTCGCGCCGCCGCGGCAGTTCACGCTGTGCGGGAGTTCCTGCATGATATGCAGGATGATCGAGATGTCGTGCGGAGCGAGGTCCCAGGTGACGTTGATGTCCTTCTGGAAGAGGCCGAGGTTCAGCCGGCGCGCCGCAATATAGCGCAGGTCGCCCAGGTCGCGGTTGTCGACGATCTCCTTGATCTTCCGAACGGCGGCCGAGTACAGGAACGTATGGCCGACCATGATCGTGAGGCCCTTCTGCTTCGCGATGGCGTTGAGCTCCTCGCATTCGCTGGTCGCGCACGCCATCGGTTTCTCGATGAGGACGTGCTTGCCGGCCTCGAGGGCTGCCTTGGCCATGGGGAAGTGCAGACGGGCCGACGTGGCGACGACGATGGCATCCACCTCCGCGTCCCCCACGAGTTTGGCGAATTCGGTCTCGCCGTTCACCTCCGGATAGAGCGAGCGCATCTGCTTGAGACGCTGTTCGCTAAGATCGCAGACGGTCTTCAAGCGGCATTCGGAGATGGAGCGGAAATTGCGCACCAGGTTGGGTCCCCAGTAACCGTATCCGACAATCCCGACGGTGATGTTCTTTTTCATGCGCGAAATGGAGAGTGGAGGAGAATGGATCGAGGTCCGGGAAGCGCTGCCGGCGGTTCAGGCGATCAAACGCACATCGGCGCGATCGACGCTGAGGTGAGCCCCTTCCTGGAGGAAAGAGAGGAGAAGCTTCACGCGGTTGCGGTCGCTGGACTCGGCAAGGATCGTGCCTGATAGCCCTTGCATGGGGCCGGCGACAATTTCGACCGTATCGCCGGGGCGGATCGAAGGGGTAAGAGTCAGGATGTCGTTTTCGGATCCCGTCCAGCTCCGGAGGCTTTCGATCAGGGAGTCCTCGACCACCGCCGGAGCGTTGCCCGCCGATACGACCGTGATCACTTCCGGAGCATACCGAACCGCGCGGTACAGGAGCCGGGCGTCGAAGCGGCAAAACAGATAGCGCGGGAAAAGCGGCCCGATCACGATGCGCTGTTGCCGCCGAATCGTGCGCTGCTGCTTCAGCCGGGGATAATAGGTTTCCAGGCTGAGCTGGGTCGCGCAATAGGACGCCACCTGACTCTCCTTGAGCGGCTTGGTATGGAGGCAGAACCAGTTCACGAGTGCGGCGCGTTCAGCGGGTGGACGAAAGGGTGGAGCGATTTTGGACAAGCTGCCGCCATCGCGGTGCTTTTAGGGCCGCCACAGGACAGGAGAGTTCTTGGAGCCTAACGAAACTGACCATCGGAACGAACCGAGGTCATAGTCGACAGCGGCACATTCCGTTGAAACATAAGTTCAAAACTCGTTGCCCCATGGGGGCCCGCAGTACGCCGATCCGGGTACATTTGCGGGGCAGTCCCAGGCGGCTTTCTCCGGCCTGCGCCTCGACGCGCCAAGCCGGCCGCCCACTGCTTTCGCTCGTCGCCGTCCCGCCCCACGCCCAGGCAGGACGAATGCTCGTCAGGGCGTTCAAGAGGCATGGGAGGCAGTTCCGACGTCATCGCAGTGTGCATGGGGAGTTGAACCCATACGACCCTGAGTGCAATCTTTATGCACACAGCGACGCCTAAACTCGGGGGGAAGGAGCGCGACGCCCTTATAACCCACCCATCCACGCAGGGATCGACGCGAAAAAAGATCGGCCCTACGCGCGTCGAAGGTTGGAAGAGTATTCTCGCATCGTGCCTTCCCTTGCAGACGCAACCTTCCTTAGGGAGAAGGCCCCAGTTGGGGGTTCTCGACTGCAGGAATGCAGCGAGCTCCATCGCGATGAGAAAAGGCGGGCCGAGCCCCCGTCATTTCTGCGCTTCGCGAACTCATGCCGTTGGACTTCAAATCAGCCCTGAGAACGGCCGCACGGAAAGGTGGAACGGCTTGTCCTCAAGCCCCTGCGGACCGGTCCGTCGCGCGTCAGCCGCCTGAGGACAGTCGGCTCCACCTCAACGGCATGCGTCTGGCTCAGAGGAATCCGAACTCTGCAGCTCGATTCGCAGCGAGCGAGGGGAAGTCGAGCGCCGGTCGGGGCGGAAATGGAACGGACGATCCGGAACTTCGCGACCGCGCGGCAGGCGTGACGCTGCGCCCGAGGCGGCACTACCGCACCCGGACACCGGTTCGGGTCAGGTTACCGCGAAGAATTCGACGATGTGCTGCAGGCCGTGGTAGCCACGCGCCTGGAGCCGCTGTTTGATCTTGTCGATTGCCGCCTGCAATTCGGCTGACGATTCGCTATCGAGTTCCTCGATGACCTCGGACCCTTTGCGCAGGACGGGGTAGCGGCGGACGCCCCCCACCGCGGTGCTGTAAAGTACCGCGCCTCGCTCCGAGTAACCGCTGCGGTAAACCACCCCGGCCTTCTCGAAGGCGGCGACGGAACGATAAATGGTCACGAGATCGCAGGTGCTGCTGCCGGCTTTGGCGAAAAGCTGGTCGATGGTGACAGGCTGGTTCGTCCTGACCAGGGCATCCAACAAAGCAATACGGGGAGCGGTGACACGCAATCCCGCGGATTTCAGGCGCGCGGCGAGAACTTCGCGATCCAGCGACCCGGCGGTCGCCGGTTGGGAGAGGGAGGTGGGGGCGGACATGGAGAAGGAATCAATGTTCATGGCCAGGGTCTATGCTCGACTGAGTGTAAAGTTGGGCGAGGGGTGAGAAGCTTCGAGGTGGGGCACCGCGTCGTGCCAGCACGCGCGCAATGCGAGGCGAAATTGCCGCTCTCCGACGGCCCGGCTCACCACGGCATCTGCGCCAGCTCGCCGCGCCCGGGCGAACTCGCGCGGCGCGTCCTCGACCGTCGCTGCAGAGACCACGGCAAGCACGCGGGCCCAAGGCTGGCGTCGCTTCAACGCGCGCATCTCCTCCAACGCCGACGTGCCCTCATGCAGGGTCGCCTTCACGATCACATCGAAGTGAAGCAGAACCGCCGCGCTCATTCCTTCCGCCGCCGAGTGCACGCAGGTCGTGTCGTGCTCACGCAGCCAGCGCGCCAAGTGGGCGCAGTACTCCGGCGTACGGTCGGCGATGAGGATGGAAAGGCGTTTCATTGATCGGGCGGGCCTGTCTCGCCAGCCTTCCTTCTCCGTGAGAAGAGGGATGCGTCCACCGTCCCGGCGATCGCTTCACTCCCCTTCGCAGCGGGGGGAGATAATTAACGATTTCCGAGCGTGGGCGGGCTGGCGGCCGGACCCAAGCGGTGACGTTAGCCAATCCTGCGCCAGCTCGGGATTGTAATTCTTAAGCAGTTAAGCCATAGTTGATTGAAAATTATGGCTTAAAATTCCGGCCCCGGACTAGGGTGTTTTCTTGTAACAGTTTTCTTACGATTAACCTATGAGTGGGTAGGAAACGTTGTAAATTCACTGACTTACAAGGCATTGCGCCCGGTCTGCGGAAGTAAGGATTTCCGACACGCTTTTTTGGGGTGTTATCTGGACCGTCAGTCGGTATGAAGTCCGGCAAACAGCTTGCAGATAAGAAGATCGAAGCCGACCAGGATCGTGCCGGAACGCGCGAAAGGGGAAGCCGAGCTCTGCGGGCCGGGGTTCCGAAAGAGCGTTCGGCGAAGGTTCGATTTGTACAAAACCTGTAACATCGCGGAGCTCCGCTCAGAGCCTCTGTGCGGGTGCCGATTAAAGGGTAATTCCCTTCGTACCATGCTCACGTTCGTCGCCCTTGCCCTTATTTTTGCCGTCGTGGCGACGGTCGTGACCTGGCGTGCCATCGCCAACGCGCCCGAGGGTTACGAGGACGAGGACGGCTTTCACGCGATCACGGACGGGCGGCTGAGCTCGGGTTCCGGCGCCAGCTCGGCGGGCTCTGCCCCGCTCCCGACTGCATCGTGAGCGGCTGGCTCCGCCTAGGGTCTATACCAGGCAGAACTTCACGTCGTCGCTCGCCAACCGCAGGCGGGCTTCCCGGGGAAGCTGCTGGTTCGTCACGAAGGCTGTGAACGCATTCCAAGGTGCGAAATGCACGGCCGCAGGCCGGTTCCATTTGTCTGCGTCGGCCACCAGGACTCTCGCCGTCGAACGTCGCAGGACCTCCGCCTTGATCGCAGCTTCGTTCAGTTCGGTCGTGTAAGCCCCGCTCGCGAGTTCCACGCCCGAGGCGCCGATCACGGCGGAATCGAAGCGCAGGTGCGACAGCCAGGTCTGGGCCAGCGCACCGGTCAGCGCCAGCGACACCTTCCGTCCCTCGCCGCCGATGCAGGTGATGCTGGCCTGGGCCTGCGAGGTGAATGCAAGCAGGGGGATCGAGTTGGTGAAGATCCGCAGGTCCGGCCGCTCGATCAGGATGCGGCCGACTTCGAGGCACGTGGTGCCCGAGTCCACGAACACGTTGCCCTCATGCGGGAGTAATTCGGCCGCCTGGCGGGCGATGCGGGCCTTGATGCCCATCTGGCGGTCGGCCTTGGCGCGAAAATGCGGCTCGCTGCGGAAGAAGTTGGCGGGAAGAAGTCCGCCGTGGGCACGCGCCGCCTTGCCGGCGTCCGCCAGTTGCACGGCGTCGCGCCGCGCGGTCGCATGTGAAATGTCGAAGCGTTGGGCGATGTCTGCCACGGTGATGCGGCCGTGTTCGGCCAGCAGCCGCAGGATCGCGCGATGTCGTTCTGCCGTGAGCATGGGAAAAAATGAGGGACGGAAGCGGAGCCGTCGGAACCCGAAGCGGCTTGCCTTCGTCCCTGACGGACGTCCGCCAAAAGACAAGTGAGCGAACGTGCAACTTTTGCTCACAATTGCGCGCCGCCGTTGCGCCCGCCGGTCCGGGGCGGCAAAGGTGAGCGTGTTCCAGATGTTCGCCCCTCGCTTTCCCATCGTGGCGCTTCGCCTGGCAGGCGGGCTGGCGATCGCCGCCGTCCTTCCCGCGGCCCCGCCCCCGGGAGCGCTGCCCGCGGATCTGCCTCCTGGGCTCGAGCTCGTGGTCGCTGCGGCTCCGCCCGTCGTCACATTTCCCATCATGGGCTGCCTCGACGATCGCGGCCGCCTGTTCATCGGCGATGCCGCCGGCTTGAATCTGGACCGCAAGGGGCTGGAGGCGAAGCTGCCCAACCGGGTATTGATGCTGGAGGACCGCGACGGCGACGGGGTGTTCGAACGCTCCACGGTTTTTGCCGACAAGATGACGTTTCCCCAGGGCGCGTGCTGGCTCGACGGTTCGCTCTACGTCGCGTCGCCCCCCGGCATCTGGAAGCTGACCGACACGGACGACGACGGCGTGGCGGACCAACGCGAGATGATCGTCGGCGGCTTCGACTACACCGGCAATGCCGCCGATGTGCACGGGCCCTTCCTGCATCCGCATGGCCGTCTCTACTGGTGCCACGGTCGCAAGGGCCACAAGGTCGTGCAAAAGGACGGCACGCTCGTGCACGAGGGCCTCGCTTCCGGTGTCTGGTCCTGCCGACCCGACGGCAGCGACGTGCAGTGGCACGCGCTCGCGAGCTCCGACAATCCCGTCGAGGTGGATTTCACCGCCGAGGGGCAGATCGTCGGGGTGGTGAATCTCTATTATAACCAGCCGCGCGGCGACACCGTGCTCCACTGGCTCTACGGCGGCGTCTACGAGCGGCCCGACCAGCTGAAGGCGATCGCCGACCTGCCCCGCACCCAGGAGCGCATGCCCGTGATGCACAACCTCGGCCACGTCGCGGTCTCGGGCTTCACGCGCTACCGTTCCGGCGCGCTCGACCCCGCCTGGCGAGACCAGCTCTTCGTCACGTTCTTCAACACGCAGAAGGTGGTGCGGGTGAAACTGACGCCGGCGGGCGCCACGTATCAGGCGACCGAGCACGAGTTCCTCAAGCTCAACCTGCCGGATGCGCACTTCACGGATGTGCTCGAGGATGCGGACGGTTCCCTGCTGGTGCTCGACACCGGCGGCTGGTTCCGCCTCGGCTGTCCCAGCAGCATCGCCGAAAAGCCGGACCTGCGCGGCGCCATCTACCGGGTGCGCCGCAAGGGTGCCGCGCCCGTGCGCGATCCCTACGGCCAGGGGATCCCGTGGGCGACGCTGGCGCCCGCCGAGCTCCAGCGGCTGCGCACCGCCGATCCGCGCTGGAAGGTGCGTGAGCGGGCGATGCAGCTCACCGGCGGCGAATTTCCCCTGTTGCAGCCTGCCGGGCTGGGCCGCGCGCAGTTGCTCGACCGCAGCCAGCCGTTCGCGCGGCTGCGGGCGTGGGAGGCGGTCGCGCAGGCGAAGCGGCTGGAGGCTGGCCAGCGCGAGGCGCTGCTCGAAATGCTGGGAGAGCCGCTGGAGCCCAGCCTCGAGCACGCGGCGATGTTCGCGGCGATCGCCACGCGCGCTTTCGACCTGACTACGCTGCGGGAGGCGGCAAGCCCGGCGGTGATCCGGCGCCTGCTCGTCATTCTGGAGCAGTCCACGCGCGAGCGCGACCCGTCGGTGCACGACGCGCTGGTGGGCGTCGCGCTGCAGCACCTCGAGTCCCCCGACGCCGCGCTCGCGCGGGCGGCGACGCTGGTGGTCGCCCGTCATCCCCGCGCCATCGAGCTGTGCGAGCAGCAACTCAGTGCCCGGCTCGCCCGCCCCGACGTGAGCCCGGCCATGCTGTCGGTCCTTGCCGAGGTCGCGGGCTCCCAGCTCGCCAAACCGCCGGCCCAGGCGCTGGTCACCGCGATGCTCGACCATGGTGCGCCCGCCGTGCGGCAGGCCGCCTGGCGAGTGATCGCCGGCCAGAGCGGAGCGGTGGCCCACGCCGACTGGATTTCGCGGCTGCAGCGGCAGCTGCAGGCGGCGGCCGCGGCCGGCGGGGGCGAGCTCACGCTGGTGCTCGATGCCATCGCCAAGCTGCCCGTGAAGCCTTTTGCGCCGGCGCTCCAGGCCCTGAGCAACGATGGCGCGCGGGCGATGCCGGTGCGGCTGCGGGCCCTCGGGGCGTCGACCCGGACGGGAGAGCCGCTGGAGGCGGCTTCGTTCGCGCTGCTGTTCGACCTCGTTCGGGGCGACGGTTCTCCGACCGCGCGGGTCGATGCGGCCCGGCTGCTGGCGCGGGCCCGCCTCAGCAAGGAGCAATTGACCGCGCTGGCGCCGCTGCTCGCGAGCGCGGGAGCGATCGAGGTAGGGGAGTTTCTGCGCCTTGCGCGGCGGCTCGACGCCGCCACCGCCGAACGCTGGGCGCAAGCCCTCGTTCAGTCCCCTGCGTTCGCCAGCCTGGCGGAGAGCACGGTCCGCACCGCGTTCCAGAACCTGACGCCCGAAACGTACGAACGTCTGCTCGGCCCGGCCGTGCGCGCCGTCGCGGCCGGCCAGGACGAGAAAAAACGCCGCCTCGAGGCCCTGACCGCCGCGGCGGTCCGCGGCCGGGCCGGCGAGGGCCGGGCGCTCTACGGCAACAGTGCCTGCGCCGCGTGCCACACGGCGGGGGGCATGGGACGCGCCATGGGACCCGATCTCAGCCACATCGGCCGGATCCGCGGTCCCCGCGATATCCTGGAGTCAATCCTCTTCCCGAGCGCCACGATCGCCCGCGACTTCGAGACGCACGTGGTCGAGACCGGCGACGGCCAGACGCACACCGGCGCGATCCGCAGCGACGGCGCCGACGCGCTCGTGCTCGTCGACCTGGCCGGCGCCGAAAAATCCGTGCCGCACGCGCAGATCGTCGGGCGCACGACGCTCGCCACCAGCCTGATGCCCGCGGGCCTCGAACAGGCATACACCGAACAGCAACTCCTGGACCTCGTGGCCTGGCTCGCTTCGCTGAAGTGAGCTTGCTCCCCGCGCGCCCCGGAGGTTGATACCTTCCCGATCATGCCCCGCCTGAATCTTCCCGCGCACCATGACTGAACGCGCGGCCATCGCCATCGCGGCCCATCCGGACGACATCGAGTTCATGATGGCCGGCACGCTCTGCCTCCTGCGCGAGGCCGGCTACCGGATCCACTACCTGAACCTGCTGACCGGCTCGTGCGGCAGCCTCGTGCACCGCCCTGCCGCGCTGCGGCGGATCCGGCGGACCGAGGCGCAGCGGGCCGCCCGCGTCCTCGGCGCCACGTACCACGAGGCGATCTGCGACGATCTCGAGATCGTGTATTCGGTGCCATTGCTGCGGCGGGTGGCGGCGACGATCCGCGCGGTGCAACCGACGATCGTGCTGACGCATTCGCCGCAGGACTACATGGAGGACCACACCAACACGTGCCGCCTGGCCGTGACGGCGGCCTTCGCGCGGGGCATGCCCAATTTCCGCTCCACGCCGGCAAAGCGGCCGTGGGACGGCGCCACCACCGTGTACCACGCGATGCCGCACGGCCTGTGCGACGGGCTGCGTCGCCGCATCGTGCCGGGAGCGTACGTGGACACCGCCACCGTGCAGCAGCGAAAGCTCGACGCCCTCGCCTGCCACGAGAGCCAGCATGGCTGGCTCAAGTCATCCCAGGGGATGAATTCCTACCTCCGGCAGATGGAGGAGATGGCCCGCGAGGTCGGCCGCATGTCGCGCCGTTTCACGTTCGCCGAGGGCTGGCGGCGGCATTCGCACATGGGCTTCTGCGCCGAAGACGCGGATCCCCTGCGGGACGCGCTCGGCCCGAAGGTCCGCGTCAACCAGGCCTACGAACGGTCCCTCCGCTGAGGCTCGCACCTTTTCCACCCAACCCATTCGCTCTATCCGCATGCCACGCAAACTCAGCACGATCGCCCCTGACTGGTGGGACTACACCACGCTCGACAGCGCCCTGATCGAGGAGGCCGCCCGGCTCACGCCGCGCGACATGGAGAATCTCTCCCGTGACGGCTTCCGCGTCGTCTTCTACGACACGCTGGAGGAGTTCTACCTCGCCGAGGCCCTCGAGTACATCACCGCGTGGAAGCAGTCGACGCCGGACAACCCGGTCGGGATCTGCGGCCCGATCGGGCCGACGGAGCAGCTCCCGCTCGTCGCGCGCATGGTGAACGCCCTCGGTCTCTCCCTGAAGTCGGCGCACTTCTGGGGCATGGACGAGTGGTTCCTCGACGGTCGCGAGGCCCCGGTGACGCATCCGCTCTCGTTCGAACGCGCCGATCGCGAGCTCTGCTTCAGCCGGATCAGCCGGGAGCTCGTCATGCCCGATGCGAACCTGCACTTTCCCAAGGCCGATGTCTCGGCGTATGTGAAAAGCTGGGACGGCGTGCGCTGCGCGGTGATGCAGGGCGGCCAGGGCGACACCAAGCACTGGGCCTTCAACGATCCCGTGAAACGCGAAGGCGCCTACAAGGACGCGCCGCCGACGCCCGCGGAATACCGGAAGCTCGGCACGCGGGTGGTCGACCTGCACCCGGTCACGCTCGCGCAGAACGCCCGGACCTCGGGCGGCGGCAACATCTCCCTCGTGCCGACGAAGGCGATCACGGTCGGGCCGGTCGAGACGTGGAAGGCCGAGAAGGTCTCCATCTGGCAGGCTGGGATGCACGACAGCCCGTTCGGCCAGCGGCTCTCGACGCTCATGATCGGCAAACGCATCCCCGACAGCACCGTCCCGATGTCGCTGCTCGCTGACCATCCCAACGTGCAGTTCAACTTCTACCGTGGTGGCATCGGCTCCTGCCAGGTCGAGATGCACTGAGCCCGGACACATGCAGTTGGCGTTCAAACCAGCCGTGAGAACGGCCGCACTGAAAGGTGGAGCGGCTTGTCCTCAAACCGCTGCGGACCGGTCCCTCGCACGTCAGCCGCCTGGGGACAGGCGGCGCCGCCGCAACGGCATCATTCTGGCTGAGAGCAGATCCTTCCCGGTGAAAACCGAGCGGCCCGCTCCGCCCGCCTCCCGTTCTCTCGGGCCGGCGGCGCGGCGCCCGCGTCGTTGATCCCTTCGTTCCCCGTTCCTCCTTACCCCGCAAGCTCATCCTCCGCCCCTCATGTCCAACCTATCCCAGTCGTCGATCAAAGTTCGCCTGTCGATCTTCATGTTCCTCCAGTACCTGATCTGGGGCGCATGGTATGTCAGCATGGGCGCGTACCTCGCCAACACGCTCAAGTTCGAGGGCGCGCAGATCGGTCTCGCCTACGGCGCGTTCGCGATCGGCGCCATGATCTCGCCCTTCCTCGTGGGGCTCATCGCCGATCGTTATTTTGCCTCGGAGAAGCTGCTCGCGTTCCTCGGCATCGCCGGCGGCGCGGTGCTCTGCTACCTGCCGCAGTGCACCACCTTTTCCACGTTCTACCCGACGCTCATCCTCTACTGCGCGCTGTACGTCCCGACGCTGGCGCTGGGCAACTCGCTTTCGCTTTCGCACCTCGCCAACCCCAAGGTGGATTTCCCGCGGGTGAAGATGCTCTCGGCCGTCGGCTGGATCGCCGGTCTTTTTGGACTCAACTTCCTCGGCAATGCCGAGTCGCCGGTCCAGTTCTACCTCGCCGGCGGAGCCTCGATCGCCTTCGGCCTCTTCTCGCTGCAGTTGCCGCACACGCCGCCGAAGAAGACCGGCGCCAACGTCAGCGTCGGCGAGATCCTCGGCCTCGACGCGCTCGCGCTGCTGAAGAAGCCGTCGTTCGCGATCTTCATCCTGTGCATGTTCCTGATCTGCATCCCGCTCTACTTCTACTTCGTGAACCTGGGCATCTACCTGACCCAGTTGAAGTGGGAGAACATGCTGGTGAAGACGTCGCTGGCGCAGGTGTCGGACGTGATCTTCTTCCTCCTGCTGCCGATCTTCCTCAACCGTTTCGGCTACAAGATCACGATCTTCCTCGGCATCCTCTGCTGGGTGCTGCGCTACTTCGCCCTCGGCGCGAGCGTGGATTCCGGCGCCCAGTCCGCCCTGATCTTCACCGCCATCCTGCTCCACGGCGCGTGCTACGATTTCCTCTTCATCGCGGGCCAGCTCTACGTCGATGACGAGGCCAACGAGCGCATCCGCGGCGCGGCGCAGGGTTTCATCGCCTTCATCCTGTGGGGCGTCGGCGCCTTTGTGGGCACCTACTTCGCCGGCCAGGTGCTCGCGGCCAACGCGCTCACGACCCCGGTCAACGGGCTCGCGCACAACTGGAACAAGATCTGGATGACGCCCGCCATCGGCGCCGCGATCGTCCTGGTGGTGTTCCTGATCTTCTTCCGCAACCCGACGAAGAAAGCCGCCGCCCCGGCCTGAGCCGGGACAGATCAGCAGGGGTGGAGCCGCCTGTCCCCAGGCGGCTGACCTACGACGAACCGGTTCGCAGCGGCTTGAGGACAGGCCGCTGCGCCGCCGCCACCCGGATTCGCCCCGGCGTTATTTCAGCGCCGAGCGCAGTGCGGCCAGCACCAGGTCGACGTTGCGCACCGAGGCGCCGTGCCCCATCAGGCCGATGCGCCAGGCCTTGCCGGCCATCACGCCGAGGCCGGCGCCGATTTCGATTCCGTAATCCTGCAGCAGCCGCGTGCGCACGCCGGCGTCGTTCGCGCCCTCCGGAATCCGGATGCAGTTCAGGGTGTGGAGCGAGCGCGACGGGATGTAGCCGAGGCCCAGCTCGCCCAGGCCCTGCCGCAGACGCTGGTGCATGGCGGCGTGCCGCTCGATCCGCGCGGCCAGGCCTTCCTCCAGGACGATCGCCAGCGCCTCCCGCAGCGCGTAGGTCATGTTGATCGGGGCCGTGTGGTGGTACACGCGCCCTCCGCCGCCTCCGCCCGTGTAATACTTCCGCAGCATCGAGACGTCGAGGTACCACGACTGCGGCTTGCTCTTGCGCGCATCCATGCGCGCGAGGGCGCGTTCGCCGAAGCTCACCGGGGATAGGCCCGGCGGACAGCTCAGGCACTTCTGCGTGCCGCTGTAGATCGCGTCGATCCCCCAGTCGTCGACCCGCAGTTCGTGGCCGCCCAGGCTCGTGACCGCGTCCACCAGCAGCAGCGCGCCGCGCGCATGGACGATCTCCGCCAGGCCTTCCAGCGGCTGGTGCGCGCCGGTGCTCGTCTCCGCGTGCACGATCGCGACGATCTTCGTCCGCGGGTGCTGCTCGAGCGCCGCCGCGACCTGCGCCGGGGCGAAGACCTCCCCCCAGGGCGCCTCCAGCTTGTGCACGACGGCGCCGCAGCGCTCGAACACGTCCACCATGCGCAGGCCAAACACGCCGTTCACACCCACCACCACCTCGTCACCGGGCTCCGTCAGGTTGGTGGCCGTGCACTCCATCCCGGCCATGCCCGTGCCGCTGACGGGAAACGTCAGCGCGTTCTTCGTCCGGAAAACCTCCCGGAGCAACGCGCAGGTCTCGTCCATGATGGCGAGGTACTGCGGGTCGAGGTGCCCCAGCGTGGGCGCGGAGAGCGCGCGCAGCACGCGGTGCGGCACGGGGCTCGGGCCGGGCCCGAGCAGGATGCGTTCGGCCGGATGCGAGGTGGAGGACGGGGCAGGCTGAGTCATGGAGGAGCGGCGGGAAGGAAGGCCGCCGATCAGGCGCGAAGTCGGGGCGAAATTCAATCCCCGGCTGCGTCCCCGCCGCCCGCGCCGGACCTCAAGGGCGCACGGCGCCCAGGTCCCGGATGCCGTTGGGCAGCCCGTGCAGGGTGCGCACCTCGGCTTCGGTCAGTTCGCGATCGAACACCGCGAGATCGTCCATGAACCCGATGTACCACAGGCCGAGCGTCAGCGCGCTCTTGGAGACGTCCCAGTTGAAGGTGTTCTCCCAGCCGTCGAAGCTGCCGACCTTCCTGCCGTCCAGGTACAAGGTGCCGCGGCCATTTTTCGCGCCGGAGTTCACGTGGGCAAAGGTGGTGACGACGTGGGTCCACCGATCGCGGCGAAACGGGGGCTGCAGCACCGGCACCATGGGCCGCTCGGCGTCGGGCATCTCCTCCCACTTCTTGTTGTGCGGGTTCCAGAGTTTGGTGACCGCCATGATCGCGAAGCGAAAGTGCCGCGGCGTGTGGTCCTTGCTGAACTCGACGAACATGTTGCCCTCGCCCCAGGCCTGCGCGACCAGCTGGATCGGATCGCAGTAACCGGGCTCGAGGTCCTTGTCCGGGTCCAGCCGCAGCCAGAACGAGAGGGTCCCGTCCCAGTTGCGTGCGCGGTAGCCGATGTTCTCGCCGCCGCGAAAGAACACCTGCGGCTTCATCTTCCGGCGGAATTCCAGCGCGGCTCCGAAACGGCCCTCCCCGGGGGCGATCCGTGCATCCTCGACGGGCGGCAGGCCGGGCGCGGCCGCATCGCGTTTGTTGCGCTCGGCGGCCGTATAGATCGTGCGGTCGCCGCGGGCGAAGTCGGCGTGGCCTTCGCGATCGAAGGAGGCGTGCAGCGTGAGGGACTGGCGGAGCGCGGCTTCGGCCGCGGGAGCGGGCAGGGCGGACGCCAGCGCGAGCACGACGAGGGAGGGGGAGGGGAGGCGCATGGGAAGGCGGGGTGCGCGGACCTTGGGCGCCGGCGCGGCGGGTTTCAATCGCGACCGGCCGCAACCGTTCAATTCGCGCACAACCGAGCGCCGGGGCCGGCGTCATATGACGGAGCCGGGGTGGTTTTCCCGCAGCCTGCTCTCGCCAACCGGGACCGAGTCGCGCAGGCTGGTCGTCCTTCCGGTTCACGTTCCCCATGCCGCACTTCATTCCTCTCGCTCGTGTCCTTCTGATCGTCGCGCTGGCCGGTCTGCTCGGCGCCTGCTCGAAGGAAAGCCGCAAGACCCGCTCCCTCGAACGCGCCGCCGAGGCCTACCGGACGGGCGATTTCGAGAAGGCGCGCATCGAATACCAGAACGTGCTCCAGACGTTTCCGGATGACCCCACGGCCAACGAGCGGCTCGCGCTGCTCTGGTACGAACGCGGTGCCTCGGTTCGCTCGCTGGCCTACTTCAACAAGCTCGTTTTCCAGGCTCCGTCCGCGCAGCCCCTCCGGCTGAAGCGCGCGCGCCTGTTCCTGGCGCTCGGGCGCACCGCCGAGGCACGGCGGGAAGCCGAGGCGATTCTGCGGACCACGTCGAATCTGCCGGAGGCGTTGGTGCTGCTGACGGAGACCGTGCGGGAGCGGGACGATTTCAAGCTGGCCGAGGACGCCCTCCAGAAGTTCCCGGACAAGACCTCGGCTTTCTTCCATCTCGCGCAAGCCAACCTGCAGCTGCTGCGCGGCGACGTCGCGGCCGTCCGGAATACGCTGCAGCGGGCGGTCGCCGCCGATCCGAAGTCGCCCGAGGCCCGCCTGGCCTTCGCACGGTTTCACGCCAGCCAGAACAACGCCGCGCAGGCCCTCGCCGACCACAAGGCCGCCGCCGAACTGGCGCCACCGCGCTCGGTCGTGCGGCTCGCCTACGCCAGCTACCTCCTGCAGAGCGGGGCCGCCGCCGAAGGTCTTTCCTACCTCAAGGAAATGACGCAGAAGACGCCGGACTATCTCCCGGGCTGGCGCGCGCTCGCGCAGGTGGCCCTGCAGGAGCGGAAGTTCGACGAGGCCGTCGGCTACCTGCAGAAGGCGCTGCAGCACGACAATCTCGACGTGGACACCCTGCTGCTGCTCTCCCGGGTGCAGCTCGCCCGCGGCGACACCAACGGCGGCATCGCGACGCTCAAGCAGATCGGGACGGCGTTCCCCGGCCTCGCCGTCGAGAGTTATCCGCTCGCCCTGGCCCATCTCCAGAATCGCGACGAGGCGAGCGCGCTCGCCGCCGTGGAGCAGACCATCAAGGCCGCGCCCGACCACGTCGACGGCCTGATGTTGTTCGCCCAGCTCAGCCTCAAGGCGGGCCGGCCCCAGCCCGCGGCCGAGGCGATGAACCTGCTGGTGCGCCGCCGGCCCGACCTCACCCAGGGTTACCTCCTGCTCGTCGAAGCGATGGCCGGTCTCGGGAAACTGGAACCCCTGGTGCAGTCGATGGTGGCGGGCCTGCCGACGTCGCCCAACAAGGGGCAGCTCAATTACGTCCTCGGCATCGCGTACCTGCGCCTGGCAAAGACGGCCGAGGCGCGCGCCGCGTTCGAGGCGGCGCTCAAGGAGAGCCCGCAGTTGCTGGCGGCGGCGATGGAGCTGGTGAACCTCGACCTGCGCGAGAACAAGCTCGATGCCGCCCTCACGCGGGCACAGGCCCTCGCGGCGCAGTTTCCACGGCTCCCCGCCGGGCCCATCCTCGTCGCGCGGATCCACCTGGCCCGCAAGGAATGGTCCGCCGCCCAGGCGGCGGCGCTGGCCGCAGCGGAATTGTCGCCGGCAGATCCCGGCGTGTACGCCGTCGCGGTGCCGGCCTTCTCCGCCAGCCTGGACGATCCCGCCGCGCAGGCCCGGATCGACGCCCTGGTGGCGAAGCACGGCACGCAGCCGCTCGTGGCGCTGTTTGCCGGACAGATACTCACCGCGAAGAAGGACTACGCGAAGACGCGCGAACTCTACGAAAAACACCTCGCCGCGAATCCCGGCTCGGTGGCGGTGATGAACAACCTGGCGAACCTCTACGCCGAGCAACTCAACGAGCCGGCGCGGGCCCTCGAGATCGCACAGAAAGCCCGCGCGCTCGATCCGTCCAATCCCGCGGTCGCCGACACCCTCGGCTGGATGCTTTTCCGGCGGAACGATGCCCGCGGCGCGCTTCCCCATCTCCAAGCCGCGGCGCGCGGACTCGCCGACAATCCCGAAGTCCAATACCACCTGGGCGTCGCCAGTCTCGCCACGGGCGATGAGGCCGCCGCCCTGGCGGCCCTGCGCGCGGCGGCTGCGGCGAAGGCGGATTTCTCCGGCAAGGCCGACGCCGTCGCCAAGCTCGCGGAACTCGAGCGCAAGCCGGGCGCGGCGAAGGCGAAGTAGGTCCGCTTCGTGGCGCGGGCGCCGGCCCGACGGGTCGACGCGATGAGGGCAGCCCGGCTGCGACGGAGCGCAGCCCTCGGAGGTGCGCGGCTTGGGCCTGGCCGGCGACGCGCTATTTTTTCCAGACGTCGCCGACGCCTTCGCCAAACCACCGGCTCGTGACGACCTTCTGCTGGGTGTAGAACTGCACGGCCTCGCGGCCCTGGATGTGCAGGTCGCCGTAGAATGAGTCATCCCAGCCCGTGAACGGGAACATCGCCATGGTCGCCGGCACGCCGACGTTGATGCCGACCATGCCAGCCTTCACCCGGTGCTTGAACTCGCGGGCCGCCCGGCCGCTGCTCGTGAAGATCGCGGCCCCGTTGCCGAAGGCGGACGCATTGGCGATCTCGATCGCGCGGTCGAGGTCGTCGCGTCGCATCACGTTCAGCACGGGCCCGAACACCTCCTCGCGGGCGAGCGTCATGTTCTGCTCGACGCCGTCGACGATCGTCGCGCCGAGGTAGAAGCCGCGCGGCGCCTCCGGCACCTTCACGCCGCGCCCGTCGGCGATGATGCGCGCGCCGTCCTTCTCGCCGCTCGCCACGAGTCCCAGCACCCGGTCGCGGTGCTGCGCCGTGATCACCGGCCCCATGTCCGGCTGGCCCGGCCGGTCGGTGGGCCCCACCTTGATCGCCCGCGCGGCCTCCACCAGGGACGGCAGCAAGCGATCCGCCGCGGCGCCGACGGCGATCGCGGTCGATCCCGCCATGCAGCGCTCCCCCGCGCAGCCAAACGCCGCGGTCGCGAGCGCCTCGACCGTCTTCGGCACGTCCGCGTCAGGCATGATCACGAGGTAGTTCTTGGCGCCGCCATTCGCCTGCACCCGCTTGCCATGGCGCGTGCCGGTCTCGTGGATGTAGCGGGCCACGGGCGACGAGCCGACGAACGAAACCGCCTTCACCCGCGGGTGCGTGAGCAGGGCGTCGACCGCCTCGCGTCCCCCGTGGACGAGGTTGAACACGCCCTTCGGCACGCCGGCTTCGACCAGCAGCTCGCCGAGCAGGATGGCCGTCAGCGGCACCTTCTCGCTGGGTTTCAGGACGAACGTGTTGCCGCAGGCGAGGGCGAGGGGGAACATCCACAGCGGCACCATGGCCGGGAAGTTGAACGGCGTGATGCCCACGCACACGCCGAGCGGCTGCAGCAGCGTCTCGCAATCGACCCCGCGGGCGAGGTTCTCGAGCGTGTCGCCGAAGAGCAGCGACGGTGCTCCGCAGGCGTATTCGATGTTCTCGAGTCCCCGGAATACGCTGCCCCGCGCTTCCGCTAGCGTTTTCCCGTGCTCGCGTGAAACCGTCTGGCAGATCCGGTCGAAGTTCTTCTCCACGAGCTGCCGGTAGCGGAAGAACACGCGCGCCCGCTCCACCGCCGGCGTCTCCGCCCAGCCGGGGAAGGCCGCGTGCGCGGCCTGCACCGCGGCGTCGACCTCGGCCGCGCCACCCACCGGGCATTCCGCGATGATGTCGCCGGTCGAGGGATTGTAGACCGGCGTCGAGGGCAACGCACCCAGCGTGCGCCACTCGCCGTCGATGAGGATCGGACACGGGGAAAGCGGAGATGACATGGCGGAAAGGCGGGTGGGAACCGTACGGCGGCGGGTGCGTTCAGAGCGGCAGCATGCGCGCCCGGACCGACGCGAGCAGATCGACGTAACCGCCCAGAAACTGGCTCAGCGTGTGGAGCGTGGCGCCATACTGGAGGAACTCACGCGGGCGCATGGCATGCTCGTCGATGGCCCGGATGAAATCGGGAAACTTCGCCCGCAGCTCCGCCACGATGGCGGGATCCACCGGTTGCCCGAGGGTCAGCGCCGGCTCCGTCGGGGAGACGTTGAACTTCGTCCACCAGGTGTAGGGCACGGTTTGCAGCACGTCGGGGCCGATGATCTGGGACCAGTGGCCTTCATGCCGGTAGGCTGCGGCGAGAAGCGTGCCGGGCAGGCCGCGCTCGCGCAGCACCTGGTGCGCGCGCTTGAACACCGCGATCCCCGCCCAGTCGAGCGCACCGGGCGTGGTCTCGATCCGCTCGCGCTCCGCCACCCGCTTGAGGTGGTCGTCGACCCGGCCGATCATCAGCGTGAGGTACGGCCGGATGGCGTCGGCATCCCGCCCGGCCTGCCGGGCCCGTCGCAGCCCGCGCTCGAGCGCCGCGGCGACCGCCAGCGTCTGCGCCACGGAGAAACTCACGGTGGCGTTGATCCGGATGCCGCGCGCGGTCAGCTCCTCGATCGCGGCGATGCCGACATCGGTGGCCGGCGCCTTGATCGCGATGTTGGGGGCCAGGCTCGCGAGCTGCGTCGCCTGTTCCACCATCAGTTCCAGGTTGGGATAGTACTTGGGACTGACCTGGACGGAGAGGAAGCCCTTCACGCCCCGCGTGCGCTCGAAGACCGGCTGCAGTCGCGCGGCCGCATCGCGGGCGAGCGCGTGGATCAGTTTCCACGCGATGTCATCCTCCGTATCGGAGGGATTCTCGGACACCAGCCGGTCGATGATCGGGTGGCAAAGCGACGGCTGTGCCTTCACGGCCTGGGACACGATCACCGGATTCGACGTGCCTCCGACGGCCCCGAAACCCACGGCCTCCGCCAGCTCGTCCGGCACGCCGGAATCGTTCCACCAGTCGGCGCCGAGCGCGGTCATCTGCGCCATGCGGGAATGTTTCATGAGAAATGCGGGGAGACGAACGGTGGGCCTACACCCCGGCGTGACGGCGGACGAATTCCCGCGCGATCCTCGCCTTCGGCAGCGCGGGGACGCGACCCGGATCCTCCTCGGCCTCCGCCACCAGCCAGCCGCGATAGTCGGCCGCCGCGAGCAGTTGGAAGAGCGCGGGAAAATCCACCGCGCCGTCCCCCGGGATGGTGAAGACGCCCTCCGTCACGGCGCGACAGAACGACCAGCCCTCCCGGCGCGCGCGCGCGACGACGTCGGCACGGACGCTCTTGAGGTGGACATGGCCGATGCGGTGCGCATGACGGCGGGCGACCGCCACCGGATCGATCCCGGCGAAGGCGAGGTGGCCGGGATCGAGCAGCAGCCGGACGTCGGGGGCCGCGGCAAGGAGCCGCTCGAGGTCCTCCTCCCCCTGGACCACCGTTCCCATATGATGGTGATAGACGATCGCCATTTCCTCGGCCGCCGCCACTTCCGCGAGACGCCGGAGCCCGGCGATGAAACGATCCCATTCGGCTGCCTCCAGCCTCGGTCCCGGCCGGTCGCCGAAGCCCAGCGCCGCGGTGCGGTCGCCGTGGATGCAGCGCGTGCATTCTGCGACGATCGCCACCCGCGCCCCGAGCGTCTTGAGCAGCGTGAGATGGGTCCGGAACGCGGCCTCCTCGCCCGCGAGGTCGCGCGACGCCAGGTGCGTGCTGTGCCATCCGCTCACCAGCCGCAAGCCATGCCGCGCGAGAGGAACGGCCAGCGCCTCGGGGGTGCGCGGGTACGCGTGGCCCAGCTCGCTGCCGGCGTATCCCGCGGTGCGCATCTCCCGCAGGATGGTGTCGAGCGGCACGTCGCCAGCCAGCTCGGCAAAGTCGTCGTTGCTCCAGATGATCGGATTGGCGCCGACCAGGCAGTCGCGATGGAGAAGGGAGGCGGGCATGAAGGGTGTACCCTGCTCAGTAGTAGAACCGTTGCCTGCGCACCGCGCGGTCGTACGCGGCGCGGGCGGACCGCACGCCCGGGAGCTTCGACGTCGCGGAGACCGGCACATCCCACCAGGAATAGCCCGGCAGGCGGACATCGGCCGGCGTCGTCACGAAGATCAGCACCACGCCCGGCAGTGCGCGCGCCTGCTCGAGCGCCGCGCGCAGCTCCGCGGGCGTGCCGGCGCGCAGGCCGGTGGCGCCGAGGCTCTCGGCATTGCGCGCGAAATCCACCTCGACCGGCCGGCCCTCGAGACGGCCCTCGCGTCCCCGGCGGCGGCGGAACTCGTTGCCGAAACTGTTGCCGCCACAACCCCGCTGCAGCCCCTGGATGCAGCCGAAGCCGTGGTTGTCGACGAGGACGATGGTCAGTTTCAGGCCTTCCTGCACGGCGGTGACAATTTCCGTGTGCAGCATCAGGTAGCTGCCGTCGCCCAGGAAGGCGTACACTTCGCGCTTCGGCGCGGCCAGCTTGATGCCCAGCGCACCCGCAATCTCGTACCCCATGCACGAATACCCGTACTCCGAATGGTAATCCGTCGGGGCGTGCGAGCGCCACAGCTTGTGGATGTCGCCGGGGATTCCGCCCGAGGCGTGGATCACGGTGCCGGCCGCGCCGCAGGCACGATTGAGCTCGTCGATGACCTGCGCCTGCGTGAGCGGCACGCCGCGCTTCGGGGCGACGAGCGTCGCGCGCGTGCGGTCCCAGGCTTCGCGTTGCCGCTGGACGGCGGCGCGATGGGCCGACGGGGCGCGCCAGCCGGCGAGCGCCCGCGTGAGCTGGCGGAGGACGGTGCGCGCATCCCCGACGAGCGGCACGGCGCCGTGCTTGTGGGCGTCGGCGGCATGGACGTTGACGCCGATGAAGCGCACGCGCGGGTGCTGGAACTGAGATTTCGACGCCGTGGTGAAGTCGCTGAGCCGGGTGCCGACGTTGATGACGAGGTCGGCGTCGATCGCGAGGGCGTTGGCCGCGGCGGTGCCGGTGACGCCGACCGCACCCACGCAGCACGCGTGCGCATCGAGGAGGGCACCCTTGCCGGCCTGCGTGACGGCGACCGGGATGCCGGTGGCCGCGGCGAAGGCGTCGAGGTCGCGCACCGCCTCGCTGTAATGCACGCCGCCGCCGGCGATCAGCAACGGACGGCGCGCGGCGCGGATGAGTGCGACGGCGTCGGCCAGGCTCGCGGACGAACACGCGGGCCGCTCGACCGTGTAAACGCGACGCGCGAAGAAATGCTCCGGGTAGGCGTAGCTTTCGGCCTGGACGTCCTCGGGGAGCGCGAGCGTCACGGCGCCCGTTTCGACCGGATCCGCCAGGATGCGCATCGCCTCGGGCAGCGCGGCCAGGATCTGCTCGGGACGATTGATGCGGTCCCAATAACGGGAGACGGGCCGGAAGCAGTCGTTGACGCTCACGTCCTGGCTCGACGGATACTCGAGCTGCTGCAGCACCGGGCCCGGGATGCGGTTGGCGAAGATGTCCCCGGGCAGGAGCAGCACCGGCAGCCGGTTCACGGTGGCGACGGCGGCGCCCGTGATCATGTTGGTGGCGCCGGGTCCGATGGAGCTGGTGCAGGCAAACGTGCCCAGCCGTTGCCGCGTCTTGGCGAAGGCGACCGCGGCGTGGACCATCGCCTGCTCGTTCTTCGCCTGGAAGTAGGGCAGGCCCCGGCCGCCGTGCTCCTCGAGCGCCTGGCCGAAACCGGTGACGTTGCCGTGGCCGAAGATACCCCACACGCCGTGGATCAGCCGGTGCTCGACGCCGTCGCGGCGGATATACTGCTGCTGGAGAAAACGCACCAGCGCCGCGGCCATGTTGAGGGTGACGGTCTTCTTCATGAGAGTCCGGGAGGAGGCTGGGCGGGCCGCCAGCCCTGGCGGGCCGGATCGAGCGTCCATTGGTGCTCGGGGGCGAACGTGAAGCCGGTGTAGGGGTTTCCCGGCAGGTGCCGGATCATCCAGAGATAATACATGCCGTAGCCCGGCGCCGACACCTGCGCGTGATCGCGGCCCGGCGGGATGACGACCGTGTCGCCGTCCCGCACCTTCAGGACGTCTTCGCCCAGCTCCGCGTGGCCGTAGCCCGCCGGCGCGGTGAACCGGTAATGGTAAATCTCAGGCTGGTCGTGATGGTGCGGCGGATAGCTCGACCAGCGGCCCGGGTAATTCACGACCTCGCCGAGGACGAGGTTGGATTCCGGCCGCACCGCACGGTCGAAGATCAGCCGCACGTTTCGCAGCGCGGCGTTCTGGACGAGGCCGGAGCCACGGTACTCGGGACGGTCCTCCGCCGGCACGAAGAGCCGCGTCTCGAAGCGCCGCTCGTTGGCCGTGCGAACGACGGCCCATTCCGCTCCTTCGTCGCCCGCCTGAACGGCGACCCGGACGTTTCGCGGCAGGTGAAGGGTCGTTGGGGGAGTGTCGAAGACATCGGCGCGCCTCACCTCGGCGCGCCGGCCGTCGAAGTCGAGCACCGCGGTGCCGCGCAGCAGCACCCAGGCAGTTTCGAGCGCCGACGCCTCGCGGTGCAGCTCTCCCGGATGCTGCCGCAGCAGGCCAAACTCCATCCCGGTCTCGCGCCCGGAGGTGTCGCCGGTCAGGTCCGCCGGCGTGATGACGGTGGAGCCGGAGGTGAAACCGGCGGGCGGTCCGGCGAGGCGGAAAGCGGAGGGCGGCATGAAGCAGGGGTATTACGCTCCGGAGCAGGGAATCCTGTAAACGTTACCACCCGGAGGGCCGTCAACTTGAATCGCGCGGGCGGGCGGCGGGCGGAATTGGGCTCGCCGGCGGCGACCGGTTTCGCCACGCCTCGGGCATGAGCGTCACCCCATCCGGCGGGGAGGCCCCCGCCGTCCCCGAACTCTTCTCCCTGCGCGGCCGGCGCGCGCTCGTCACCGGCTCCGGCCAGGGCATCGGGCTGACGCTCGCCCGCGGTCTTGCCGCCGCGGGCGCCGAGCTGGTGCTGAACGATATCGACCCGGTGCGGCTCGGGGCGGCCGTCGCCACGCTGCGCGCCGACGGTTGCCGTGTCGAAGGTCGCGTTTTCGATGTCGCACGGGAGGAGTCGGTGGCGGCGGCCACGCGCACGCTCGAGGCGGAAGTCGGCCCGGTCGATATCCTCGTCAACAATGCCGGCATCCACCGTCGCGCCCCGCTGGAGTCGATGCCGCTGGCGGACTGGCAGAGGGTGCTCGACGTGAATCTCACCAGCGCGTTCCTCGTGGCGCGGGCCATCGCACCGGGGATGATCGCCCGGCGCCGCGGCAAGATCATCAATCTCTGCTCGCTCAATTCGGAGATCTCCCGCCCGACGATCGGCAACTACGCGGCGGCCAAGGGCGGGCTGAAGATGCTCACGCGCGCCATGGCGGTGGAGTGGGCGCGGTACAACGTCCAGGCGAACGGGCTGGCGCCCGGCTACATCCGCACCCAGCTCACCGGCGTGCTCACCGTCGATCCGCAATGGGAACGCTACATCGCGAACCGGACGCCGGCGGGCCGTTGGGGCGAGCCGCGGGAGCTCGTCGGTACCGCCGTGTTCCTCGCGTCGCCCGCCTCCGATTTCATCAACGGCCAGATCCTCTTTGTCGACGGCGGGCTGCTGGCGGCGTTGTGAGCCGCCAGCGGCGACTTATCCCGTTGACAGCGCTGGCGGTGAATCCTGTAAACGTTTTCAGACCGCATCGGTTTCGTTTCCGCCGCCTTTCCTTCATGACGCCGTCGTTCGCGCCGCCCCGTCCCGCCCGCCGGCGCCCGCTCGCCTTGTCCGGGTGCGGGCTGCTCGTTCTGGCTCTGTTCCTGGCGCGGCTTGCCGCGGCGGACGGCGCCCGGCCGAATGTCCTCTTCGTCATCACCGACGATCAGTCGTGGCGCGACACCAGCGCGGAGGGCAGCCGGATGGTGCGCACGCCGGCCTTCGATGCGGTGGCGCGCGCCGGCGTGCGCTTCACGCATGCGTTCGCCGCCTGCCCGTCGTGCACGCCCTCGCGCAGCGCGGTGCTCACCGGCCGCCACATCTGGCAGGTCGGGGAGGGCGGCGTGCTCTACGGTACGATGCCGGCGGCATATCCGCCGTTCACGCACGCGTTGCAGGACGCGGGCTATGACACGGGCTGGACCGGGAAGGGGTGGGGGCCGGGCGAGTGGGAACCGGGCGGGCTGCCGCGTCCGCCGCTCGGGCGGGAATACAACCGCCGCCTCCATTCCCCTGCGCCGCACGCGGCCCTGGACCAGCGGGACTATGCCGCCAACTTTGCGGACTTCCTGCGCGACCGGTCCGCGGGCCGGCCCTTCTTCTTCTGGGTCGGCGTCACCGAGCCGCATCGCGTGTTCGAGGCCGGCGCGGGACTGCGCGCGGGCAAACGGCTGGAGGATGCCGACGTGCCACCCTACTGGCCGGACACGCCGGAGGTGCGCAGCGACCTGCTCGACTACGCGCTCGAGATCGAGTGGTACGACCGGCAGCTCGCGCGCGTGCTCGCCCTGCTCGAGGCCACCGGCGAGGCCGACAACACCCTCGTGGTGCTCACCAGCGACAACGGCATGGCATTCCCGCGCGCCAAGGTGAACCTGTACGATCCCGGCGTGCGCATGCCGCTCGCGATCCGCTGGCCCCGGCTCGTGCGGGGCGGGCGGGTCGTCGACGATTTCGTCTGGCACGTGGATTTCGCCGCCACGTTTCTCGCCGCGGCGGGTGTGCCGCTCCCGGCCGGGTTCGCGGGTCGCAGCCTCCTCCCGCTGCTCGAGTCCGGTCGCGCCGGCCGCGTCGAACCGGAGCGCGATCGCGCCTACACCGCGCTCGAGCGCCACACCTGGTGCCGGCCCGACGGAGCGACGTATCCGATCCGCGGCCTGCGGACGTACGATTTTCTCTACCTGCGCAATTTCGAGCCGGAACGGTGGCCGACCGGCGGTCCCGATTTCATTTCGTCCAACAAGACTCCGCATGGCGACGTCGACGGCGCCCCGATCAAGGACTTCATGGAACTCGCCGCCAACCAGCGGCGCTTTCCGCGCGAATTCGCGTGGTGCTACGGCCGGCGGCCGCTCGAGGAACTGTACGACGTCCGGGCCGATCCACACCAGGTGAGGAATCTCGCCGCGGACCCGGCGTACGCCGCCGTGAAGGCTCGGCTCTGGTCCGAACTGCGCGACTACCTGGCGCGGACCGGCGATCCCCGCCTGGAAGGAAAGGATCCCTGGCAGGGCTACGCTTACCGCCAAACGGTCGGCTTCGGCGCCACCTTCAACCGCATGCTCAGTCCCGGGGAGCGCGCGGCCGCCGCCGGGCGCGGCGCCCACAAACCACAATGAAATCCATCCTCGCCTCCCTC
>CALFZM010000245.1 GCA_937952235.1 uncultured Opitutia bacterium | reverse complement strand
ATCTTCTCCGGGGCGCTCGAGGTGACCCACACCCGCGCGCCCGCCGCGATCGCGAACTGCAGGGCGAGCGTCGCCACGCCGCCGCCGATGCCGCTGACGAGCACGCGCTCACCGGGCTGCACTCGCGCCCGGACCACCACCGCCCGATAGGCCGTCAACCCCGCGAGCGGGAGCGCCGCGGCCTCCGTCCAGGACAGATGAGCCGGTCGCACCTCCAGTTGTCCGGCCGGCACCGCGATGCGCTCCGCCAGCGTGCCGGGCCGTGGCAGGCCCAGGATGGCGAAGTCGCGCCCCTGCGCCTCCTCCCGGTCGCCCCACCCGAAGGCCGGGTTGATCATGACGGGCCGCCCGAGCCAGCCCGCATCGACGCCTGCGCCGACCGCGACCACCTCGCCGGCGCCGTCCGAGCCCGGCAGGCACGGCCAGGTGAGGCCGGCGTAAAGTCCCTGCTTGATCCAGACGTCGCGGTGGTTGAGCGCCGCGGCCCGCAGCGCGATCAGGGCCTCGCCGGGCGCGGCCGGCGGCTCCGGCACGTCGCCCACGGAAAGTTGATTCAAGGCCGGGAGCAGGACCGCGCGCATCGCCGGGATTCAACGGGCGACGACGCCGGGGTTTCAAGGAGGATTCCCCCTCGCCCCGGCGCTCCGTTCCGCGCTTGTTCCCCGCTCGGGCCGCGCTGTTACTGGGACCGCCGCCTCCGCGCCACCCCATGCTCCTCGCCCTGCACAAACCGTACGGCGTGCTCTCGCAGTTCACGCCCGAGCCCGGCTCGCGCTGGCGCACGCTGGCGGCGTTTTCGCTCCCGCGCGGCGTGTATCCGCTGGGAAGACTCGACGCGGACTCGGAAGGGCTCCTGTTGCTGAGCGACGAGCCCGGGTTGAACTCGGACCTGCTTGACCCGCAACGCGGCCATCCGCGCGAATACTGGGTGCAGGTGGAGCGCATCCCGACGGACGCGGCGCTCGCGCAGCTTGCGCGCGGCGGCATCCCTCTCGGCGATCATCGCACGCGCCCATGCCGGGTACGCCGCATCGAGCCGCCGGAGATGCCGCCGCGCGACCCGCCCATCCGGGTGCGTCCTTCCGTGCCCGACACCTGGCTCGCGCTCGAGCTGGTCGAAGGCAGGAATCGCCAGGTCCGCCGCATGACGGCCGCCGTCGGCCATCCCACGCTGCGCCTCATCCGCGGCCGGATCGGCGACCTTGCGCTCGGCTCCCTTGCGCCGGGCGCCTGGCGCGAGCTCGGTCCCGCGGAGCGGGCCCGGGTGCTCGCGCCCGGGCGTCCTGCCGGGCGCAGCTGATCGTTCCCGCCCGATTCGCACGCCTCGCCGGACCCGCGTCGTCCGTTCGCCTCCCCTCTCCGCGGCGGCCCCGCCGCTGCGCCTCAGATCCGCACCACCACGTCCTCGGTCCTGAACCGCACCTTCTTCGCGACGGCGTACTTGTCGTCGGGCAGACGATAACCGGCCGCGCACGCCACGACCGTGCCGTAGTCCGTGCCGGCGAGGCCGAGCAGTTCGTCGTATTTCGCCGGCTCGATGCCTTCCATCGGGCACGTATCCACGCCGAGCACCGCGGCGGCCGCCATGAACTGCCCGAGGGCGATGTAGATCTGGTGGGCCTGCCAGGTGTCGAGCGTTCCGGCCGCCCGCGCCTTGTCGAGGTTGCCCATCGTCATCGCGCGAAACTTCACCAGCGATTCGGGGGCCACGCCGCGGACCTCGATCATGCGCTGGATATGCCGGTCCACGTGGTCGGGTCCCAGGTCGCGCTTCACCGCGAAAACGACGAAGTGCGAGCATTCGGCCGCCTTCGCCTGCCGATACGAGGCCGCCACCAGTTGCGTCTTCACCGTGGCATCCGTCACCACCAGGAACTTCCACGGCTGCAGCCCGATCGAGGACGGCGCGAGCACCAGCGACTGCTCGAGCGCATCCCAGGTCTCGGGCGGGATGGGTCTGGCGGGATCGAATTTCTGGGTGGCATAGCGCCAGTTCAGGGCGTGGACGAGCTGCGCGGGAGAAATCGGATGAGACATGGACACGGCTGGGGAAAAGGACGGCGGCGCCGACTATCTGCGCGGACGCGGAGCCGCCGTGCAACCGCAGATCGCGCCCGCCGGCCGGAATGGCGGCGCGCCATGGCCGCGCGCGTCCGCGACGGTCACCCGACGAGCGCCTGATACTCCGGGTTTCGCCGGATGAAGGCGTCGACGTACGAGCAAGCCGGCACCACGCGCAGGCCTTCGCGGCTCGCATGGGCGAGCGCGGCGCGCACGAGCTTCTCGGCCACGCCTCGGCCGCGCAGCTCCGGCGGGACGAAGGTGTGATTCAGGACCAGTGCGCCCTCCGTCGGCTCGTACGCGGCCAGGGCCAGGTGGCCCTCGACCATGGCCTCGAACCGGTTTTCGGCCTCGTTGTGTCGCACGACGATGTCCGCACCCGAAGTACTCATGCGCCGAACGTACGCCGCACGCCCACCAACGCAACCCGCCGC
Source organism: uncultured Opitutia bacterium (assembly GCA_937952235.1). Taxonomy (GTDB): domain Bacteria; phylum Verrucomicrobiota; class Verrucomicrobiia; order Opitutales; family Opitutaceae; genus ER46. Next base: position 4,478 of record CALFZM010000245.1, on the reverse strand, counting down.
CGGCACCGGCTCGCGGATCAACCCCCGCCCTGCTTGCCCCAGCGCTGCGCCAGCACGCCGCAGACGATCAACTGGAGCGGATGATAGATCATGATCGGCAGCAGGATCAGGCCGATGCCGGAATGCGCTCCGAACATCAGGTGCGCGATCGGCACGCCCGAGGCCAGCGTCTTCTTGGAGCCGCAGAAGATCGCCGCGATGCGATCCTCCCGGTTGAAACCGGCGAGGCGCGAGAGGCCGGTCGTGCACGCCAGGACGACGACGAACAAGACGGCGCAGACTCCCAGGAGGAGCAGCAGCTGGCCCGTGCCACGCCCGCTCCAGACGCCCTGCTGGAAGGAATCGCAGAACGAGGTGTAGACGAGGAGGAGGATGGTCGACTTGTCCACCAGGCCGATCCGCGCCTTGTGCGCCTGCGCCCACTTTCCGAGCAGGGGCCGCAACGACTGGCCGACGGCGAGCGGGAGCACCAGCCACTGCAGCAGATCCTGGATCACGGGCCAGAGGGGCGGCGCCTCGCCGCCGGTCTTCATCACCCACGCCACCCACAACGGCGTGAGAACGATGCCCAGCAGGCTGGAGAGGGTCGCGTTGAACACGGCGCCAGCGACGTTGCCGAGCGCGGTCGCGGTCATGGCCACCGACGAAGAGACGGTCGACGGCAGGGCGCAGAGGTAGAAAAGCCCGAGCACGAGTTCGGGCGCCAGCCGGCCGCGAAACCCGCTCACGAGCACGAGCCCGAGCAGCGGGAAAAGCAGGAAGGTGCATCCCTGCACGAGCACGTGCAGCCGCCAGTTGAGCACGCCCGCGCGCAGCGCCGCGAACGAGAGCACGAGGCCGTGCAGAAAAAAGATCAGCGCCACGCCGCCCTTGGTGAGCAGGTGCGGCTGCAGCCAGCCGCCGACGGCGCCGGGTCCGGGAAACGCCCACGCCAGGAACGTCGCCGCGATCATCCCCAGCAGGAACCAGTCGGGTTTCAGCTTCATCGCTTCACCGCCGGCGATTCCGCAGCATCGCCTCCAGGTCCGCCCGGCCCTGGATCCGCAGCGCCCAGGCCATGCCCGCGTACGTCATCACCCCGACGGCAATCATGGCCGCGAGGCCGGCGGCATCCCCCCAGGCCGACGCGCCCGCCTGGCGCTCCCACAGCCACCAGCCACCGGCCACGACCAATCCCATGATCGCCGATGCCACGCCGACCTTCGCGAGGTCGCCCGCCACGTGCCGGAACGCGAGGCCCTCCCGCCGCCGCGCCAGGTGCACCTGCAGGTGAATCGCCTGCGCCACGACGGCCACGTTGCCGGCGATGGCGAGCCCGACGGTGCCGAGCGGTCCCATCAACGCGAGGCTGAGCACCAGGTTGACGCCGAAACTCAGGAGCGCGGCACGGACCGGCGTGCGGGTGTCCTTCTCGGCATAATACGCGCGCAGCACCATGTTCACGAAGGAAAAGACCGGCAGGCCCAGCGCGTACACCACCAGCACCGGCTGCATCAACCCGGTGTCGGCCGCGCTGAATTTCCCGCGCTCGAACAGCAGCCGGATGATTGGCGTGGCCAGCACCAGCAGGCCCACGGCCGCCGGCACGTTGATCACGAGGATGAGCCGCAGTCCCTTCTGGTACGCCGCCGCCAGGCTGCGCCAGTCGCCCGCCACGGCATGTTTCGCGATGAGCGGGAAGACGACCGTGGACACCGCCACGGCGAAGACGCCGATCGGCAGCTCCATGAGCCGCGAGGCCAGGTTCAGCACGGCGACGGCGGAGTCGTTGAGCGAATGGCCGATGAAGCGGGAGACCGCCATGTTGACCAGGTACACCGCGGAACCGAACACCGTGGGCGCCATCAGCCGCACGATCTGCCGCAGCGGATCACCGACCGCGAACGTCACCCGCGGCCTCCAGCCCTCGCGCATCAGCGTCGCCGCGGGCACGGCCATCTGCAGGAAACCGCCCAGCAGCGCACCGGCGCACAGCCAGTGCATGCGTTCGGCCGCGCTGCCGGCCCACCCGCCATAGGCCGCGCCGCCCAGCAGCCCCAGCATCGCGAGGTTCAGCCAGACCGGGTTGAGCGCCGGCTCCAGGAACCGCTCGAGCGTCTGGAGGGTCGCGCTGAACACCGCCGCAAGGCAGACGAACACGAGGTACGGGAAGAGGATCACCGCGAGGTCCATCGCCTCGAGCCAGCGGCGCGCGGCGCCGTCCGCCAGTCCCCAGTTCGTGCCTTCCGCCGTCATCCGGCCCGCCACCCACAGCGCGGCCATCGCCCCCGCCACGATCGCCCCGGTGACGGCGAAGAGCCAGCTCCCCACGGAGTTCACCAGCGCGAACGCCCCGGCGCGGTCGCGCGCGCGCAGTTCCTCCTGCAGGGTCGGCACCAGGGCGGCGGTCAGCGCGCCCTCGCCGAGCAGACGGCGGAAAAGGTTCGGCAGGGTGAACGCGGTGTAGAACGACGACGCCAGCGCGCTCACGCCGAACACCGCGGTCACCATCATGTCGCGCGCCAGGCCCAGGAAGCGCGACGCCATCGTCACGGTCGCGACGACGCTGATGTGCTTGAAGCTGCGGGACACGGCGGGAGCTTCGCGGCCTCGCGCCGCGCAAAGCAAGCACGGCCTGTCCGGCGCCGGCCGGGCGTCAGCGGGGCGCCATCCGGTCGAGCGCCGCGGTCGCGGCCGCCGCCAGTTCGGTGGCGTCGCGCCAGTCCTGCTCGAACGCCCGCACCCGCGCCTCCACCTGTTCCGGCGCCAGGTCTCCCGTCGCGAAGATCTCGCCGAGCGAGAGTCCGGCATTGCGGTAGAAGGGATGCAGCGCGGAGGCGAGGCGCGCGAGCTGGCCCGCCCGTCGTTGCATCTCCACCGCCACGAGCGGCTCGCTCCGGCGGGCCACCCATTCCCGCAGCGGCACGACGCGGTCGGCCGCTTCGCCGGCGCCGGCTGCCACCAGGCGGGCGAGCGCGTGCAACTGCCGGCGCGACTCCTCCGCGTCGAGCACCGGCAGGGCGTGCATCCGCCGCAGCCGGTGGTATCCGGTCTGCCACCACAGCTCCCGCTCGGCGGGATCGGCATAACGTCCGGCGTAAGTCTGCACCAGCGCCACCAGCGGATCGTCGCCGGCCAGCAGCCGCGCGCGCAGCCGGGGCCATTCCTGCGCCGGGCCCGACTCCTCCTGGAGGAAGGTCAGCAGCCAGAGCGTCGCCGCCGTCCATGCGGGTGACTCCGGGCCGCCGCGGCCCCACAGCAGCAGCGCGCCGAGCGAGGGAGGCGGTTGCACGCCGGCGGCCTGTTTCGCCGCATCGAGCTGCGCCGCCTCGGCCCGCGTGCGCCACCACGCCACGCCGGCGAGCTCCAGCCACAGGGGTGCCGTCAGATGCGGGGTCACCCCGTGGCGCGCCACCGCCTGGCGCAGCAGCAGGCCCTGCACGATCGCCCGCCGCACGTGGAACGCGGACACGTTGCGCTCGCGCAGCCGCACCGAGACGATGCCTCCGGCCTCGAGCGCGACGCGGAACGGCGTCTCCGGCGAGCCGGCGTCGGCCTCCACGCGAAGGAACACGGGCGAAGGAAACGCCTCGGGCAACCCCAGCGGCACGGCGAGATGCCGCCAGCCCTCGACCGTCTCCGCGACGATGGCCTGGGCCAGCGACGGATCGCGGGCCGCCACCTCGAACCGGCCCGGAGCGCTCTGCATCATCACCAGCGCCGGCTCCGGCACCGCGGCGCGTGCGGCGGTGACCCCTCCCGCGGAAATGCCCGACGCCAGGGCGAGCAGCGCGACGGTGCGCCGGAACGGGCGGCGCCGCGGCCTCCGCGCGGCCCCGGCGCTCACGGCATCGTGAGCTTGAGGCTCCGGCCCTCGACCGTGACGGACGCCAGCTTGGGCCAGGCGGCGCGAAGGTCCTCGGGCGTCGTGACCGAGTCGAGCAAGAGACCGCGGACATAGCCGTTGACGAACGGCAGGCGGTCGACCGGCAGCGAGCCGACATAAAGGACTTCGGGCACGTACGCAAAGCCAGCCGCCTGCTTCTCGAAACCGCCGCGCGCCTGGATGATGATCTGGGGCTTCAGCCCGAGCAGATTCACCGTCACCGGCACCGCGACCTGCAGCTTGCCGTCATGCAGGCGCACATTGGCGGCGCCGCGCTCGAACGTTGCCTCGCTGGCGGCCGGCTTCGCACCGCCTGCGGCCGCCGGAGCCGGCGGCGGCAGCTCGCCCGCGGGCGAGGCCAGCGTGGCGGCGGGCAGCGCCCCGAGCGCATTCAATTCCTCCTCGGCCAGCGTCACCGACTGCCCCTCGCCGAACGCCTTGCGCTTGGCCAGCGCCGACCGGACCTTGCCGGGATCCCGGGCGCCGGGGATGTAGGTGACCGCCTGTGGATCGACGTCGGCCGCCTTCGGCGTCTGGCGCGCGGTGACGACGGGCCGCGCCACCAGCAGCGCTGCCGCGATGACCGCGCCCAGCACGATGCTGAGCACGGCGT
>CALFZM010000244.1 GCA_937952235.1 uncultured Opitutia bacterium | reverse complement strand
TACGAGATTTCTGCCTGTCTCGTGGGCTCGGAGATGTGTATAAGAGACAGGGACGACTGCTGGTAGGTGGCGCTGAGAAGGATCGTGCGGAGCAACTGTTTCTGGCTCCAGCCGCCGGCCATGAAGTCGACCGCGAGCCGGTCCAGGATCTCGAGGTACTCGGGCACGGGCGCGCGCGTGCCGAAGTCTTCCGAGGTCTCGACGAGCCCGGTGCCGAAGACCGCCTGCCAGGCGCGATTCACCGCGACGCGGGCGGTGAGCGGAGAACGGCGGTCCGCGAGCCAGCGCGCAAAGGCCAGCCGGTCGGGCTTCGTGCCGGCTGGCAGCGGGTGCAGCGCAGCCGGCGTGTGCGGTCGCACCTCGTGCTTCGGGCGGTCCCACGTGCCGCGGTCGAGCAGCTGGGTGGCGCGCGTCGTCGCCGTCGAACGCTCGAGCAGGTGCAGGACCGTGGTCTCGGCGGCGGGAAACGTACCCCAGGCGGCGGCGATCTCCTCGTTGATCGGCCCGGCCTCGGGCACCGACTGCCGCCACGCGGCAAAGACTGCCCGCTGCTGCGCGGGCGTCCGTTGCGCGGGGGGAACGCCGAGCGCGCGCACCGCGGCGTAGTCGACGGGCGGGACCCGCGGGTCCGCGGCCCGGGTGAGGGACAGCCGGCAGTGCGCGAGCGGCGCGATGTTACGGTCGGAACCACCGTGATCGAAATGGAGGGCGATCTTCAGCTTCGTGCCGGCGGGATAATCGAGCGGGCACTCGAACTGCATCACCGCGACCGATTCCTGGTTGCGCCGGCCGGGCCCGCGGTCGGCGCGCCAGGCCGTCTCCCGATTCCCGTCCACGAGGAAGGCCACCGGACCGCGCACGCGTTTCTTGTCCTTGTCGTTCTTCGAGTACCACTCCTCCTCCAGCTTGCCCTCGGGTTCCGAGAAGTCCGCCGTCGCCTGCCGCAGGCGCACCGGGTGCCAGGTGTCGGTGCCCGGCGTCTGGACGGTCACGATCAGTTCGCTGACGGCCCAGGTGCCGTACTTGCTGCGACCGGGTCCGTTGTGCGGCAGGTCGCGGTGGGGCAGCGCCTCGAGCCGGAGGCCGGTGACGCCCTTCAGCTCGGGTTGGGCAATGACGTAGATCTCGCCGCGCGTGGTGGGATTGCCCAAGGTGAGGATCGAGCCGTCGCTTTCCTGCGTCGGATGGTTCAGCCCGCTGACGCTGCCGAGCTCGATCGCCTGCAGCGTCGTCCACGGCAGCTCCTGCGCGCGAATCGAATTCTCCCAGGCGGCAAGCTCGTCGCGCCACTGCGGCCGCTGTTCCCGCCACCGTTCCTCGAGCGTCGCGACGGCGCGCTCAAGGTCGGCGATCACCTTCGCCTGGTCCGGCGTGTAGACCCAGGACTGCGCCTCGTAGGTGTTGTTGATGAAGGCAAAGAGGCCGAAGTACTCGTCGTGCGTGATGGGGTCGAACTTGTGCGTATGGCACTGCGCGCATTGCAGCGTGAGCCCGAGCACGGCCTTGCCGATGCAGTCCATCCGGTCGAACATCTCCTCCTTGCGGAACTGCTCCGGGATCACCGCGCCCTCCTCGTTGATCATGCTGTTGCGCAGGAATCCGGTGGCGACGACCTGGTCCTGCGTGGCGCCCGGCAGGAGGTCACCGGCGATCTGCTCGATGATGAACTGGTCGTAGGGGAGGTCGCGGTTGAACGCGCGGATGACCCAGTCGCGCCAGGCCCACTGTTCCCGCGGGAGATCCTTCTCGTAGCCGTTGCTGTCGGAGTAGCGCGCCGCATCCAGCCAGAGGCGGGCCCACTTCTCCCCATAGGCCTCGCGGGCGAGCAGGCGATCGACGAGTTCCCGGACCGCGGCGGCGCGATCGCGCGCGGCGGCGGCGACAAAGGCCTCGACCTCGGCGGGCGCGGGAGGAAGTCCGGTGACGTCGAGATGGATCCGGCGGCAGAGTGTGGCGGCGTCGGCGGGCGGCGCGGGCCGGAGTCCGGCGGTGGCGAGGCGGCGGGCAACGGGCCCGTCGATCGCATGGCCGGACGTGTCCGCAGGCGGTCGCGGAGCCATGAAGGCCCAGTGCGGCTGGTACTCCGCGCCCGCGGCGATCCAGCGCTCGAGCTTGGACACGTCGGTGGCGCTGAGCCGCTCCTTCTTGTCCGGCGGAGGCATGAGCTCGTCGTCGTGCGGAGAGCGGGCCCGGAGGAGCAGTTCACTCGCGGCGGGCTGTCCCGGCACCAGCGCGGGACTGCCCGATTTGCCCCCCTTCAGGGCGGCGTCACGTTCGTCGAGCCGGAGTCCACCCTTGCGCGAGGCGGCGTCCGAGCCGTGGCAGTTGAAACAGTTGTCCGAAAGGATCGGGCGGATGTCGCGGTTGAAGTCCGGCGGCGGCTCCGCGGCTGGGGCGAGGCCGAGCGCGAGGGCGGGAAGCGCGGCCCGGAAGGCGGAAGTCACGAGGCGACCGAGGCGGAGGCAGGGGCGGGACGGAAACGACGACACGATGGAGTCAGGATAGCCACGCGGCGCAGGTTGTCACGAAACGGATGCGTGAAAGCGGTCGCGCCCGGGCTTGCCCTTCGGCGGGTGCGAGGCAGCCTGCCGACGATGTCCGAAGCTCGTGAAAACCCCGCCGCGGCCGCTGCTTCCACCCGGGGGGTGGTTTTGATTGCCGACGACGATCCGGCGTCCCGCCTCGCACTGACCGCAGTGCTGGAGCGTGCCGGGTTCGGCTGCCGGTCCTGTGGCTCGGCGGACGAGGCGGTGGCGCTGTTGGCGCAGCCCGGTTTCGATCTCATCATCGCCGACATCCACATGCCGGGCAACGACGGCCTGGAGCTGGTCGCGTCGCTGGGTGCCCGCGAGGACATGCCGCCCGTCATCCTCGTGACGGGCCAGCCCTCCATCGAGACAGCCAGCCGCGCGGTGCGCTTGCGGGCGATCGACTACCTGCTCAAGCCCGTGGAGGCGCCGCGGCTGCTTCAAGCCGTGAAAGAAGGCGTCGCGACCAGCCGGATGCAGCGCCAGCTGCGGGCGCACCGGGCACGCATGAAGGAATCGCTGGGCGAGATGAACCGGTGCGAGGAGTTGCTCCGCAGCGGCTCGGCCGCGACGGCCAACGCCGCCCTGGGCACCTATGTGAGCCTGGCCGTGCAGGACGCGCTGGCGACGATCTCGGACCTCGGCGAGCTCGCCGAGGTGCTGGTGGGCCAGGATGAAGGCGGGCAGAGCGAGCGCCGGCTGCACGGCGCCCGGCCGCTTGGCCTCGTCGGGGCGGTGCGGGATACGATCCAGATCCTGGAGAAGACGAAGACGTCGTTCAAATCCAAGGAACTGGCCGACCTGCGCAAGCGACTCGAGGCGCTGATCGGTCCGACCCCGCCGTGATGGCCCGGCCGGTGGGCACGATTTCCCTTGAGCGGCGCGCGTTCGCGCCGATGGGAGAGGTGCACTTGGGGCTCTGTCTCGGCGGAGGTCCCGGCCTTATCGAGTCGGACTCCGGGTCCGCAAGTTGAAGGCACAGCGAAGCACCTGCTTTCGGGCAGCTTCGCTGTGCCTTTTTTCGTGCCCGGAACCGATGGGTCGGGGCGCCGCCGGCGGACACGGCCCGCCCGCGCCATGAACACCCGTCACCCGCTCTCATCCTCCCCGTCTCCGGTCCCGCCTTCGCGGCCGGCGGCGCCGGTCCGGGTGTTGCTGGTCGAGGACGACGACACGCTGCGCCGAGCGCTGCGGGCCGGCCTGGAGCGGCATGGCTGCGTGGTGGCAGACGCCGCGGATGGCAACGAGGCACAGGCGTGGCTGCACGCGGCCGCCTTCGATTGGGTCGTGACCGACATTGTCATGCCCGAGTGCGACGGCATCGAGCTCCTGCGCCGGCTGCGCAGCGCGCACCCGCACACCGGCGTGGTGGCGATGTCCGGAGGCGGGCTGGGCGACGCAGGCGACTATCTCCACATGGCCCGCCTGCTCGGCGCGCACCACGTGCTGAAGAAGCCGTTCGTCTACACCGAGCTCCTGCCCCTCCTCGTGCCCGGGGGCGCGGACGCGCTTAGACCTCGAAACCCGGCCGTCGATGCGCTCTGATCCCGCGCCGATGCGAGCCGGGCGGCAACGAAGCCCGGCGGCTCCCTCGCGATGAACCCTCCGACTCCCGCCGAACTCGCCGGAATTCTCGACGCCATGCCGGATGCGGTCGTGCGGACCGACGCGTCCGCGCGCGTGGTGTATGCGAACCGCCGCTTCCGCGAATGGTTTTGTCCGGCGGCATGCGACCCCGCAGCGGTGCCGCTTGGGGAGCTCGTGACGCCGGCGCATGGCATCGACCTGCCTGGCTGGCATGCCCAGGCGGCATCCGGCGTGGAGCCGCTGCCGCGCGTGGCGCTTCCGATCCTTGACGGGCTGGGGCGCCGGACATGGTACGAGGCGGTCGTGCAGGCGGTGCGCCCGGCTGGCGCGTTCGAAGGCATGCTGGTCGTGCTGCGCGACATCACGGCTCTGAAGCAGGCGGAGGCCGACCAGGCGGAGATGCAGGCGCGCCTTTTCATCACCCAGAAGTACGAGGCGCTCGGCACGCTCGCCGGCGGCATCGCGCACGATTTCAACAACGTGCTCTCGGGGATCATCAACTTCGCGACCCTCGCGCGGGAGGACACTCCTGCCGGGCAGACCCGGGTGCGCGGATACCTCGACGAGGTGCTGCGCGCCGGGCAGCGCGCGCGCGAACTCGTCCGCCAGATCCAGCTTTTCCGCCGTTCCGAGAGCGAAGAACGCGTGCCCTTTTCCCTGCCGCAGCTCATGCGCGAGGCGCTTTCGCTCCTGCGCTCGACGCTGCCGGCCGCGCTGGAGATCAAGTCCGACCTCGACCGGGACGTGCCGCTCGTGCTCGCGAATCCGCTGCGGATCCACCAGGCGGTCGTGAACCTGGCGATCAACGCGGTGCAGGCGATGCGCGCGCGGGGCGGCACGCTGCGCGTCAGGCTCAAGGCCGCGTCCATCGATGCGGCGCTGGCGGAGTCGCTGCCGCCGCTGCGACCCGGCGAGCACGTGGTGCTGACGGTGGAGGACGACGGCTGCGGCATGGAGCCCGCGGTCCTCGCCCGCGCGTGCGAGCCCTACTTCACGACCCGGAAGGTGGGCGAAGGCAGCGGAATGGGCCTGTCCGTGGTGCAAAGCACGGTGCGGGCGCACGACGGGGCGCTGCGGATCCGGAGTGTACCCGGCCGCGGCACGATCGTGGAGATCTTCCTGCCGTCGCACGTGCCCGAGCCGGTGCCTTCGGACCCGGTGGCGGACTTCGCGGCGTTGCCGCGCGGGCGCGGCCAGCACCTGCTGCTGGTGGACGACGAGGCGCCGATCGCGCGCTCGGGGCAGATGCTGCTCGAGCGGCTCGGCTACCGCGTGAGCATGTTCACGCATCCGGAGGCCGCCCTGGCGGCGTTCTGGGCGGCGCCGGATCAATTCGACGCGCTGATCACGGATCACCAGATGCCGGGCATGAACGGCCTCGAGCTGGGCCGCCGCCTCCGCGCCGCACGACCCGACCTGCCGGTCTTCATCGCCTCCGGCTTCGCCGACACCCGGCCCGACCTGCTTCGCGCCGAGGGCGTCGCCGCGCTCCTGCCGAAGCCCTTCGAAATCGCCGAACTCGCCCGCGTCCTCCAACTGCCGGACCGCGCCTGAAGCCGTCCGTCCGCCGCCCCATCCGCGCCGACCCGGCAGCCCCGGGCGGCCGCGGCGCGGGGCGGCGCGACCGCGTTGTATATAACGAAATAGGGCCGATATTATAGTGGATGGAAGGAATGTATATATTCCCCTTGAGTACGTCCGGAGCCGGCCGATGCAGGAGGGCGTGCCGCGGTACGCGCACATCACCATGCCCACCTCCGCTCCGATTTCGAAGAACGTCGCACCCGGCGCGACCGTGCCGCCCCCGTATGCTGCGATCGAGGAATACACCCGCGACGCCGTGCGCGAGGTGTTCGACAAGATGCTGGGGCTCGACATGGCGGCGCTGCCGCCGGACGGGAACGGGAGCGAGGTGGGAGACCAGATCATCGGCTCGGTCGGATTCGTCGGCACCACGACCGGCATCGTCCACCTGCAGTGCGGCACGACCCTCGCCCAGTTCATGACCGCGCGCCTGCTCGGCCTCGAGGCGGCATCGGTGGGGGCGGACATGGTGAGCGACGCGATCGGGGAGCTGACCAACATGGTGGCCGGCGGCGTGAAGTCGCGCCTGTGCGACTCGGGTTGGACGTGCGTGCTGACCATCCCCTCCATCACGCGGGGCAGCGGGCTGCGGATCCAGACGATCGCCAGCGTGAAGCGGAAACTGCTGCCGTTCTACGCCGACGGGATGCGCTTCCTCGTCGAACTCACCGTCAAGGACACCACGGGCTGACCAGATTCCATGAGCATCAAACTTCTCAGTGTCGACGACAGCCGGACGATCCGCCTCATCATCGGGAAGGCGTTCCGTGCGTACGATTGCACCATCGCCGAGGCGGCCAACGGGGCCGAGGCGTTGGCGGCTGCGGCCGCCGACCGGCCGGACCTGATCATCCTCGATCTCACCATGCCGGTCATGGACGGCTACGAGGCGTTGAAGCGGCTGCGCGCCGATCCCCGGCTCAAGGACATCCCGGTCGTGATGCTCACGGCGGAGGCCGGCCGCGAGAACGTGCTGCGCATCGCGCAGCTCGGCGTGCAGGGTTATGTGATCAAGCCGTTCGACGAGGCCAAGATCGTCGAGCGCGTCAGCAAGCTCGTACCGCTGCGGCTGAAGGGCGAGGCGCCCGCGGGGCAGGGCGAGGCGGGCGTCAGCCTGCTCGTCGTGGACGACAAGCCGGCGATCGTGGAGAGCTTGAAGACGGGTCTGGCCGCGACCGGCTGGAAGGTGTTTTCCGCGGGCACCGCGGCGGAGGCCCTCGAAGCGGGCGCGCGCCAGGCCGCCAGCGCGATCCTGATCAGCCTGTCGCTCCCGGGCGACTCGGCGGTCACGCTCCTGCGCGCGCTCCGTTCGCAGGCGGCGACAAAGGACACGCCGGTGCTCGGCCTCTCCGTGAAATCCGCGGTGGAGGAACAGACCCGCGCCCGACAGCTGGGCTTCAACGGCATCGTCACCAAGCCGCTGGCCATGGACGAGGTCATGGACCGGGTGCGTCGTCTCCTCAAGCCGGATACCAGCGACCGGTTCTTCCGGCCGGACGGACCGGCGCTCGTGGTCTCGATTCCCTCCGAGCTGGGCTCCAAGGATGCCATCTTCGTGCGTTCGTCCCTCGGGGCGCGCGCCGGCGCGGCGGTGGATGCGGGGCTCTCGCACCTCATCGTCGACCTGGGCGCGGTGCACACCGCCGATTTCACGCACGTGAAGTTGCTGACGGAGGCACTGGAGGTGGGCCGGAACGCAGGTCTGAAATGCAGCTTCGTCGGCACCGCGGAAGTCATCGCGGAATGCCGCAATTTCGAGGAGACGCGGGAGCTGCACTTCGCCACCAGCGTGGCCGAGGCGCTCGCGCAGTGCGCGGCGTGAGGCGGTGGGGGCGGCGCCGCGAGAGTCCGGACCGTTGATGGGCGCCAGAATGCGCCGAGGCAGCGGTGTCTGCCGGCGCCCGTCCGGTTGGATCCGGCGGGAAACCGTCTGAAGGATCCGTGCGCTCGTGGAGCGCGCCGGAGCTTCAGACGGCGTCGAAGCGACCGCTCACCTCGCGATACCTCAGCGCGGCACTCTCGACCAGGCCCGCCAGGTCGGGGGAGGGCAGGCCGAGGCGGGCGGCGACGTCCGCGTCCGGCGCGGCCTGGCAGCTGGCGCCGTCGAGCCCGGCCTCGATGTGTTTCGCCAGCAGGTTGGCGGTATACACGTAGTCGCAGATGATTGCTTCGCCCGCCTCCGGATGATGATGGTAGCTGATGCCGTGCACGACGCGCTCCGGCAGCCGCCAGTGCTGGGCGATCAACCCGCCCAGTTCGGCGTGGTTCACGCCCAGGATCAGCGCCTCCGCATCGAGCGGAATCAGGAGATCCGACGCGCGGGCGCGCTGGAGGAAATCGAGGACTTCCGGCGTCAGGAAGCGGGCCATCACGAGCTTGCCGACATCGTGCAACAGGGCGGCGGTGAAGGTCTCCGGCGGTGCGGGCGCGGTGCAGAACCGGGGCAGCACCTCCGCGGCGACGGCGGCGGCGACCGAGTGGCGCCAAAGCGCGCCTTCGTCGAGGCCGTAGGCCGGCAGGGCGGGCCGCAAGACGGGCCGGGCCCCGCACGCGACCGCGAGCGTGACCATGGATGCGGCGCCGAGGCGGAGCACCGCCTCGCTGACGGTCGTGACCGGCGTCGCGCTGCCGCTGGCCGCGGAGTTGGCCGCGCGCAGCAGTTTGAGGGTCAGCGCCTGGTCGTAGGCGATGATGTCGGCCATGTCGGAGACATCGGCCAGCGGGTCCTCGAGCAGCCTGAACAGGCGCACGGTGCTGTTCGGCAGCGGAGCGAGCTCGCTGGCCTGGCTGATCAGGCGGTCGAGATCGATCATGATCGGTTCCTTTCCAGGATTGGGGCGGCGCCGGGCGGCGCGACCGGAGGGCGGACGGGCGGGGGCTGGCGGGCGCACGATCCGGCGACGACGCCGGGAGCGCGTCCGGACGAAGCGGTCTCCGGCACGCGGTAGCAGATCGTCCGGTCGAGCGCGACGCGTTCGAAGGCGTCGTCGACGCTGAAGGTCGTCTCCGCTCCGCCCAGCAGGAGGAAGTGCCCGGGGCGGAGCAGACGGCGCACCTTGGCGAGGATCGCGCGCTTGGTCTCGAGGTCGAAATAGATGAGGACGTTGCGCAGGAAGATGAGGTCGAGCGTCGGGAGGCCCGGCCAGTCGCCGACCAGGTTCATCGCGCGAAACTCCACCCGCTGGCGAAGGTCGGCGCGGAATTCCCACTCGGAGCCCTGGCGGGAAAAGTACTTCACCAACAGCGCGGCAGGCAGGCCGCGGTTCACCTCGAGCTGGCTGAACCGCCCGGCGCGCGCCCGGGCGAGCACGTCGGTGCACAGGTCCGTCGCCACGAAGCGGAGGTTCCACCCCAGCAGCTCGGGAAAGTGCTCCGCGATGACCATCATGAGGGTGAAGGGCTCCTGGCCGGTGGAGGCGGCGCCGCACCAGATATTCAGCGTACGGTCGGCGGAGCGGCGGG
>CALFZM010000243.1 GCA_937952235.1 uncultured Opitutia bacterium | reverse complement strand
TGTCTCCGTACATCTGTAACCCATGTCTCCGGTCCATACAGTCCTCAAGCCGCTGTGGACCGGTCCGTCGCTGGTCAGCCGCCTGGGGACAGGCGACTCCACCGCAACTGAATCGTCTGGCTGAGCGCCGCGCGCGCGGGCGGTTTCGTTTGCGCTTCGACCGGCTTCCTGCGGCGATGACCGCATGTCGCACCTCGACGGACACATTCTGGTTACGGGTGGCGCCGGGTTCATCGGCAGCGCACTCGTGTGGGCCCTGAACCAGCGCGGGCACTCCGACATCGTCATCACCGACTTCCTCGGCGCCGACGAGAAGTGGAAGAACCTCGTCCCGCTGAAGTTCACCGACGTCGTCGACGCCGGCGATTTCCGCCGGCACCTCGCGCAAAATCCGTCCGCCTTCGGCAAGTTTTCCGCCGTGTTCCACCTCGGCGCCTGCTCCGCGACGACGGAAAAGAACGCCGCCTACCTCGCCGACAACAACTACACCACGACCAAGGAGCTTGCCGGTTGGTGCCTGTCCCGAGACACGCGTTTCATCTACGCCTCGTCCGCCGCGACCTACGGCGACGGTGCCCAGGGGATGGACGATCGCGATGAGCACCTCGCCCGCCTCCGGCCGCTCAACATGTACGGCTATTCGAAGCACCTCTTCGACCTCTACGCGCAGCGCGCCGGCTGGCTCCCGCGCATCGTGGGCGTGAAATACTTCAACGTCTTCGGCCCGAACGAGGATCACAAGGCCGACATGCGCTCGCTCGTGCACAAAGCCTATCAGCAGATCCTCGCCACCGGCCGCGTGCAGCTCTTTCGCAGCCACAAGCCGGAGTACAAGGACGGCGAACAGAAGCGCGATTTCCTCTACGTGAAGGACGCGGTCGAGATGACCCTCCACTTCGCCGAGCATGCCCGCGGAGGAGCCGCCGGCGGGCTTTTCAACCTCGGCAGCGGCGAGGCCAATACCTGGCTCACCCTCGCCCACGCGATCTTCGCCGCGCTCAAGGGCACGCCGGAAATCGAGTTCATCGACATGCCGGAGGTGCTGCGCGGCAAGTACCAGTACTTCACCCAGGCCGACATCGCCAAGCTCCGCAGCACCGGCTACGACCGGCCCATGACGCCCCTGGCCGAGGCAGTCCGGGACTACGTCCAGGGTTATCTGGTGCCCGGGAAGAAGCTGGGGGAATGACGCCGCCGGGCACTCAGGTCGTCGTCGCGAGGGCGATCCGGGGACCAGCCAGACGCCAGCGCGGGTTCGGCCTGAACGGCCGACCTTGAGCCCTCCGATGTCCCGTCTTCTCCCCGGTTTCACCCGGCACCTGCTTGCCGTCGCCTTTTTCGTCGGCGCAGACGGGGCCATCCGCGCCGCCGATCGCCCGCCCAACCTCGTCTTCATCCTCGTCGACGACCAGGGATACTACGACCTCGGGTGCACCGGCGCCACCGAGGTGAAGACCCCGCGGATCGACGCGCTCGCCGCCAGCGGGGTGCGTTTCACCGACTACTACGCCGCCGCGCCGATTTGCAGCCCGTCGCGCGCCGGCATCCTGACCGGCCGCTACCCGCGCCGCTTCGGCATGGAGGCATGGGTGCAGCGGGCTGACTCCAAGCGCGGCCTGCCCGCTTCCGAAACCACGCTCGCCCAGTTCCTCCACGCGCACGGTTACGCCACCGCGGCGATCGGCAAGTGGCATCTCGGTTTCACCCCCGGGTTTCTGCCCCAGGACAAGGGCTTCGACCACTACTTCGGCCTGCTGCACAATCTCGATCCCGTCGAGACGGTCTATTTCAATACGGCAGGCGGAGTGCCGCTCGTGCGCGGCAACGAGGTCGTGCAACGCCCCGCCGATCCGGCGGCACTCACGCGCCAGTACACCGACGAAGCCATCGCGTGGATCGAGCGTCAGCGGGCAAAGCCGTTCTTCCTCTACCTCGCGCACACGATGTTGCACGAGCCGCTCGGCGTGAGTGCCGAGTTCAGGGGCCGCTCCGGCTGGGGTCTCTATGGCGACGCCACGATGGAGCTCGATCATCACGTCGGCCGGCTGGTCGATGCGCTCGAGCGCCTCGGCCTGCACGAGCGCACGCTGATCGTGTACGCCTCCGACAACGGCCGGCAGGGTGGCCGCTCGCCCGCCCAGCCGCTGCGGGGCAACAAACTCACCACCTATGAAACCGGCATCCGTGTGCCCGCGCTCGCGTGGGGACCGGGCGTCGGCGTGCGCCGCGGTCACGTGTCGTCCGCTCTGGTCCACGCGATGGACTGGTGGCCCACGCTCGCCAGCTTTGCCGGCGCCGAGGTGCCCGCCAGCCGCGTGCTCGATGGGCGCGACCTCCAGCCGCTTCTCACCGGTAGCACGGACATCATTCCCGATCCGCGGGCCGGCCTCTCGCGCAACGCCGCCGCGCCCCTTCGCCGCCCGTGGGCGCCGCCCGGCGAGTGGGCGCCGCTGGTCACCCAGGCCGACTACCTCAACGCCTTCTTCTACCACGGCGCCGAAGGCCAGCTCGCTGCCGTTCGCTCCGGGAAGTGGAAACTCGTCCTCAGCCCTGCCCTCCAGCTCTTCGACCTGGAGGCGGATCCGGGCGAGCAGAAGCCGGTGCGCGATCCCGCGACGATCCGCCGTCTGCGCGGCCTCGCGGTCCTGTTCCAGGAGGAAATGAACGCGCACCTGCAACGATGAGATTCGATCCGCGCACGCGGCCGCGTGGTTTCCGCCGGCGGCACCGGCGCGGGTGGGTTCGACATTTCGCCTGGATTCCTTGGTTTTTGCGCCGGGATTCGACTATCGTTTCGATCTGTTACCTGTCCCACCGCCGTTACCCGGGCACCCCCGCATGAGCTTTCCCCGTCTCTTTCGCGCCGCCTGCATTCTTGGCGCCCTGCCGTTTGCCGCACCCGCCGCGGAACTCACAGCACTCGAAGCGGAGCAGCTGTTCGTCCGCCGCATCCAGCCGCTCGTGCAGGAGAAGTGCATCGGCTGCCACGGCCGCGACGAGGAGAAGATCAAGGGCGGACTCGACCTGCGCACCCTCGCGGCCGCGCTCGAGGGCGGCGACAGCCTCAAACCCTCACTCGTGCCCGGCAAAGCCGACGCCAGCCCCTTCTACCTCGCGGTCACCCGTTCCCACGCCGACTGGGAGGCCATGCCACCGAAGGAAAACGACCAGCTCACCGCGGAGCAGATTGCGTACGTACGTGACTGGATCGACGCCGGCGCGCCCTGGCCCGACGAAGCCCGCACCCGGACGCTGCTCGCCTCCGCGGACAAGTGGTCCGCCGCCGACGGCATCGTGGTAAGAACCAGCGGTGGCCTCGACGCCGACTGGACCAACCGCCGGTACAAGCCCGCCGACCTCTGGGCCTATCAGCCGCTGCGCAAGCCGGCGGTGCCGGGGGCACCGGGAGGGCGAGACGGAGAGACAAAGGCGTCCGATGCTCCGATTCCCTCCCGCTCCGCGCCACCGCGTCCCCCCGTCTCCACCCTGCCCCGTGCCGCCCCGCACCCGCGATCCGCCCACGCTCGACCAGGCCCGCCGGAGCTGCGAGGC
>CALFZM010000242.1 GCA_937952235.1 uncultured Opitutia bacterium | reverse complement strand
GCAGGATACAGGTCCATCCCCGTGCGGCCCACGCTCCGCCAGTAGTCGAGGACCGGCGTGCACAGTTTCCACGACGCCTCCGCTTCGTCGCCGCGGATGAAGAGCGTCCCGTCCCCCACCATGGCGTCGAGCACCAGCCGTTCGTACGCCTCGGCCGTGTTCGAGCCGAAGGTCGTGGCGTACCGGAAGCTCATCTTCACCGGCTGCGTGCGCGTCTCCAGCCCGGGCACCTTGGTGTTGAGGATCAGGCTGAGGCCTTCGTCGGGCTGGATCTGGAACGACAGCGTGTTCGCGGCGAGATCGAAGCGGGCGGTCTCGCCGGCGAAGAGCGTGCCGGGGGGACGGCGGAAATTGATGGCGATCTCCGAAACCCGGCGCGCCAGCCGCTTGCCGGAGCGCAGGTAGAACGGCACCCCCTGCCAGCGCCAGTTGTTGATCGAGAACCGGAGCGCGGCGTAGCTCTCGGTGTTCGACTGGGGCGCGATGCCCTCCTCCTCGAGATAGCCCGGTACCGGCTTGCCGCCGATCATGCCCGCCGCGTACTGCGCGCGCGCCACGTCGCCCGCCGGTCCGATCGTGAGCGGCTGGATGGCGTTCAGCACCTTCACCTTCTCGTCGCGGATCGCCTCGGCGTCCAGCGAGCCCGGCGGCTCCATCGCGGTGAGCGCCAGCAATTGCATGGTGTGGTTCTGGATCATGTCGCGCAGGCAGCCGCTCTGCTCGTAATAGCCGCCGCGCGAACCGACGCCCACCTCCTCCGCCACCGTGATCTGCACGCTGTCGATGAAGTTGCGGTTCCAGAGCGGCTCGAAGATCGCGTTGGCGAAACGCTGCACGAGCAGGTCCTGCACCGTCTCCTTCCCGAGGTAGTGGTCGATGCGATACACCTGCTCCTCCTGGAAGACGGCGCTGATGGCGGCGTTGAGCTCGCGGGCCGAGCCGAGGTCCTTGCCGAACGGCTTCTCGATGACGACCTTCGACTGCAGGGGCGTGCCGAGATGGCGCGCGGCGATCCCGCACACGCCCAGGTGATGCAGGATCGGCGCGAACACCGACGGCGGCGTCGAGATGTAGCACAGGCGCTGCACGTCGCGGCCGAGCCGCCGCTCGATCGCGTCGAGGTGCGCGGAGAGTTTCTCGAAGGAAGCCTCCTCGTCGTATCCGCCGGCCACGTACGAGGTGTGCGCGGCCACGCGGTCCCAGACCTCGGCCTTCAGCTCCCGGCGGGAGAACTCCTTGATGGCGTCGGCCGCCAGCTCCCGGAATTCGTCGTCGGGGATCGGCTTCCGCCCGTAGCCCACGAGGAAGAAATCGGCCGGGAGGAGATTGTCGTAGGCCAGATTGTAGACCGCGGGGATGAGCTTGCGGGACGTCAGGTCGCCCGAGGCCCCGAAGATCACGACGACGGTGGGGGGCGCGCCCCGGTGCTTGCTGAGCCCGTGCAGGAAAGGATGACGCAGGCTGTCGGACATGCGCGGAGTTTCCCGGCAGGGAGGAGGACGGGGCAAGGGAAATGAGGGGCGGCGAAGCCAGGCAGGGGCCATCGGACTGCGCCTGTGCCCCGTCTCAATCGGCTCAGCTCCGAGGGCGAGGTCACCACCGGCTGCTTCTCACCCGAAAAACTCGAAGCGCGCGAAGCCGCGGGCATTCCAGCGCACGGGTGCAGCCCGTTCGCCGATCCTGCCGTCGTGGGTGCAGTCCGTCACAATGGCAGGGGTGGAGCCGCCTGCCCCCAGGCGGTTGGCGTGCGACGGACCGGTCCGCAGCGGCTTGAGGACAAGCCGCGCCACCTCTCCGGCGGTTCCTCGCCGCCGGCCCCGTCGATCCCGCCGCGGCCTCAGCCCCGGAAGTGTTTCCCGAACAGGGGCACATTCTCGAAGTGCCGGATTTCGCGGGGCGCGCTGGCGTCGGGCTCGCGCGAGATCTCCACGACATCGCAGCGAAACGTGCCTGGCTTCCGCGGCAGCGACCGGAGGTAGGCGCACGCCGCGCGCCGCAGCACGCGGCGCTTCCGCGCATCCACGGCGAAATAACCGGGCACGAGCGCGTCCGGCCGCCGCGCCTTCACCTCGACGAAGACCAGCACGGCACCGTCGCGGCACACCAGGTCGATCTCCTCGCGGCGGTCGCGGGGATTGCGCCAGTTGGCCGCGACGATCACGAAGCCCCGCTCCCGCTCGAGCCAGGCGCGCGCCCAGGCTTCCTCGCGGACGCCGGCCCCCGGAGAGCGCAGGAGCCGCAGCAGGGATCGGAAAAACTCCATCGCCGCACGAGGCTGGGGCCCCCGCGCGGGCGCGCGATGCCGGGCGCCGCACGTTCGCGGTAGAGGCCACCCGCAAGCCGGGTTTCCTCCGCGGCGCCGGGGTTCAGAGCGAGATCTTGATGCCGCGCCGCAGGTAGGTCGGAACATCGAGGTCCTGGCCCTCGAAGAGATTCCGATCGGTCTTCTCGAAATGTCCGCGGCTCTCGACTTCGCCGAATCCGAACTCCTCCTGCGCGATCTGCGGCAGGGCCTCGACCTTCACGCCGGGCCGGGCGCTTCCGGGCCCGGTGGCGGTCGTCGCCGGCTGCGCGGCCTCGGCACGCGGAGCCGAACCGGCTGGCACCGCCCGGCCGCGCCCGGGCTGGGCCGCCGGCCGCCGGGGCAGGTGCCCGCGGCCACCCAGGTCGCTGGTTCCGATGATGCAGACCTCCACCCGCCCGGCCATGTCCTCATCGATGACCGCACCCATGATGATGTGCGACTCGCGGCCGAACTGCTCCGTGATCGCGGTCATCAGCTCGTGCACGCGGGGCAACGTCAGGTCAGCGCCACCAAGGATGTTGACGAGCAGCCGGTCGGCCTTGCGCGAAAATTCCGGCGTGTGCAGCAGCGGGCAGAGCTTGAGGCTGGCGATCGCGTCGCCCACGGCGTTCTCGCCGGCTCCCGTGCCGAGCCCGAAGAGCGTCTTGCCGCCGCGCTGCTGGAAAGCCTGCCGCAGCGTGGCGAAATCGAGATTGATCAGGCCCGTCTTGAACAGCATCGACCAGATCGACTTCACGCCGCGGCCGATCCATTCGTCGGCCCGCGCGAACGAGTCCAGGACCGTCTCGTTTTCCCCCGCCTCCTGCAAAAGCACGTCGTTGGGCAGCGGAATCACGGCGTCGCACACGGCGCGCAGCGCCCGCAGCCCCTCCTCGGCCTGCTTCAGCCGGCGGCCGCCTTCGAAGCTGAACGGCATGGTCACGAACGCGATCACGAGCGCGCCCGTCTCCGCCGCGATCTCGGCCACCACCGGAGACGCGCCGCTGCCCGTGCCGCCGCCCATCCCGGTCACGAGGAACACGAGGTCGCAGTCCTTGACGACCGCCGCGATCTTGTCGCGGTCCGCCTCCGCGGCCTCGCGCCCGAGCTCGGGGTCGCCCCCGGCGCCGAGTCCGCGCGTGACGCTCATCCCGACCAGCACCTTGTCCTGCACCGGCGAGCTCGCGAGCGCCTGGTAGTCGGTGTTGATCACCGCGAGCTGCAGCCGCTCGAGGTTCTCCATCTTGAGGCGGTCGACGGCATTGGAGCCCGCGCCGCCGACGCCCACGAGCTTGATCGCGATGTTGCGATCGGTGAGCAGTCCGTGCTCCAGGGGAAGTTCGTTGAGATTCATGCGCGCTTCAGGTGCTGGCGAACAGGCGCTTCATGCCGGTGAGGAAACCGCCCCCGCGGCGGGCCGGCGCGGCCTTCTCGGCCTGCGAGCTCACGCCATAATAGAGCAGGCCGAGCGCGGTGTGATAGCCGGGATCACGCATGTTCTCGTGCACCCAGGTGGGCGCCTCGCCGAGGTGAGCGGGAACCCCGAAAACCTTGGCCGCCACCTCGGCGATGCCGGCGAGCTTGGCGGTGCCGCCCGTCAGCACGACTCCCGAGCTGCAGGTCTCCGGCGTGAACGCCGTGCCGAGCTTCTTGCGCACGACTTCCAGCAGCTCCCAGGTCCGCGCCGACGTGATCTGCTCGATCGCCTGCTGCGGGAACTGCCGGTCGCCGATGGCAAAGTTGCCGTCGAGCCAGACCTTCTGCGCGCGGTCCTTCGTCCGCACATCCGCCCGGCCAAACCGCAGCTTGAGCTTCTCCGCCTGACCCTCGGTGAGCCGCAGGCCGATGCTGAGGTCGTTGGTCAGGTGCGTGCCGCCGACGGGCACGACGCCCGTCGTGTGAGGCGCGCCGTCGCGGTAGAGAACGAAATCCGTGGTGCCCGCGCCGATGTCGATGGCGAGCACGCCGTGCTGCCGCTCCTCGGCCGTGGTGATCATGTGGCCCGCCGCCAGGCTGCCCAGCACCAGCTCGCGCACCTCGAGGTTGAAGCCGCGGATCACATGGATGTTGTCCGCCAGGCGCTGCTCCTGGCCATGCACCGTCCAGTACCCGACCTCGAGCCGCTGGCCGACCAGATGCTCGGGGCTGCCCGGCACGAGCCGGCCGTCCACGCGAAACGGCCGCCGGATGTTGTGCACCACCATGCGGCCCGCGGGCAGCTCCTTGGATTTCGCCAGGTCGCACACCGTGCGCACGTCGCCCGGCTCGATCATGTTGTCGGAGGCCTTCACGTTCACCGCGGCCTCGTTGTAGAAACCTTCCAGGTGCGCGCCGCTCTGCGAAAGGAACACGCAGTCGATCCGCTCGCCGGCATCCCGCTCGGCCTGCTCGAGGGCGCTGTGCGTCGACTCGCTCGCGGCCTTGTAGTCGACCACGGTGCCCTTGATCACGCCGCGGGAGGAACATTCGCCCACCCCGATGATCGCGAGCTCCCGTCCGGTGTATTCACCGACCAGGACGGTGATCTTCGAGGTGCCGATTTCGACGGCGCCGATGTAGGTGGTTCTAGAGCTCACGTTGGGACTTCGAGGGAGAACGGGGAAACAGAGGGACGGCGTGCAACCGCGGACCGGCCGCGCCGGCGCCGCGCGGCGGGTGGGCGGCGGTCTCGAATGCCACGGGCACCTCCCGCCCCAGCGTGAGATCGATGCTCGCCCGCGTGCCCGCGTTGCGACCGAGCCGCTCGAGGATGGCGTCGAGGTACGCGAGCTGGAGGAAGATATTGCCCGTCGCGCTGAACCGGGCGCGCGTGCCGGTCGTGAGCGTGACCTCGAGTTCACGGTCGAGCTCCATGCGCGCCAGCGAAACGCTGTGCCACTGGTAGTACTGGTGCGGCGCGGAAAACTGCGCCTCCGCCAGCAATCGCGCCACCTCCGCCATGTGCGGGATCGGCGCGAAGGCCGCTCCCTCCTGGTCGAGCGTGAAACCCTCGAGCCACGGCAGCGATCGCACCATGATCGGATCGAGGCCCGTGCCGAAAAACGCCACGCCGTCCCGCGCCACCGCGGGAGCGCCCGACGGCTCCCGCTCGACACG
>CALFZM010000241.1 GCA_937952235.1 uncultured Opitutia bacterium | reverse complement strand
GCCGCCGCGGCAGGCGCCTTGGCGGCGCGGGCCGGAGCGGTCTCTCCCGCCGGGCTGCCGTCCGCGGGATCGATGGTCGCGACCACCTGGCCGATTTTCACTTCGTCGCCAACGGCGACCTTGAGGCTGATGCGGCCGGCGCTCTCGGCCGTGCCCTCGGACGTGATCTTGTCGGTCTCGAGCTCAAACAGAGGCTGATCCTTGCGCACGTCGGCGCCGTCCTGCACGTGCCACTTGGCCAGGATGCCCGAGCTGATCGATTCGCCCATCGGCGGAATTTTGACTTCGAGGAGAGACATGGGAATAGGATTGGAAGTAGCGCGTAATGGGTGGCGAGGGGAGGCAGAAGAGCAGGAAGGGCGGAGGGAACAACGTTTCCCCTCCTCGCCACGTTCCGAGTCAGATCGCGAACGCCTCCTTGAGCAAGGCGGCCAGCTCGAGGCGATGCAGGGCGAGTGAGCCGACGGCGGGCGATGCGGAGGCGTCGCGACCGGCGTACGCCGCTTTGCGGCCGAAGATGTCCTCGAGCTGAGGCGCGATCCAAGTCCACGCGCCGTTGTTTTCGGATTCCTCCTGGGCCCACACGAGGCGGGCGTCGGCGTATTTCTTTGCGATCTCGGCGAGACGGCGGCGGTGCAGCGGATAAAGCTGCTCGAGGCGCACGATCGCGACATCGTGGAGCTTGTGCTTCGCGCGGTGCTCCGCGAGGTCGTAGTAGATCTTGCCGGAGCAGAGGAGCAGCCGCGTCGCCTTCGGGGCTTCGGCGGAGGCGGGCGCGCGGGTGCCGGCGCCGAACGCGGGATCGTCCATGATCTCCTGGAAGCCGCCGCTGGTGAAATCCTCGACGCGCGAGACGGCGGCGGGATGGCGGAGGAGCGATTTGGGCGACATGACGACGAGCGGCTTCTTCACGTCGCGCTTCACCTGGCGGCGGAGGGCGTGGAAGAAGTTGGCCGGCGTCGTGATGTTGGCGACCTGGATGTTGTCCTCCGCGCAGAGCTGGAGGAAGCGCTCGAGCCGGGCGGAGGAATGCTCGGGTCCCTGGCCTTCGTAACCGTGCGGCAGCAGCAGCACCAGCCCGCTCGTGCGCTGCCACTTGGATTCGCCCGCGGCGAGGAACTGGTCGATCACGCCCTGGGCGCCGTTGGCGAAATCGCCGAACTGCGCCTCCCAGATGCAGAGCATGTCCGGGAAATCGAGGGAGTAGCCGTAGTCGAAGCCGAGCACCGCCGCCTCCGAAAGCAGGGAGTTGTACACGCAGAACCGCGCCTGTTGGGGATCGAGGTGCTTGAGCGGGGCGTAGGTGGCGTTCGTTTCCCGGTCGTGCAGCACGGCGTGGCGGTGGCTGAAGGTGCCGCGTTCGCAATCCTGGCCGCTCAGCCGGACGGGGACGTTTTCCAGCACCAGCGTGCCGAAGGCGAGCGCCTCGCCGAATCCCCAGTCGATCGGCCCCCCGTCGCGGTAGGCGGTCGCGCGCGCATCGACGAAACGCTTGATCTTGGGGTTGGGGTGGAAGCCCTCGGGCAGGGTGGTGAGCCCGCGGACGACCTTATCGAGCAACGCGGGGCCGACGCGGGTGGCGACGTTGCGAAAATGGAAGTCACGCTGGAACACGGCGGTGGAGCCGGCGAACTTGCGGGCCTCGGCGGCGGCGGCGGCGCGACGCGCGGTCTTCGCCGTCTCGCTGGCCCGCGCCTTCTCGAGGTTCTTCTCCAGGGCCGCCGAGTATTCGGCGCGGATGGCTTCGGAATCCTGCTCGGTGATCGTGCCCTCGGCGACGAGCTTCCGGGTCAGCACCGTGGAGATCTGCGGATGCTGGCCGATCTTCTGGTAGATGATCGGCTGGGTGAACGCCGGCTCGTCGGTCTCGTTGTGGCCGTGCTTCCGGTAACAATACATGTCGATCACGACGTCGCGCTGGAACTTCACCCGGAACTCGAGCGCGAGGCGGGTGAGGTGGCACACCGCCTCCGGGTCGTCGCCGTTCACGTGGAAGATCGGCGCCTCGATCATCTTCGCGATGTCGGTGCAGTAGCGGGTCGAGCGTGAGTCGTGGGGCTCGGTGGTGAAGCCGATCTGATTGTTGATGACGAGGTGGACCGTCCCCCCGGTCGTGTAACCGGGCAACTGGGACATGTTGAGCGTCTCCGCCACGATGCCCTGGCCGGCGAAGGCGGCGTCGCCGTGGATCAGCAGCGGCAGCACGCGCCAGCGCTCGTTCATCGCGCCCCGGAAGCGCTGGCGGGCGCGGGCCTTGCCCTCGACCACCGGGTTCACGATCTCGAGGTGCGAGGGGTTGGCGGCGAGCCTGACCTCCACCTTGCTGCCGGACGCGGTCTCGAGCACGGCTTCGTATCCGAGATGGTACTTCACGTCGCCGTCGCCTCCGACCGTCTCGGGAATGTAGTTCTCCGAAAACTGCTCGAAGAGCACGTCGAAGCTCTTCCGCATGATGCTGGTGAGGATGTTGAGGCGGCCGCGATGGGCCATGCCCATCACCACCTCCTCCACCCCGAGCGCCGGACACAGCTCGATGAGGGCGTCGACGGCCGCCACCATCGTCTCGCCGCCCTCGAGCGAAAAC
The DNA here is from genome assembly GCA_937952235.1 of uncultured Opitutia bacterium. Lineage (GTDB taxonomy): Bacteria > Verrucomicrobiota > Verrucomicrobiia > Opitutales > Opitutaceae > ER46. Next base: position 8,979 of record CALFZM010000241.1, on the reverse strand, counting down.
CTTTTCTGCCCGACATACTTCGTGTGCAGGAAGCGCTCGAAGAGCTCCGCCTTGTGCACGCGGCGCAGGATGCGGATCTTCTCCGGCGCCGAGAAGCCGGGCTGATTGCGGTCCGACTCCATTTTTTCCTGCAGCCAGGTGCGCACCTCGACGTCCTGGATGTGCATGTATTCCACCCCGATGCGGCCGGCGTAGGTGAGCCGCAGATTCGCGACGATGTCGCGCAGCGTCATCTGGCCGCCGCCGAGATACGTGCCGATGTCGAACGTCGTGTCGAGGTCCTCCGACCCGAGGTTGAAGTGCTCCAGCGAGAGCTTGGTGTGCGGCGCGGGCGGGTCGCCGAGCGGATCGAGGTGCGCCTCGATGTGACCGATGGAACGGTAGGCGTTGATGAGCTGGTGGACGCGGGATTGTTTCAGGCTGTCGATGATCGGTTTCGTGCGCGAATCCCCGGGGGACGCCGCCGCGAAGGCCTCGTGGGGGCGGGCGCCGTTGCTCGCCAGGCTGAAGCCCTGGAAAAAGGCGCGCCACGTCGGATCGACGGAGTTGGGATCGTGCTGCCACGTCTCGTACTGCGCCTCGATGAGCGCGGCGTTGGCGAGGGTGGGAAGGTCGGAGCGATTCATGCGGAGAGGGAGGGAGCTTCCGAGCCGTGCAGCTTCCGGACGGTGGTGCGCCCGGGAGCCGGCAGCGAGTCGGATGCGAAAGGGAGCGGTGAACGAACCACGCGCACCACAGAGAGACAAGTACGCGGCGGCGGGTGCCCGGGATTGCAATCAGGCTTAACGTAGGTAACAGGCAGATAAGGTAAACCCAGCCCACTCGAAACATGGAAACCCAGATCAAGGCGGCCCTCCAAACGCTCCTCTCGGCCATAAAGGTCTCTGATGGCCAGACGATTACGGAGGCAATGACCCAGCTGGACGAGTATCTGGCCCGGGGCCGGCCGGGGCTGCATCCGCAGCTGGTCCACTTCCTGGAGAATCGCAGCTACGCGAAGGCGCTGCTGTTCCTCGGCGGCGAATCGAACATCCCGGTGGGAGTGTGCGGCGGCCGCGCCGGACACCGGACCTTGTAAGCCGTGGCTTCGTCTCGCATCTCCACCGATGGTGGGCAGGGTCTGGGGCAGAATCCGTTTGGGGCCCTCAATACCACGGGCCTGCCGGCCGGTGCCGCTCCCGGCCCCTCCGCCCGTGCGCCGACACCGCCCGCCGCCAAGTCGGCCAGGAATCGCGGTCGGGTCGACGTGCGAAGGGAGACGGGGGGGCGTGGCGGCAAGACCGTGACGGTGGTCGACGGGTTCACCGGCATCGGACTACCCGAGAAGGAACAGCTCGCGAAGAAAATGCGCGCGGCCTGCGGCTGCGGCGGCACGGTCAAGGACGGCGCGATCGAGATCCAGGGTGACCAGCGGGAAACGGTCGCCCGCATTCTCACCGAGGCCGGCTTCCGCCCGGTCTTTGCCGGCGGTTGAACGCCGGCCCGTAGCGCGCCGTGGCCGGATCGGCAGAATACCCTGGGCGCCTTGGCCGGTTGTCAGAGCGCCTTAGCCAGCTCATGCCGTTGAACTTCAAATCACCCATGAGAACGGCCGCACTGAAAGGTGGAGCGGCTTGTCCTCAAGCCGCTGTGAACCGGTCCGCCGAACGTCAGCCGCCTGGGGACAGACGGCTCCACCTCAACTGCATGAGTCTGGCTTAGGCAAAATCGTAGCCGTTCAGGAAGGGATCCCAAACGCCAAGACGCGAAGGCGAGCAAAGACTCGCGAAGGAGAATGTGGCGAAACTTCGCGTTTCCTTGCGACTTTGCGTTTAGGTTTGGGCGGCAGAATGATTGAATCGGCTCTAGGCCGCGAGCCCGGCGGTGAGCGCCAGGGCGCCCTTGGCACGATTCAGAATGTAGAGGTGATATCCGGGAGCGCCGTTGGCCATGAGTCCCCGGATCTGGGTCAGGGCCCAATCGATGCCGATCGTCTCGAGTACATCCGCATTCTCGGCGGCGACCTCCAGCCGGGTGATCAGCGTGCGCGGCAGGGTGGCACCGCACATCGACGTGAACCGCTGGATCTGCTTCAGCGAGAGGACCGGCATGATGCCGGGCACGATCGGAACCGTGATGCCCGCGGCGCGGCAGCGCTCCACGAAGCGGTAGTAGAGGGTGTTGTCGAAGAAGAGCTGCGTGGTGATGAAGTCAGCCCCCGCGTCGACTTTGCGGCGGAGGTGCGTGAGATCGACGTCGAGCGACGGCGCTTCCGGGTGCTTCTCGGGATAGCCCGCCACGCCCAGGCAGAAACCGGCCTGACGCGTCTTGAGCAGCGAGACGAGCTCATGGGCATGGCGCAGGCCGTCGTTCGCCACCTTGAACTCCGTCGCTCCCTTGGGCGGGTCGCCCCGCAGGGTCATGATGTTGCGGAAGCCGCTCCCGTGAATCCGGTCGGCGATCTCGCCCAGCTCCGCCCGGGAGTGCCCGACGCACGTGAGGTGAGGCATCACGGTGAAGCCAAACTCCTGCTTCAACAGCGCGCACACCTGCGCCGTGCGATCCCGCGTCGTGCCGCCGGCGCCATAGGTGACGGACACGAAATCCGGATTCATCCGCGTCAGCGCCGCGGCGGTCGCCCGGAGGGCCTCGACTCCGGCTTCGTCCTTCGGTGGAAAAAACTCGAGCGACCGCAGCGGGCGCTTTTGCGCAAAGAGTTCCGAGATGGGCCGGTCGGGCAGCATATCGCATCAACGCATATGGAAGCGTTGATGCGTGTAAAGGTTCGAAGTGGAGCCTGATCTCGGCCGGAACGATGCCGTTGCGGTGGAGCCGCCTTTCCCCAGGCGGCTGACGTGCGACGGACCGGTTCGCAGCGGCTTGAGGAGGTTCAGTCATTCTTTAGCCCCAACCAAAACGCAAAGTCGCAAAGGACCGCGACGTTTCGCCAAGTATTCTTCGCGAATCTTTGCTTTCCGTAGCGTCTTCGCGTTTAAGCCCACTTTGAGCGGCTACGCATTTGCTTAATGTGCTCTGGAGGACTCCCCCGCTCGGTACGGCCGCCTTCATGGCTGATGTGAAGGCCGACTGCATGAGTCCGGCGCTGGAAGGTTCAGCCGTGAGATCCGGATCCAACGGGCGAGCGATGGCATTGCATGCCCGTGGAAAACTGCCGGCTTCCCCTGCCGGCCGGCGACGGCAGGCTCGGCGAATTCCGCACATGAAACCCTGGATCCTTCTCCTTGTGGCCGCGCTGCTCGAAATCGCCTGGGCGGTCGGGCTCAAATACACCGTCGGCTTCACGCGGCTCTGGCCGAGCGTCGGCACGATCTCCGCCATGGCGGCCAGCATGTACCTGCTGGCGCTCGCCGCCCGGGAGCTGCCGATCGGCACCGCCTACGCGGTCTGGACGGGCATTGGCGCCGTGGGCACCGCCATCGTCGGCATGATCTGGCTGGGTGAACCCGCCACCGTCCTGCGCGTGCTCTGCATCGCGCTCATCGTGGCCGGGGTGGCGGGACTCAAAGCCTTCAGCGGTTGACTGCGGCCGGGGACCGCGGCTCAACCGGACTCCTGCCGTTGAGGTGGAGCCGCCTGTCCCCAGGCGGCTGACGTGCGACGGACCGGTTCGCAGCGGCTTGAGGACAAGCCGCTCCACCATTCAGTGCGGCCGTTCGCATGCCTGATTTGAAGTCCAACGGCATGAGTCCGACTCAGGTGCGCGGACTTCCGTCTGCTCGAGCGGGGGCATGGGTTTACCCTCCGCTCGCCAGCCTTACGGCTTCTTCTCGGCCGCAGGCGCGGGCGCAGGTGCGGCAGTGGTGGCGGGGGCGGGCGCCGGTGGCACGGGTTCGAAAAGCTCCTCGGCCTTCTGGGGCAGGCCGGTGAAGACGTAGTCGGCGATCTGGTACGCGCGCTTCTGCATCGCGGCATTCACCGGGGCCGAGGCTTCGCTGGCGGTGATGAACGCGAAGACGGGGCCGGCTGGGATGGTTTCGAATTCCGGCGCGAGCGGCTTGTCGTCGGCCTTGGCGGCCGGGTCCTTCTTCTCGTCCTTCTTCGCCAGGTCGGCCACGCTGCCGAGCGCGGCGGGTCCCGCCTTCGCGTCGGGCGCCGGCGGCTTGAGCTTCTTCTCCTCCGGCTTGCGGCCGAGGGCGACGGTGTAGCTCTTCTGGTCGAAGGTCGTGAGCTTGTAGGTGCGCAGATTGGCCTTCGCGGCGGCGGCGTTCGCATCCTCGGGCGCGGCGGTGTCCGTGAACCGGAGCGCGCCGATCGAGCTGAGGATCGTCGAGACGCGATCGGACTTCACGCGCTGACCGTCGGGCGTGGGCTCGGCGGTCCAGGGGTCCTCCTTCTTGGCGCGGGTCAGCGTCACGGCTCCTCCCTCCGCGAACGGCACCTCGATCTTCGCGATGTCATCGGCCTTGAGGTTGATGAGTTCGGAGTTGGCCCAGTTCTTCGCTTCGCTGTCGAGCCACGCGGAGAAGTTGGTGAGATAGGCCTTGTTCTCGTCGCCAAATCGCACGTAGCGCCCGCCGCCGACCTCGGCGTTCTTGCCCAGCGTGAGCGAAAGCAGCGCCTTGCCGCCGCCATCGAGCAGTTCGATCCGGGTGTCCTTGAACTCCAGGCGGCCGATGCGCTCCGCGTTGGAGGTCACGAGCCGCTGGAGCTTGGCCTCGGTGAGGCTGCCGACGAAGCCCGAGAGCTTCGCGAAATCGGCGGGGAGGTCGTGATACGACGCGACGCGCCAGGTGCCGTCGCTCTGACGCGCGAGTTCCACCGTCTTGCCGGCGTCGCTCAGCTTGAGCTTCTGGGTCTGGTCGATCGCGGCGCGCTCCACGAGCGGCTGGTTGATGCGGGCATCGGCCGACGGCGGCGCGGGCGGCCGGCGCGCGATGAAGGCGACGGCGGAGAGGACGGCGAGGACGAGGACGGAGACGACGAGGGTCTTGAGTTTCATCGCAGGCGGAAACGAAGAGGTTGAGGAGGGACGGGGAGCGGGCGCCCCGGGGGCGGCCCGCGCGCGCGTCAGTTCTTGCGGGAGCGGTAGAACCAGAAGCCGAAGGCGCCGATGAACACCGGCGCGACGAGCAGGTTGATGAGGAGCAGCCGGTTTTCCAGCCGGTCAATGTCTTCCCGCAGCGCGCGGCGGATTTCCCGGCGCTGGCCGCGGATCGCCGCCTGCTGCTTCTGGAAATCCTCGATGGCCTTGGCCATCTCCGGCGTGGCGATGAGGCGGTTGCCTTCCCCCTTCTTCGTCTGCAGCTCGCTCAGTTTCGTCTGCACCTGCTGGAGCTGCGCGTCGAGCTCGGTCAGCTTCGACTGGTACTGCTTCTGCGCTTCGGACTCCATCTTGCGCACGACGTCGAACGGCCGCAGCGACGTGCCCTTGCCGCGGATCGAGATCAGGTCCTGGGAGCCGCCGAGGAACTCGATCGTGTTGGCCGCGAGCGCGAGATTGTCGTTGAACGGCTCCGCGGCCGTCTGCCCGAAGAAGTTGAACTTGCGGACGCTGTAGTCGTCGAAGAGCCAGTCGGTGTCAGCGACCACAAAGAGCGTGGAGGTGCCCTTCGACTCTTTGAGGAATTCCGCGGGCTTTGGCTCCTCTTTCTTCGGCTCTTCCTTCTTCGCGGCGTCGTCGGCGGGCTTCTCCTCCTTCGGCGCGCCGTCGGGAAACGCCGTCTTGAACTTGCCGGTGACGAGCGCGGCGATCGTCTTACGGCCGCTCGGCGTGAGCTGTTTCGCCACGTCGTCGGGCTGGGCGAACTGCAGCATCATGCTGGCGATGTCACCCGCCTGCGCGGAAGTCTCGACGAGCGGCGTGAAGGTGACATCGGCGCCCTCGCGCTTCGCGATGCTGCCCGACTCGATGAACATCGCCGAGTTGATCTGCGCGGTCGCCATCGACTTGGTGTTGAAGGCGTCCTTGCCGCGCAGGCTGAGCCAGATCGGGTAGCGGGCGATCCCGCCGACGCCGGTCTGGACCTGAGTGGCGTTCTCGATGTCGCCGACGACCTTCTGCGGATCGTACTGCACGCCGTAGGCGGCGAGCAGCGTGGGCAGGTCGCTGGACACGTTCTGCGGCCCGCCGCCCATCATCATCTGCTGCGGGTTGCTCTGGCGCTTGAAGTGCTGCGACGCCGGGTCGACGGCGAGGAAGACCGGCTTGCCGCCGAGCAGGAACTGGTCGACCGCGAACTGCAGCTTGGGGGAGAGTCCCTGCGGATGCGCGATCACCAGCACGTCGAGCCCCGCGGGCAGCTCGGTGGCGGCGGCGTCGACCGGCAGGATCTGGAACGACTGTTCGAGCTCGGTGGCGATCATCTGCGACGGCTGCGGCTGCCGGCGCATCATCATCATCATTTGCATCTCCTGCGGGCTGGTACCCTGCAGGGGCAGGCTGGAGATGAGCCCGAGCTTGCGCTTGTCGAGCTGCTGCACGCTGAAAATCAGCTTCGAGAGGTCGTACTCGAGGAACTGCTCTCGCTGCGGGGTGAAGGCCGCGATCGTCTTCTGCTGGTCGGCCTGCGTCACGATGAGGCCGAAGTAGAACGGCTCGCCGCCCTGCTGCGCCACCTGGGGCGTGAGGCCCGACGCGGTCGCCTTCTCCTCCTCGGGCGTGTCGGGGCGCGGATTGATGACGTTGAGGCCGAGCTTGCCGCGCGAGGCGCGCACGTACTGGCGCAGCATCTCCTGCACGCGGGCGGCGTAGTTCTTGTACGCGATGGGCAGGCCGGTCGCGTCCTTGGAGAAGTAGAGGTCAATCGAGACCGGTTCCTCGATCTTGCCGAGCATCGCCTTGGTGCCGGACGAGAGCGAATAGATCGATTCCGCGGTGGCGTCGACCCGGGCGGGGATTGAGGACGCCAGGTAGTTGACGAGCACGAGCCCGATCAGGAGGAGGACAATGGTGAGCGTCTTGCTTCCGAGTTTCATGGGCGGGAGCGATAAAGGGTGAGGTGTGCGCGGGAGGGGACGATCAGCGCTCGAGCGCGACCACGTTCAGGAAGAGCGTGAACCCCATCAGGGAGAGGAAGAAGATCACGTCCTTGGGATCGATGATGCCCTTCGTGAAGGCGTCGAAGTGGGTGATGAAGCTGAAATTCGCCAGCGCATCGGCCAGCGCCACGGGCAGCACGCCCTCGAGGGTGTCGGTGAAGCTGCTGAAGCCGAGGAACAGCAGGATCGCGCACGCACCGAGGCTCAGCACGAAGCTGATGACCTGGTTCTTGGTGAGAGCGGACGTCAGCGCGCAGACGCCGAGATACCCGCCGGCCATCAGGATCGCGCCGACGTACGTGGTGAAGATCACGCCCCAGTCGGGATCGCCGAGATAGCCGACGGTGAGCGCCATCGGAAAACTCAGCACCACCGCGAGGGCGAGAAACGCCCAGCCCGCGAGGAATTTCCCGAGCACGGCCTCGAGCGTGGTGACGGGCAGCGTGAACAGGAGCTCGACGGTGCCGGAGCGTTTTTCCTCCGACCAGAGCCGCATGCCGACGGCGGGCACGATGAACATGAACAGCCAGGGGAAAAACGTGAAGTAGCTCTCCATGCTGGCGACCCCGGCGCGGAAGAATCCGCCATACCGGGAGAAGGCCAGCGACACGGAGATGACGAGGAATGCGATCAGGAACACGTACGCGACCGGCGAGCGGAAGTAGCCGAGGAACTCGCGTTTGAAGATCGGAGCGATTTGGCGCATGGGGGCGGAAGGAAGAAGGAGCGAATAGTGAGTAGCGAGGAGGGACGGACTCCGTCGTGGGCAGCAGTTGCGATCGAAGGATGCTCGCTACTCGCTCCCCACTCCTCGCTGCTTCGAGTTCAGATGTCGCCGCGGGTCAGGTCGCGGAAGATTTCGTCGAGCCGCGCGCCGGGCTTGCGGGCGCGGAGCTGGGCCGGCGTTTCGTCGGCGACCACGCGGCCCTGGGAGATGACGATGACGCGATTGCAGATCGCATCGACCTCCTCGAGGATGTGCGTCGAGAGGATGACGGCCTTCTCGACCGCCATGTTCTTGATCAGCGAACGCACCTCGTTCTTTTGATTCGGGTCCAGGCCGTCGGTCGGCTCGTCGAGGATCAGCACCGCGGGATCATGGAGCAGGGCCTGCGCAAACCCCACGCGCTGCTTGAAGCCCTTGGAGAGCGTCTCGATCGTCTGCTTCCGGACCGGGGCGAGGTGGGTCAGCTTGATCGCCCGATCCACCTGGGCCGCTTTCGCGTCCGCGGAGCGGAAGCCGCGCACGTCGGCGACGAAACCGAGGAATTCCTCGACGGTCATCTCCGGGTACGCCGGCGCGCTTTCGGGGAGGTAGCCGAGCTTGCTCTTGACCGCCACCGGGTCCTGGGTGACGTCGACGCCGTCGACCTTGGCCGTGCCGGCGTCCGGGCGGAGGAAGCCCGTGATCATTTTCATCGTGGTCGACTTGCCCGCGCCGTTGGGTCCGAGGAACCCGAGGATGTCGCCGCGTTTGACCGTGAAGGTGACGCCGTCGACTGCACGTTTGGGGCCGTAGGTTTTGACGAGACCTTTGACTTCAATCATTGGCGAAGCAGGGAGGGGAATGGGTGGGTGAAGCGGCGGCGGGGAGGAGGTCCCGCGCGAAGCCGGATGCACACCTGGAAGGTGCGGAAAAAAGGAGGGCGGCTCAGGTCCGCAAGCGAAAACGGCCATCGCGGACGATTGACCGGCGGGCTGAACCGGTCGAACGCCCCCGCCTGCGCAGCAAGTCCCGGCCCGTCGGCGCGCTTACCCCGGCGGTCCCGCCAGCGATCGCAAGCGGGGGGGAGGCGCCGAACGTCAGCCGTGGGGAGAAGCGGCTCCACCGGTGCGGCCGTTTCCCCGGTGACTTGCAGGCCGACTGCAGGTTCGGCTCAGCCAACGGACATGCAGTTGTCCTTCAAGGACAGCCGCACTGAAGGGTGGAGCAGCTTGTCCTCAAGCTGCTGCAGACCGGTCCATCGCACGTCAGCCGCCTGGGGACAGGCGGCTCCACCG
>CALFZM010000240.1 GCA_937952235.1 uncultured Opitutia bacterium | reverse complement strand
CCGACGGGCAGCCAGTGGTTCGGCGTCACCTATCGCGAGGACAAGCCGCGCGTCGAGGCGGCGATCGCGGACCTGGTTCGGCTCGGAAAATATCCGGAGCGCCTTTGGGCGGGTCCGTAGCCGCCGGTCCGGAAATTTCCGGGCGCCCGTGGCTCGACTTTGGCCGTGCCGGACGCGACGGTGGCTCCGGCGCCCGGATCGCCCCGCCGCGCCCCCGCTGCCATGCCGCTCCTGATACGCGCCTCGGACCACCGCCACGAACCGCTCGTCGTGCCCGGCGCGGGAGTGCTGACCCAGACCTATTTCAACCTGCTGCGGCTCGCGGCGGGCCAGTCGGTCACGCTGGAGGTGCCGGGGTGCGAGACGCTGTGCGTCGTGCTGACCGGCCGGGCCGACGTGGCGGCCGGCGGCCAGGATTTCCGGAACGTCGGGCGGCGGGCCGACCTGTGGAGTGGCGCCGCCGACTCCGTCTATTGCGGCACCTGCCCCCGCATCACCGTCCTCGGCCTGCTCGACGGGACGGAGGTGGCGATCGCGGGCGGCGTCTGCGACCAGCCGTTCGCCCCGTTTCGGATCACGCCCGACGAGGTCGACGCCGTGGAGGTGGGCTCCGCGGCGACGCACTCCCGGCGGCGCATCTGCCACATTCTCGGGCAGAACGGCGCGGGGCGTGCCGGTCGCCTGCTCGTGAGTGAGCTTTACGGTGACGAGGGCTGCTGGTCCGGGTATCCGCCGCACAAGCACGACACGGAGCGCCCGCCGGAGGAGACGGATTTCGAGGAGCTCTATCATTACCGGTTCCGACCGGAGACCGGCTTCGGCGCGCAGTTCTGCTACGACGGCCCCGGTGGAGAGCCCACGGTGGCGATGACGCGGCACGGCGACACCTTCCTGGTCGACCGCGGCTACCACCCGACCGTGCGGGCGCCGGGTTACGACGGTTATATCCTCACGGTCCTCGTCGGCCGTCGCCAGCGTTCGCTCATCCAGTCGTTCGAACCCGCGCACCACCCGCTGCTGGAACGCATTCCCGGGATCCAGGCGATGCGGGACAAGTTCCGCTGACGAGCGAGCGGCCGCCCGGCGCCTCGCCGCTGCGTGTCGGCGGGTTCGCCCCGGCGGCCGCTCGCTTCGCCCTCCCGCGGGGATTGCCCCGGCGTCCACGCGGTGTTCCGTTGGAGCATCATGCGCTTTCCTCTGTTGCCCCTGTTGCTCGCGCTGGTGGCGTCGGCCTTCGCCCAGGCACCGCGGCCCAACCTGATATTCATCCTCGCCGATGACCTCGGCTACGGCGAACTCGGGTCCTACGGACAGAAACTGATCCGCACCCCGCATCTCGACCGGATGGCTGCCGAGGGCATGCGGTTCACCCAATTCTATGCCGGCAGCACGGTCTGCGCTCCCTCGCGCAGCGTGCTGATGACCGGCCAGCATCTGGGGTTCACCACGGTGCGCGGCAATGCCGGGGCGCGGGGCAGCGCGGCGCAGACGCTGCGCGCAGACGACGTCACGATCGCGAAGGTGCTTCAGCAGGCGGGCTACGCGACCGGGCTCGTGGGCAAGTGGGGTCTCGGCGAACCCGGTTCCACCGGGCATCCCAACGTGCAGGGCTTCGATTACTTTTTCGGCTACCTGAACCAGGGCCACGCGCACAACCACTATCCCAGTTTCCTCTACCGCAACGAGGAGAAGGTCCCGCTGCCGAACGATCTCGTGCAGGTCGGATCGCACGAGGGGTCGGGTTATTCCCGGAACCGCCAGGTCTACGCCGGCGACCTTCTCGCCGAGGAGGCGCGGGCATTCGTGGAGCGCAATCGCGAGCGGCCGTTCTTCCTTTTCTACTCCGTCGTGACTCCGCACGCGAACAACGAGCGCAGCCGTGAGCTCGGCGAGGGCAACGAGGTGCCCGACCTCGGGGAGTACGCCGACAAGCCCTGGTCCGAGTCCGCCAAGGCGCACGCCGCCATGATCACGCGGCTCGATCGCGACGTGGGCGCGCTCATCGCCCACCTCCGGCGGCTCGGGCTCGACGAGCGCACCCTGGTCATGTTTTCCAGCGACAACGGTCCGCATCGCGAAGGCGGGCCGAACTACGATCCGGCCTTCTTCACGCCGGGCGGGCCGTTCAGCGGGCTCAAGCGCAGCCTCACCGACGGCGGCATCCGGGTGCCGTTCCTCGCGCGGTGGCCGGGCCAGGTGCGGCCGGGCACGGTGTCGGGGCACGTCGGCTACTTTGGGGACCTGTTCCGCACCGCGGCAGAGCTCGCGGGCGCGCCGGTCCCGGTGAAACTCAACAGCGTCAGCTTCGTGCCGACGCTGCTCGGTCGCGGGGAGCAGCCGCGGCACCCGTTCCTCTACTGGGAGTTCTACGAGAACGGCGTCAGCCAGGCCGTGCTGCTCGACGGCCGCTGGAAGGCGCTGCGCCTGCGTACCCCCGACGCTCCGATCCAGCTTTTCGACCTCCGCTCCGACCCGGCGGAGAAGACAAACCTGGCCGCGACGCATCCGGAACTCGTCACCCGCGCCAGCGAAGTGATGAAGACCGGGCGTGCGGACAACCTGCATTGGAAGCTGCGCGCACCCCCGGTGCGCAAGGGCGGTTGAGCCGGCACGTGCCGTTGGATTTCGAATCGCCGATGAAACGGCTGCACGCATAGGTCGAGCGGCTTGTCCCCAAGCCGCTGCGGAGCGAACGGCCGAATCTCCGCCGGAATGATGCCGCTGCGGTGGAGCCGCCTGTCTCCAGGCGGCTGACGTGCGATGGATCGGTCCGCAGCAGCTTGAGGACAAGCTGCTCCACCTTTCACTGTGGCTTCACGGCTGATTTGAAGGTGGCTCAGCCGCTGGGGGACCCTGGTTTCCGGTCGCTGGAGGGGACGAGTGGTTTCCCCTCCGCGAAGTCGTGCTACGGATTCCGGCACGACTGCCACGCGTAGAACCGCCAGCGGCCGTTCTCCTGGCGCCAGACGGCGAGATAGGTGAGGTCGAGGTTGTTTTCGGCTCCGGCCTTGGTGCGCATCCGGACGAGCACGCGGCCGCGCATCAACGCCACGCCCGGGCCCGCGGGGACGAACGTCCGCTCCTTGTGCTCGAAATGTTCATACGCATACGTGCGGCCGACGATGCCCTCGATCTGCGAGGCCTTCGTGTCGGCCTTCCCGCTGGAGTGGCCGTAGTGCAGCTCGTCCGAGAAGATCGCTTCCAGCCGCTCGGGGCTGGCCGCCTTGGTCGCCGCGAGCCGCTCGTCGTCGGCGGCGCGCAGGGCGGCGAGCTCCGCGGCGTCGAAGCCCGCCGCACGGCCGCCGGGGGCGGCCGCGAGCATGAGCAGGACGAGGAAGGCGGCGAAGACGCGAAGGGTGGGGAAGCGCATGGGAATGAGCCGGCTCGCCGGCGGTCCGCTAATTGCCGGTCGCGCGCCCCGACCTCAAGCCGCTTCCGCCAGGGCGCGGCCGCATGTTCCCCGGGGGGAGCGCGGCCGTCCCCGGCCGCACTCGAAGGCGGACGCCTATTCGCGATCGTACCGCACCAGCGCCGGCGTGCTTTCCGACGCCACGTACACGCTCCGGCCGTCGAGGGAGAAGGTCACCGCTTCCGCCTGGGGAAAGCCATGAAAGCCGAGGCGCGCGGGCGGGCGCTTGAACACCTCCGCCCACGGCTGTCCGCCCTCGCGGGCGAAGACGAGCGGTTCGCCATAGGTGAGGACCACGGCCGCCCGCCCGTCGGCGGAGAAATCCATCGCCGTCGGCCAGTTGAACCGGGGCCCGGCCAGCCGCTTGATGAGGTTTTCCGGCCGCTCGCCGGTGCTCACGCCCGCGATTTCGGTCACGAAGGCCGCCTCGACCAGCCGTCCGCGCGGATCGGCGAGCGGCACGCGGTAAAGCCGCGGGGTGCGCTCGCGCTTGGTCACGAGGTAAACCATGCCCTCGGCGGCGTCCACCGCCAGCCCTTCGCAGTCGCGCGGGCCGTCGACGAAGCGGAAGTCGATCGTGTACGCCGGCGTGACGTCCGTGGGACCGCCGGTGCGCAGGGCCGTCGCCGGCGGTTCCTCGACCAGGTGCATCCGCACCGCGCGACGCTTCGCGTCGTTGTCGCCGACGTCCCCCACCAGGAGCCAGGCCCGGCCGTCGCGCTCGAACGCCGCGAGGTCCTCCCAGTCTTCGTTCTTCACCCCGGCGAGGCGCAGCACCCCGCGCCGTTTGCCGGTGGCGAGGTCGTCGCCGAAGAGCTGCGGGCTGCCGCCGCTGTCGTCGTGCGTCCAGACCAGCCCCGCCGTGCGCCGCGAAAACGCCATGCCGCTCGTCTCCTGGCGGGGCGGTCCCTCGATCGCGCCGGCGTTGAGCGGACCCTTGAACCCGGCTTCGGCGGCGAGCGCGGTGGAAAGGCTGGCGACGAGGAAGGCGTTCAGGAGGCGGAGCATCACGGGAAGGACGTTCCCCTGTGAACCTGTATTCGGTGAAATGTGCCATCCTCTTCGCCAGGCGGGGGCGGCCGGCTTTTGATTTGTTTTCAGCGCCGCCGCGGCGATAGTCGCCGGATGGTCGCCCCGTCCTCGCCACCTGCGCTTCGCCGGCTGCTCGATGCCATCGGGACGGTGGACGCCGTCGGCGTCGAGGAGCGCGTGGCCAAGTACGCGACCCGCTCGATCAAGAAGGCGGCCAAGGTCTGGGGTTTGAGGAAAGCCGTCTCGATGGTCGACCTCACGACGCTCGAGGGCAAGGACACGCCCGGCAAGGTCGCCTCCCTCTGCCAGAAGGCGCTGCGGCCCCACGACGATTCGGTCCCCCGGGTGGCCGCCGTCTGCGTCTATCCCTCGATGGTGCGCCACGCGCGCCGGGCCCTTGGCTCGGGCAACGGAGTGCGCATCGCGTCGGTCGCCACGGCGTTTCCCAGCGGGCAGGCGCCCCTCCGCACGCGCCTCGCGGAGGTCAGGGCGGCGGTGGCCGACGGCGCCGACGAGGTCGACATGGTGATCAATCGCGGGGCGTTCCTCGCCGGCGATTTTGGCCGCGTGCAGGACGAGATCGCCGCGGTCGTCACGGCCTGCGGCGCCGCGGCGCTCAAGGTCATCCTCGAGGTGAGCGAACTGGAGACCTACGACAACATCCGCGCCGCCTCCTTCCTCGCGCTGCGCGTGATCCGCGAGGGCGACTTCATCAAGACCAGCACCGGCAAGACGTCGCTCAACGCCACCCTCGGCAACAACCAGGTCATGCTCGAGGCCATCCGCGATCACTACCTGGACACGGGAATCGCCGTCGGGATGAAGCCCGCCGGCGGCATCCGCACCGCGAAGCAGGCGCTGCAGTTCCTCGTCGCGGTGAAGGAGACCCTGGGTGACGCCTGGCTCACGCCCGCGCGCTACCGCTTCGGCGCGAGCTCCCTGCTCAACGACCTGCTGCGCCAGCTCGAGAAGGAGCGCACCGGCGCGTATCAGGCGCCGTATTATTTCAGCGAAGCTGCCGAATCCTACTAAGCCGACCGCCGTGCTCCGCCGATCGAGGCCGTCCGCCCCCGGGCTGTTGGTCACCGGCGCCTCCCCCATGCCCTCCACTGCCGCGAAAAAGTCCCCCCGCGTTCCCGTCCGCTCCGGCCGGCCGGCGCCCGAGCTCGTCTTCGGTGACCTGTGGACCTTCGATCCCGCTCCCGAGACCGCGGACCCGAAGCTGAAGCCGCGCTACGACCTTTTCATCGACGGCGCCTTCGTCGCGCCCAAATCGGGCCGGTACTTCGACTCGATCAATCCCGGCAACGAGCAGAAGCTCGCCGAGATCGCGCTGGCCGGACGCGAGGATGTCGACGCCGCCTTCGCCGCCGCGCAGCGGGCCTTCGATTCGACCTGGCGCCGGCTGCCGGGACGCGAGCGCGGCAAGTACCTGTTTCGCATCGCGCGGCTCCTGCAGGACCGCGCGCGGGAGTTCGCGGTCGCGGAGACGCTCGACGGCGGCAAGCCGATCAAGGAGGCGCGCGACTTCGACGTGCCGATGGCCGCGGCGCATTTCTTCTATCACGCGGGTTGGGCCGACAAGCTCGAGTACGTCGCGCCCGGTCGCCGGCTGGAGCCGCTGGGCGTGGTCGGCCAGGTCATCCCGTGGAACTTTCCGCTGCTCATGCTGGCGTGGAAACTCGCCCCCGCGCTTGCCGCGGGCAACACCGTGGTGCTGAAGCCGGCCGAGACGACCTCGATCACCTGCCTCAAGCTGGCGGAGATCCTGCAGGACGCGGAGCTGCCGCCGGGCGTCGTGAATTTCGTCGCCGGCGCGGGCGAGACGGGCGCCGCCCTCGTCGGCCATCCCACGCCCGCCAAGATCGCGTTCACCGGGTCGACCGAGGTCGGCAAGCACATCCAGCGGTCGCTCGCCGGGACGGGAAAGAAACTGACCCTCGAGCTCGGCGGCAAGGCGGCCAACATCGTGTTCGACGACGCGCCGCTCGACCAGGCGGTCGAGGGCATCGTCAACGGCATCTTTTTCAATCAGGGCCATGTCTGCTGCGCCGGTTCGCGCCTGCTGGTGCACGAGCCCGTCGCCGACGCGGTGCTGGCGAAGCTGAAGCAGCGCATCCGGGTGCTGAGCGTCGGCGATCCCATGGACAAGAACACCGACATCGGCGCGATCAATTCCGCCGCCCAGCTCCACCGCATCGGGGAACTGGTCGCGAGCGGCCGGAAAGAGGGTGCGGAGATGTACCAGCCGCCGTGCCGGCTGCCGGCGAAGGGTTTTTATTTCCGCCCCACGGTCTTCAGCGGCGTGTCGATGAGCCACCGCATCGCGCGCGAGGAGATTTTCGGCCCGGTCCTGAGCGTGCTCACCTTCCGCACGGTCGAGGAGGCGGTCGAGAAGGCCAACAACACCGCCTACGGCCTGAGCGCGGGGGTGTGGACCGACAAGGGCTCGCGCATCCTCAAGCTCTCCACCGAGCTGAAGGCCGGCGTGGTGTGGGCCAACACCTACAACAAGTTCGACCCCACGTCGCCGTTCGGCGGATACAAGGAGTCCGGCTTCGGCCGCGAAGGCGGCCGCCAGGGCATGCTCGAATACGGGCAGCTCGCCTGATCCCACGGCCACCCTCCCGCCCATCTTCCTCCCGCCCCATGTCCCGCCTTCCAATCACCAAGACGCCCAAGCCGTACGTCGGCGGCGCATTCATCCGCTCCGAGAGCGGACGCACCTTCCCGGTGCGCGATGCGTCGGGGGCGTTTTACGCCAACGTTCCGCAATGCACGCGCAAGGACCTGCGCAACGCGGTCGAGGCCGCCGCCAAGGCCGGGCCGGGCTGGGCGCGGCGCACGGCGTACAACCGGGGGCAGATCCTTTACCGGCTCGGCGAGATGGTCGAGGCGCGGCGGGACGAACTCGTCGGGATGCTCGTGCGGTTCGGCGAGAGCCGGACCGCGGCGGCGCGCGAGGTCGAGACGGCGGCCGACCGGCTGGTGTACTACGCGGGCTGGGCCGACAAGTACGAGCAGGTGCTGGGCAACGTGAATCCGGTCGCCTCGCCGCACTTCAATTTCACCGTCACCGAGCCGATGGGCGTGGTCGGCGTGATCGCGCCCGACGTCCCGGCGCTGCTCGGCCTGATCTCGCTGGTGGCACCGGTGATCGTCAGCGGCAACACCGTCGTCGCGCTCGCCTCCGAGCGCCTGCCCTATGCCGCGATCCTGCTCGGGGAAATGCTGGCGACGAGCGACCTGCCCGGCGGCGTCGTCAACCTGCTCACCGGCTTTCGCGCGGAACTGGTGCCGACCTTCGCCACGCACGCGCACCTGCGCGGCCTGAGCGCCGCGGTGGGCGCCGCGGAGCGCAAGGCCCTGCAGCTCGGCGCCGCCGAGAGCGTGAAGCGCGTGCACTTCGCCGCGCCCGAGTCGCCGGCCGCCTGGCTCGCGGACGACGCGCAGAGCGCGTACGCGATCCGCGAGTTCCTGGAGTTCAAGACCACCTGGCACCCGGTGGGAGCCTGACCTGGCCGCCGGCGTCGGCCGCCACGCTGGAATTGACCCGGTTCCCGCTTTGCCCGCTCATCGCGCGATGAGCCCCCTTCGGCGCGCCCTCCGGATTTCCCTCCTGCTCTCGGTGGCGTTCGTGCTGCCGCTTCCCGGCGCCGATGCCGCCCGGCGCGGGAACGACGACCAGCGCGCGCAGCGGGTCGTGGAGTCGGCAGCGTACAAGGCGGCGGTCGCGGAGTTCGATCGGGACTACGAACGCTTCGTCGCCGAGCTGATCCTGCTCACGCAGATCCCGGCGCCGCCCTTCAAGGAGCAGGCCCGCGCCGAGGCGTACGCGAAGCTGCTGCGCGAGGTCGGGCTGGCCGACGTGCAGATCGACGCGGAGGGCAACGCGCTGGGCGTGTGGCGCGGCACCGGCGGCGCCGGCGCGCCGCTGCTCGCGGTCGCGGCGCACCTCGACACGGTGTTTCCCGAGGGCACCGACGTGACCGTGAAGCGCCAGGGCACGCGGCTGAGCGCGCCGGGCATCGGCGACGACACGCGCGGCCTCGCGTTCCTGCTGGCGGCGATCCGCGCGATGCGCACCGCGGGCGTGCAGACGCGGTCCGACATTCTCTTCATCGGCAACGTCGGCGAGGAAGGCCCCGGCGACCTGCGCGGCATGCGTTACCTGTTTCAGAAGGGCCCGTGGAAGGACCGGATCAAGCGCTTCATCACGGTCGACGGCTCGAACAACGATCTCATCACCAACGCCGCCCTCGGCAGCAAGCGGTACCGTGTCACGTTCAAGGGCCCGGGCGGACACAGTTGGGGCGCGTTCGGCCAGGTCAGCCCCGCGTTCGCGCTCGGCAACGCCATCGCGCGGCTCGGTCGCGTCGTCGCGTCCAAGCAGCCGAAGGTCTCTTACAACGTCGGCGTCGTCAGCGGCGGGACCTCGGTGAACTCGATCCCGTTCGAGGTCGCGATGGAGGTCGACATGCGCTCCGTGTCGCCCGAGGAACTGGCGAAGATCGACCGCGAATTCCTCCGGATCGTCGAGGAATCCGTCGCGGAGGAGAACGCCGCGCGCTCGACGACGTTCGGCCGGATCACGGCCGACGTGAAGCTCATCGGCGAGCGGCCGTCGGGCGTGACCGCCCCCGAGACGCCGCTGCTCCAGCAGGTGGCCGCGACCATGCGGCGCTTCGACAAGGTGCCCGCCTGGAACATCAGCAGCACCGACGCCAACATCCCGATCAGCCTGGGCATCCCCGCGTTCGCCATGGCTTCGCAATCGGCGCAGCGCTCCGGCCGCTCGCATTCGCTCGACGAATGGACCGACGTCGAGAAGACGACCGCCGTGAAGGATTTCGGCCTCGCGCTGGCGATCATCCTTTCCGCCGCGGATCTGCCGTAGCCGGAACAAGGCGGTCGGCCTTCAAATTACTGATGGAAGCGCCCGCCTGAGAGGTGGAGCGGCTTGTCCTCAAGCCGCTGTGGACCGGTCGGCCGAACGTCAGCCGCCTGGGGACAGGCGGCTCCACCCGTTGGGTCGAAACGCAGTC